>NZ_JBUZWC010000004.1:0-238951 GCF_055329585.1 Virgibacillus sp. GM2-2 | reverse complement strand
AGCAGAAGCCTAGATGAGACCCCGCAGAGCGTAAGCTCGAGGAGGCTCATCAGCTACCCACGGAAAGCGCAGTATTTTTCCGTAGCGGTCGACGCTAAATTTAAATTATCACTAGTTCACAATTTATTTCAATCACGACAAACGAAAAATAAATTTACACTAAAGGAATACGAGAAAGTAAATGAACGGGAAGCACATTTTTTCATCTTGAAGGAGTGTGAATAATGGTTGAACGAGTTATAGCTACAGACAAAGCGTTAACGCTCATTGAAACGTTAAAGGAAACGCACGGAGATCTTATGTTTCATCAATCTGGTGGTTGCTGTGATGGTAGTTCTCCTATGTGTTATCCAAGAGGAGAGTTTCGCACAGGCGAATCAGATGTTTTACTCGGAGAAATAGGTGGATCACCATTTTATATGGCAAAGGATCAGTACGAATACTGGAAACATACGCAAATTATCGTCGATGTTGTGGATGGGCGCGGAGGAATGTTTTCACTAGAAGGTCCTGAAGGTAAACGATTTTTAACAAGATCCCGTGTGTTTACCGAGGAAGAACGAGCGGAATTAAGTAAATAATTATATAATTGGAAGAAAAATCATCACTGTGTTGATGGTTTTTCTTTTCGTTTTATCATTTATGGAATGATAGAATTGGATTACTACGGATAAAAGGGGAGAGCGCCTTGAAAATTGCAATGATCCAGCTCGATGTTCGATATGGAGATCCTACTACTAATTTCTCCCGAGCGACTAACTTTATCGAAACTGCTGCGAAAAATGGTGCAGATATTATTATATTACCAGAGCTTTGGACGACAGGATATAATCTAACGAGACTCGATGAAATAGCCGATAACGAAGCCAAAAAGTCAATTGAATTTCTACAAAATCTGGCTGTAAAACATCATATTCATTTAATAGGTGGTTCTGTTGCTGAAAAGTGTTCAGATGGTGGCGTACGAAACACATTACTCGTTATGAATAACCAAGGTGAATTAGTTCATAAGTATAGTAAATTACATCTGTTCCAACTAATGGATGAACATATTTATTTGGAGGAAGGTATGAATAATGCTGAATTCACGTTGGAAGACATTCCATCAGCCGGATTTATTTGCTATGATATTCGTTTTCCTGAGTGGATGCGCAAGTCAGCATTAAATGGTGCAAAAGCTATGTATATAGTCGCCGAATGGCCGAAGCCACGAATTGATCATTGGAAAGTTTTATTACAAGCACGTGCAATCGAAAATCAATGTTATGTTATAGCCTGCAATCGAAGCGGTTCTGATCCCAAAAATGAATTTGGCGGGATGTCGTTAATCATTGATCCGTGGGGACAAATTGTTTCTGAAGGTAGCGGATCAGAAGAGATTGTATATGGAGAAATAGATTTTGAATTAGTGGATGAAGTGAGAAGTCGTATTCCGGTATTTCGCGATCGCCGAGAGGATAGATATAAATGAATCACACATCCGCCCATCTAACATATACTGGTTAGGTAAATAATCCGAAAGGGTGTGTTAGCTTGTCTATTCGTTATTATGCTTGGGGACACACAGCTCAAGGGCTAATAAGCTTTGCAGAATCGAATTTATCAAATATAGATGAAATTTTTGTATTGAATCATCCATCTGAGACAATCAAGACTGCAGTTATCAAAGGTGTAATTAAAAATTTTGCTGATAATGATTCAGTTGAAATACTAAAGGGGATAAATGGTGACGAATTTTTGGATGGAGTAATTATCCGTGACAAATCCCTAGCTGTTTTATCCAGGTCCATAAATAAAGATAATGTGACTGTGCTTAATTTGAGTAGAAAAATAGATGAGTTTAGTGAACAACTTACGAATATTGATAAGATTAAAAGTGAAACGTACAGCACTTTCGATACTGGCTTAAAAGTTCATGATGAGCTTGAAAAAATATACATTAATGAAATGAATTTCGATAAGGCAGATCAAGTAGCAGAATCATATATTAATAAGCTTATCCAATCTTCTCCTAACAATGAAGGGGAGGGTTATATTTATCACCGTCTTTTCGGAACAAATACCAAGAATGGCGTTGTTAATGTTGTTCCAGAGCTTTTTACGAGTGTTTCTAAAGCATATTTCATTAAAGGACGTGCAGGAACTGGGAAATCCACTTTCATGAAAAAGATTGCACATGCAGCAAAGAACGAAGGATATGAGGTAGAATTGTATCATTGTAGTTTCGATTCGAACAGTATTGATATGGTTCTTGTTAGAGAGTTAGATTTCTGCATATTTGACAGTACAGATCCACACGAATTTTTTCCTGAACGAGAAAATGATGAAATTATTGATTTATATGAAGAATTAGTTACACCTGGTACCGATGAAAAATACGCGGATAACATTGATAATTTAAATCGAGAATATAAAAGCTATATGAAAAAAGGAATCGAATTTCTAATAGAAGCAGGGGTTTATCAGCAAAAAATCGAAGACGTAATGAAATCACTTGATGAAGATGAACTCAGCAGTACGACAGACCAATTAATAGACTTAATTAAATAATTATGCGTTCCATTAGTACCTAGTACTGTGTAAGTGTGCTAGGTACTGAACATAAATATTTTCGTTTCGACAATAATTTCTCTTGTGTTTTTCGTAAAAATTAGGTAAAATAAATTAACTGAAAATTTAAATTAAACAAAATTCAGGAGGTGGAGAAAAGTGTTGACCGTTAAAATGTTAAAGCCATATTATATTAAAACAGATCATGAATATGTTCGAGTGATTTTGGCTTATCAATATTTTGCAATCTTTATAAACGAAAAGGTTTACCAGTTTGTTCCGACCAAGGCCAAGGAAATTCGAATTAACCGTAGTACACAAGAGGTTGAAAATATTGACGCACTGTTCGCTTTTCAAAAGGGCAAGGATGTTATTCAGGTTGCCATGAGTGAACTCGTTTCCATTCCTGACTTTTTATTGCAACTCAATGAAATTGTAAAACCGTACTATAGAGACGATACGAAAGAGGATGAAAGCCACGTAAAAAATGAAAACGCTCTCATTATTGGTGAATTGGAATATGAAAACATAATGCGTTTAATCGATAAAGCACTTGATAAACGCGATAAAGAGGAATTTGATAGGCTAGTTAAATTGCTATAAACAAACAAGCTACTCCATTTTTTGGAGTAGCTTGTTTTTATTGCTTATATTCACTCAATATATTCGTAACTTTTTCTACAGCAAAGGCACTTCCACCCTTATCTTCCGTATGCTCGATCATCATGGCAATTAAAATATCTTGTGATTCAGTAGGATAAGCAACGAACCAGCCGTTTTCTTGACCATCTTCAACGTCTTTTGATTTTTTCAACTCAGCAGTACCAGTTTTACCGGAAATAGGAAAATCAGCTTCTTGTGCACCATTCGCAGTTCCTTTTGGGGATGTTACTACTTTACGTAATGTCTCCCGAATAATGGCAGCTTGGTCTTCCGTTATTAAATTTTCTTTCCAAACCTGAGCCGTTTTTTCATCCTTCAACAAGATTGGTTTAATCATATTACCACCATTCAATAGTGGTGTGTATGTTGTTGCCAAGTGAAGTGCGCTAATTTGCATTTCACCTTGACCATAGCCGGAATTGGCTAATAAAACTTTATCATCTAATTTTCCGTCATTAGAAATGGTTGATGTTTCGATTGGATAGGCGAATGGAATTTCTTCTCCAAATCCAAACTTTTGAAGACCGTTAACAAAGGTTTTACCACCCATTTCTAATGTCTGCATAGCAAAGTAAATGTTGTCTGATCGAATTAAAGCGTCCGCTAGATCAACCGGTCCATCTGATTCAGAAACTCGTCGGATTTCATAATTTCCAAAACCTTCGGCTGGCTTCCATGTTAGTCCATTTATTTCAATTCCCTTATTTGGATCAATGGCACCGCTTTGCAATCCAATAGCAGCAGTGACTGGCTTAATCACAGAACCAGGTACAAACGTAGCCGAAAATTTATTTATTAGCGGTAATCCCGGTTGTTCCTGTAATGCTTTCAGTCTTGCTTGAGAGATACCATATACAAATTCGTTCGGATCAAAGGAAGGACTACTTACTAATGCAAGTGCCTCACCAGTTTTTGGATTTATAGCGGCAGTTGTTCCGGATTCACCGTCATACGATTGGTATATATTTTTCTGTAGTTCAGCATCAATTGTTAGTACGATGTTTTCCCCATCTTTGACTGGCTTTTCTGCCAAAATAGTACTTTCTTGGTCTTCCTGTTCTATAATAATCTTTACCCCTTCTTGACCACGGAGTTTCTTATCGAAAAACTTTTCGATTCCTCGTTTGCCAATCATGTCATTTGCGGAGTACGTACCATCTTTATTTTTTTCCAGTTCCTCAGCAGTAATTTTACCAATGTACCCAACTAGATGGGCAGCAGCTTCTCCATAAGGATATACACGGCCGGTTACTTCTTTACCAGCGACTGCTCCAGTTGCCCATAACTTCTCTAACTTATCACTAGTGGTTGGAAGTTTCGTAATTGGTACAAATAAATTTGGTTCTACCCAATCCGCACTTAACTTATCGTTGATTGTTTCTACATCCATCTCTAGAATATTTGCAATTTCTTGTTTAGTAGATTCACCAGCTAGCTTCTCAGGTATAATCCCAATTTCGTATACAATATCATTAATGGCGAGTGGATTTCGGTTGCGGTCAAGTATCTCACCGCGTCTTGGCTGTTCTGTTTCAATTGCGATGTCTCCACCATCTTTTAGCTCAGGGAAAATAAATCCTGGATTCCACTTCACATACCAATTTTTATTTTCTTCCTCACCTTGTTGTACAAGCTGTGCTTTATATTCAAATTTTATTGGTCCTGCGATTGTTTTCATCTCAACCATAAATGGATAGGTAGCTTCCCCTTTTTCAAGAGCCTTTTCTACCTCTTTTTCGTTTAACTTTTCATACGAAATGTTTAAATCCGTTACTTCTATATCTTCATAGATTTTAGTGAATCGATCTACTGCTTCTTCTGGAGGATACGTAGACTTTGCTTTTTTTGTAAGCATGTCATACATTTTGGAAAAATCTTTGTCTTGCCAGTTACTAACGTATTTCTCAAACCGATCGTTCGGTGAAACTTCCTCATTCGAACAAGCTACTAAAGCTATACATAATACTATCGCTAGAAATAATAACTTCTTCATACTACCCCCACCTTATATATAGATAGAAGTCATTCTAGTGACAGAATGACTTCTTTTAGTTTGTTACTTTGCTTCCATATGCTCTTTAATTACTTGAGAGATTCGATTAAATTCTTCTTCCGGAACAACGTAGTAATAAATGCCATTTATAGTTTGGCCTTCTCCACTTATTTTAAGTGTCTTAATATTACTTCTTGTTTCTCGGTAATCGGTAAATAACGTTTGGATTTTATCCATATTCAAGTTGGTTGTTACGTTGTCTCCAAGAACATTTAAGATATCGCCAAATTTCGTAATACTAGAGAAACTTGCTGCTTTATCCATGGCTGCTTTTATGACAGCACGTTGACGTTCAGTTCGACCAAAGTCACCACGTGGGTCTCCCTTTCGCATCCGGATATATTTAAGCGCTTCTTCGCCATTTAAATGAATGGATCCCGTTGGAAAGTGTTCTCCACCTTGTGAAAAGGGATCGTCATTTGTGACTGTTACGCCCCCGATTGCATCAATTCCTTGCTTAAATCCTTCCATGTTTACTTTTATATAAAAATGAATAGGAATATCAAACGTGTTCTCCACTGTTTTAACGGATAAATCAACCCCACCAAAAGCATATGCATGATTAATTTTATCCATACCAACCGTTGGAATATTTACATACGTGTCACGAGGAATACTTAGCATAATCATTTTATTTGTAACCGGATTTAGTGACATTAGTATCATCGTATCAGATCGACCTACATCATTTTCCCGTTGGTCGACTCCAAGCAATAATATGTTAATAGATTTTTCGTTTTGAACAATCGATTCAAGTTCTTTTTGTCGCTCTGGATCTTTATCGCGTGAAAGTGGATCATGCATGGTCGCCACCGTGTCTTCCACTTTGTCATATAAATAGTAAAAATACGTTCCTCCAGCTAAAATCAGTAATAAAACGATTCCACCAACCCAATATGGCCATTTTCGTTTTTTCTTTGTTTGACGTTTTTCAGTTCTAGTAACCAATATAATTCTCCTCTAATAATCCTTTAATAAGCTTGACTTTTTAGTTAATAAACGGCGTAATCTAGTAGTACTAAACGTGGACACTTTCATTACACTGATTGGAAAAGATTGAATCTTTTAGGTATCAGTATAAATGCAAATAAGGCTTTCGCCATTAGAGCTTAGCGCCAAGTTTTCTAATCATTGCAAAATAGTCAATACATGGTTAAATTATAACGAATTGAATTGGTTACGTCTATCAATTTTAGTAATATTATACTAGAATTTGTATTTGTTTTACGAAAAATGTCAATAAATATCTCGTCCATAATTTTGCACTTTATTCGACAGTTTCAATCGGAAGAGCAGTTATTATATACCGTTCCGGTGCATCTCCGATAAATGAAAATGGATAACAGGTTGTAAGGGTTAAAACTTCTTTTGGTGCAGTAGAAGCAATGACCGTTCGATCATCCGCATCAACAATTTCCGTTTCTGTTATGGCATAAGAAAATTCGCCATATGGTAATCGAATAGTTAAAGTATCTCCGAGTTGCAATTCTCCCATATTGCGAAAAACTGTATCTCGATGTCCCGATAGTACAATTTGATCATTTTCAAGCGGATATGCTGTACCTTTATAATGGCCGACACCCTTTGCAAGTTCATCTTCATCCGTTCCTTCTACAATTGGTAACTCCGCATCCAGTCTTTCTATGTAAAGGATTCCGACAGTATCACCAGTTTGAGGAGTAAAGACCTTTTTTTGTATTGGTTTCTTTTTATCTTGATCGTCCACCGTTTCTTCCGCAGTTGGTAGTTGCTTGTTGTTTGCTAACAAAGCATGGGCTTCAGCAAGACTATCCTTTTGTGCAGATTCTGTATGAAACCATTGGTAGGAACCGATACTTAAGAAAACTATGCCAATCAATAGAAGAGTAATTGCTACTTTTTTCATTATCTCACCTCGAAATGTGATGCACTTATTATACATCGCATTGTTCGTTATAAAAAATATAAAAAGCTAAGTAAAATGAAGTAAATGCGTAAAAACAGAAGTAAATTGTTCGTTATAACGTTTATTTAAGTAAATACAAAGGTTTTGGAACTTGGCATATTGAATTATAATCAAATTAACGTTCTTAATAACAAACACACTGAACCTTAAAACGAACATATGCTTACCTTCAATATTAAGTATGTTCTTATTTACAATATATGAATACATTGCAAGGAAAATTTGATTTGTAAAGAGGTGAACTTTTGTGCGCAGTAAGCGGGTTAGAAAATTTCGATCAAAGTACTATTTGATTATTAATGCTGTAAAAGTAGCGTTCATTTGGTATATGATCATTCTTTCAGCAGTCTTTTTTACGTCAGATACACGGGCTTATTTTAATGATGTTGTGATGGTTCAAGGAAAAATTACTGTTGGTGAATGGGATGATGAACAACCACCAGAAGATACATGGGATAAGAGTTCTTTGGAATTTGCAGAAAGTAAAGACAGACAGGTTGAAACATGTGGACCAACTCAAGAAATCAAAGTTGAGTTAAAAAATGTTGGTGATAGGGATATGGAAGGTCCTAGTACGTATGAAGTTTGGTATTCCGAGGATGGAAATCCTAAGGAGGAAAAGGGAGGAATAAAATTAGATCTTCCTGAAGGTCAGGGAGTTATTGAGGCTCTAGATAGTGGGGATTCTACCATACTTTCTTATGAAACATCAAAGCTTGGGAATTATAAATTTAAAGCATATCAACGTCCAGGGCATCCAGGGCCAGATAATGGTAATAATGAAAATAAAGACGTAAATCCTTGGAGTGAAACAATTGAAGTAGTGAAGAAGGGAGATTGTACGAATCAGGAGAATACCTCTGAAACTGTGAAAGATAATAGTACCGAAAAATCTGGAAATGAGAACGAGAAAAAGAGCAAAGAGAATTCCTCAAAAAATAATGAAGGAACCAAAGAAGAACAGGAAACTTTAACTGAACCACCTTTAGAAGAAGAGCCACAACCTGAACAAACAGAAGAAACTTCAGAAACAAATCAGGAACCAAAAGAGACTGAACAAGTACCACCAGAAACAAAACAACCAAACGAATCGAAACCAAAAGAAGAGCAGAAAAAGATAGAAACAAAAGCAGTTAAAGAGGAAGTCCCTGACTCTGAAGTAAATGAGGGTGATACAGATGAATCATAAACGTCGTTGGTATACACTTATATTCTCTTTCATTTTGGTTACGACGATATTTTTTATACCAATTGCATCGGTATCTGCTACAAGTGGAGAGGTAGCTATCGACGGAATGCCAAACGATATACTTTTTAATGTGGAAAACTTGAAACCTGGAGACTGGGTAACGAAGACATATTCGGTCACTAATAATGGAGAAACAAGTGCTGAATATGGTATGAGCAGTGCGTTCTTAAGCGGTTCTGAAAAATTTTATAATCAACTGTTGTTGAAAGTTGAATTAGACGATCAGGTGTTATACGAAGGAAAACTACGTGAATTCACAGAACTGGAAATGCGGACAATCGAAGCAAGCGAAGTGGATGAACTAGATTTTAGAGTAGATATTCCTGAAAGTTTAGGTAATGAATATCAGGCATTGAAGGCTGAATTTCAATTACGTCTTTACACAACAGGCGCTGCAACTGCTGCAAGTGGAGGGTTTGGTAACACTTTGCCGGATACAGCAAGTTCAATGTTTACGTATCTATTAATTGGAATTGTGCTAATTACAATAAGTGGTATCACGCTATTGAGTTATCGAAGGAAACGGTTGGAATAGCGCTCAAAGGACATATTTTTCATAAATTCTAATTATTCTTTACAAAACTAGTAGCAATATGACAAAACAAGACACCCTATAATTGGGAAGCATATAGTACAATAGTAGTAGTAAAAATTGTTTCCTCAGAAAAGGGCAAACTTATTGAAAAGTAAGGGCGCAAAATCACAGGTCTACGGCGTTAATGCTACGGCGGCTGGGTTACCTGGAACACTAAATGGGGGCTAACAATGATAAAAATAGTGAAGCAGACAGGTCTTGATAGCGAATGGGTTAAGTTGTTACAGGAGGCAAAAAAGATTGGAATAACAACAGAGGAGGTTAGGTCGTTTTTAAGCGAGTCAAAAAAAGATGAAACTATTAATCATTAAAGTTGTGCTTTATATAGAACCACACACTTTTTTGTGATATACTTTCACTAAAGGTAGGTGTGTGTCTCTTGATCGGTGAAAAAATAAAACAACTGCGCCAAGATAAAAATATGTCTATATCTGAACTTGCGGAAAAAGCTGGAGTGGCTAAGTCATATCTAAGCTCAATAGAACGGAATCTCCAGTCGAACCCATCGATCCAGTTTATTGAAAAAGTCGGTGCTGTATTAGGTGTCACTGTTAACGATATACTACGTGATGATCAAACTACTAATATAGATGAACAATTGGATGACGAGTGGTTAAAAATTGTGCAAGAAGCAATGGAATCAGGGGTATCAAAGGAACAGTTTAAAGAATATCTTGAATTCAATAAATGGAGAAAAAAACAAGAATAACTGAATTTTTGTCTTGACCGTAGAGCTGAATTGGCATACGGTTTTTTCATGCACAAAATTAGTAAGGTGAGGGAATTTTTCATGAAAAAGTATACATACTGGTTACTTCCAATTGCATGGATGGGTGTCATTTTTTATTCTTCTGCGACACCATATCAAGAACAGGATATCAAACCATTTTTATCGGAATATCTTAATTTTTCGTTTCTGACTCCTTTTGTTGACAACATTGTATTTACCTATCATCAATCCGAAGTAAGTGTCGCGGCTTTAGGCATTGAGGGATTCGTAGAGTTTTTTGTGAGAAAAGGTGCGCATGTCACGGTCTATTTTATTCTCATGTGCTTATTTTATGTTGCCTGTAAAAAAACGCTACGAATTTCATTTAAAGCAAGTCTAGGCGCTTCGTATATCTTAACAAGTTTTTATGCGATATCAGATGAAATCCATCAAGGTTTTACGCAAAATCGGACTCCTTACATTGGTGATGTTGGACTTGATATGTTTGGTGCATTCCTTGCATGGCTTCTTATCTTCGGATGGGTTACGTATCGACATAAGAATAAAGGTTGGACAAGATATCGTCCAATTTCATAATTATCCACCGACACATATCGGTGGATAAGCCTTGCATCATCTACGCATCTGCAGCTTGAATTTATATTTATCTGCTCGGTAAGCAGATTTTACATATTCTAGCGGAGTGCCATTTTCATCATCAAGATAACTTGTACGTTGCATTAACAAAATAGGATCGCCTTCATTTACATGAAGGTGTTCTATTTCAAATGCATTTGCTAATGCTGACTCGATTAGTTGATCACCATAACCAATTGAGAGATTTAGTTTTGATTCGATATAATCATAGAACGATTCTTCAATATTTTTTGCTGTCAATCCCCCAACGATTTGTTGCGGTGTATATATGGTTTCCACTGCGACAGGGGATTCGTTGGCATATCTGATACGTTTAATCTCGTAAACTTTTTCACCAATTTTCAATTGTAAGATATTAGCAATTCGTTCACTTGCTTCTAGTAGTTGAAAACTAATTAATTGATTGGACGGTGTTAATCCTCTTTCTCGCATATCCTCGCTAAAGCCTGTTAACCCTTGCAAATCCTGTTCGAACTTTTTTTCAGAAACAAATGTGCCACGCCCTTTTTGACGATAAAGCAATCCTTCAGAAGCAAGGTTGGTAATAGCTTGTCTAACCGTCATACGACTAATATTATACCGTTCTGCATACTCCCGTTCTGATGGTAACAACTCACCCGGCTTTAATTCTTCTGTTTGAATAAGTAATCGTATTTTCTCTTCAAGTTGATAATAGATTGGTAAAGGCGAATTTTTGTTAATCATGTGTATCTCCTTCCGAACCTGTAAATTATATTGATTTTAACAAACATGCTTAGGGTTGTATACACATACCTTAATGTATAGACAACTATATGTTTGTGTGCTAACGTAACAGAATAGAAAGGATTGACTGGTGATGAATAAAGCTGAACTATTAATCATTCATAATGCGACCCTATACATGGAAACAACGATAATTGAACAAGGTTGTTTGGTAGTGAAAAATTCAAAAATCCGTGCAATCTATCAAAAGGATGAAACTCCAGAAGTTTTCCCACAAAATGCAGTAGTCATTGATGGAAAGGGAAAAAACTTGCTTCCAGGCTTTATCGATGGACATATTCACGGAGCTAACGGTGCTGATGTGATGGATGCGACAGAGGTTGCTCTCGATACGATTGCTGAAGTTTTACCTAAAGAGGGGACGACTAGCTTTTTAGCCACAACGATTACCCAACCAAAAGAATCAATTGAGGCTGTACTTGAGAATGTCTCTAACTATACAAATAAACCGGGTTTTGCTGAAGTGGTAGGAATCCATTTAGAAGGACCGTTTATCGAAGAAAGTAAAGCAGGTGCACAACCAGTTCACCATATTTTACGACCAAATTGTAATCTTTTTCAGGAATGGCAAAAGTTATCAAACAATAAAATTAAGACCATTACAATGGCGCCTGAGCACGATTTAGATGGTGCTTTTATAAAAGCAGCAAAACAGGCAGAAGTAAATGTTTCAGCCGGTCACACCGATTGCAATTTTGCTACGATGAAACAGGCAATTGAGTATGGTGTAGATCAAGTTACACATTTATGCAATGCCATGTCCGGAATCCATCATCGTGACATTGGGGTTGTAGGGTCGGTATTCCAATTAAAGGAATTACGTGCTGAATTAATTGCAGATGGAATCCATGTTTCAATGGAGATGCTTCAACTTATTTATGATAATGTAGGCAGTGAACGATTGATTCTTATAACGGATGCAATGCGTGCAAAGTGCTTACAAGCTGGTAACTACGAGCTAGGTGGGCAAGAAGTTACTGTGTCAGAGGACCGGGCATTATTAAACAATGGAACATTAGCTGGAAGCATCTTAAAAATGGTCGATGGTGTCAAAAACATGCTTCAACTGACAGGAGTAACGCTAACGGATGTGATTACGATGGCTTCTATTAATCCAGCAAAACAGATTGGAATTTTCGATAGAAAAGGAAGTATTGCAGTTGGAAAGGACGCCGATCTGTTATTAATAGACGATTCATTAAACATTTCTTATACCATTTGCCGTGGAACTATTGCGTACAAGGAGGTTTCAGCCTAGTGAAAATAATCAGGGTCAACGATTACGTGAAAATGAGTGAAATGGCTTGTAATATCCTAATAACAAAAATGAATCAGTTGAAAAATCCTGTACTAGGCTTAGCAACTGGCTCGACCCCTGAAGGACTATATAAAAAATTGATCCATGCATATAATCTTGGAAATCTATCATTTAAACAAACAACAACATTTAATCTCGACGAATATATCGGATTACCAAAAACAGATCCAAATAGCTATCATTTTTATATGCACGAGCATTTTTTTCAACATATTGATATTGAAAGTAAAAATGTACATGTTCCGAATGGGAATACAAGTAATATAAAAAAAGAGTGTACCGATTATGAAACGCTTATCCGTGAAAATGGTCATATTGATGTACAAATTTTAGGGCTTGGTACAAATGGACATATTGGATTTAATGAGCCAGGCACATCCTTTAGCAGTAGAACGCATATCGTAAAACTAGCTGAATCAACACGTAGGGCAAATGCTAGATTTTTTTCCAGTATCGATGAAGTACCACAAGAAGCAATCACGATGGGCATTGATACAATTATGAAAAGCAAGGAAATTATTGTTCTTGTATCAGGAGAAAGAAAAGCGGATGCAATGCATTCTTTCATCAACGAAGAAATACAGGAAAGTTTTCCTGCATCTATACTACAGAGGCATCCCCACGTAACCGTTGTTGCTGATGAAATGGCATTAACGAAAATAAAGGTATAAATGCGATGTATTTCATCTGTCATAGTTAGGCTAGAGACTACTCAGTAGCGGACACAGACGCCTTTATTTTTACTTTTCACCCCTATTTTTGGAGTTAAGAGGACTCAGGATTCGTTATTTAGCTAAAAACTGGATAAATCGGGCTTATTTTACTAAATACCGCATCCTGTGTCCGCTTACAGGCGCAATTGGCTCAATTTTGCTCGAATAAGGTACCTGACGTCCGTTCATTTCAATTTGTCGACTCGTAACCTTACCTTCATTACTCAGGAACAAATTTTATAAAGAGAGTCATTACCTCTTCTACTGGTTTTTAGTGTACATCTATCTCAACGTATTTATAGTCATTTTCCTCTAATTTCGCCTGATCGCTTGTTAAATCAATGACCCAAGTCTTGAATTCTTCTACTCTTTCTGTTTTTACATACATATGAAAAATTACTTGGTCAAGGTAATCGATTTTGGCTAAAACGTGGTCAGAGGTACGAAATGCGTTTTCTAATTTTCCAATTAGACCATAATCGACTGTGATTAAAAAACCTTGCATTAACTGCCTCTCCACAACACCAGTTTCCTTAATTACTTCAGAAGCAGTTCCACCATAAGCACGAATTAATCCACCCGCGCCTAGTTTTATTCCTCCAAAATAACGAGTAACCACTATAACCGTATCTTTTAGTTGTTGTTTTTTTATTACCTCTAGAATGGGGACTCCGGCTGTACCATTTGGTTCGCCGTCATCATTTGCTTTTTGTATTTGGTCATGTTCGCCAATCATATACGCAGAACAATTATGATTTGCGTCATTATGTTTACTTTTTATTTCCTCAATAAATGCTTGAGCTTTCTCTTCCGTTTCCACCCGTTTCACATATCCAATAAATCGGGACTTTTGAATGACAATTTGACTTGTTCCTTCTTGTTTAATGGTATAATAATTAGAAAGCATAACGTAATTTAACCTCCTTGGTTAACATTATTATAAAGCGGGTATAGACGGAAATAAAGAATTGGAAGTTAAAACCTATACCTTTTTACTAGAAAAAAGAATAATATACCATTAAGTGTGATAAAAGACCCTATTAAAAAAGTAATGAATCTCGAATGTATATACACATAGGTTGGTGAAAAAAATGGTAATAAAACAATCTGAAAAAGCTTTGGATGGAATTATTGATGAGATGATTGAAGTTGTTGAAAACAGCAAGGACGAGATTTTTAATATCAGTGAAGAATCTCGTAAAGAATATGAATTACTAACGCAAGAATTACTAGAAACGAAGAATCAAGTCATTGAGCATATCAATAACGGGGAACAGCTTGAACAAAAGGTTCGTTTTTCCAGAAAAAAGCTGTCAGAGGTTAGTAAATACTTTGAAAACTATTCCGAGCAGGAAATACGCCAAGTCTATGAAAATACCCATGCCATGCAGACAGACCTCGCAATGTTACAACAGCAAGAAAAAGCGTTACGAGCAAAGCGAGACGATTTGGAACGACGCTTACTCGTATTAGATCAAACAATTGAACGTGCGGAGGGATTGGCTGGGAAAATTACGGTAATCCTAACCTATTTAAACGATGACTTTAGGCAAGTAAACGAATTGATTGAAAATGCAAAAGAAAAACATGAGTTTGGTTTAAAAATAATTGAAGCTCAAGAGGAAGAACGAAGAAAGATTTCAAGGGAAATTCACGATGGACCAGCCCAGATGCTTGCAAATATTTTACTTCGTTCAGAGATAGTTGATCGGACGTTTCGCGAAGGTGATATCGATCATGTAAGAAAAGAAATTAGTACCATGCGTAAGATGGTTCGGTCGTCTTTATACGAGGTACGTAGAATTATTTACGACCTACGTCCAATGGCTCTAGACGATTTAGGTTTAGCGCCTACCTTAAAAAAATATATTGCTAACGTTGCAGAATATACGGGGATTAAAATTGAATTTGTTTCTATTGGAAAAGAACAACGGTTTAATCAAAAGTATGAAGTAGCGTTTTTTAGATTAGTACAAGAAGCTGTCCAAAATTCAATCAAGCATGCAGATGCAACACATATAGTTGTTAAATTGGAAATGAAACGAAATAATTTAGTAATGATAATCAAGGATAATGGCCGAGGCTTTGATCCTAACATAAAAACGGATAATTCATTTGGGTTAATTGGTATGCGAGAGAGAGTTGACATGCTTGACGGAACATTTAAGATTAACTCGATCATTAATGAAGGTACCGCTATTTTTATTAGCGTTTCACATAAAGAAAGATAGGTTTTCACCAAATTATTTTAATCAGAATTATCAGACTTAGGAAAGTTAGGAAATAATTCCTAGTCCATGGAAACAAAACTTTATGTATACTGGTGATATACCGATATAAAAAGAAAAATGAAATCATCTATGTAATAGGGAAAGATAGATAAGAAATAGAAAAGTGAAGGCAACTGCTTAATAGTAGTAGCTGAAGCTAGTCACAGAATTCATTGTAGGAGGAACAAATATGATGGTAAAGAAAGACCTTACAAAAATTGTGTTAATAGATGATCATAAACTTTTTCGTGAAGGGGTTAAGCGAATACTAGAATTTGAATCTTCTTTTGAAATAATCGCAGAAGGTGATGATGGGAACGTTGCAGCGCAATTAGTGGCTAAGCATAAGCCTGACGTTGTGTTGATGGATATAAATATGCCCGATATGAATGGGGTGCAGGCTACTGCAAATC
Source organism: Virgibacillus sp. GM2-2 (assembly GCF_055329585.1). NCBI lineage: Bacteria > Bacillati > Bacillota > Bacilli > Caryophanales > Bacillaceae > Virgibacillus > Virgibacillus sp. GM2-2. Next base: position 223,051 of record NZ_JBUZWC010000004.1, on the reverse strand, counting down.
TAGTTAGACATTACCCTGATACACGGGTGATTATTTTATCTATTCATGATGATGAAAGTTACGTTACGCATGCATTAAAAACTGGAGCACAGGGTTATTTGTTGAAAGAAATGGATTCAGATGCACTAATCGAAGCAATCAAAGTGGTAAGTGAAGGAGGATCTTATCTCCACCCACGTGTGACGCATAATCTTGTTCAAGAATTTCGTAGATTAGCTAAAGAGGCTCCCGCAAACCGATCTGATATAGGAGCCGATTATCGTAAACCATTGCATTTGTTAACACGACGCGAATGTGAAGTATTACAGTTATTGGCTGAAGGAAAAAGTAACCGCGGTGTAGCGGATTCATTGTATATCAGTGAAAAAACAGTGAAAAACCATGTTAGTAATATCCTTCAAAAAATGAATGTGAATGACCGAACCCAGGCCGTTGTAGCTGCAATCCGAAAAGGATGGGTAGAGATTATTTAATACAAACAATTTGTTTTTGTTCCTCAACTAAACTGTAATTCCTATTATGTCCTGATACATCATGTGTCAGGGCATATTTTTACTTATTGAAACACACCGCTGTGGTGAAAGCGACTGCGCGAGAGTATACAAATAGAAATATGCAACAGTAATTAACATACCTATTTTGAAGGTGCAATTTCACTATCATTCATGTAAGATATAATAAAAGAAGATAGTATAGTGTTGGATGATTTTTAATAGAGGTGAATATATATGAAAGTTGCTGTCATGACAGATAGTACAGCATACATTCCGAAAGATATTCGGGAAAACGAATCGATACATATGGTACCACTTAGTGTTGTTTTTGGCGAAGTCTCTTATCAAGAAGAAATAGATTTAACTACTGATGAGTTTTACCGGATGGTTGCAAATGCAGAGAACTTACCAAAAACGTCACAGCCTTCAATTGGTTATATCGTTGAAAAATTAGAAGAACTTGCAACTGAATATGATGCAGTAATCTCAGTCCACTTATCAAGCGGCATAAGTGGAACATACCAAGCAGTTGTTAGTGCCGGAGAAATGGTTGATGGCATCACAGTATACCCGTTTGATTCGGAAATTAGCTGTCTACCACAAGGCTTTTACGCGTTAGAAGCAGCTAAAATGGCTAAAGAAAATGCTACTCCTGAATCAATTATCACCCGTCTTAAACAAATGAAAGAAACGATGCGTGCTTATTTTATGGTTGACGATCTAAGCAACTTACAACGGGGTGGCAGACTAAATGGTGCCCAGGCATTTGTAGGAAGCTTGTTGCAAGTAAAACCGATTTTACATTTTGTGGACAAAAAGATTGTTCCCTTTGAAAAAATACGAACCCGCAAAAAAGCACTTAATCGAATTCTTGGTTTACTTGAGGAAGATATCAATAAAGGAAAACCGCTAAAAGTGGCAATTATTCATGGTAATTGTGAACAAGGGGCGAAAGATTTAAAACATGATCTGGAGCGAAAGCATCCTACGTTAGATTGTCAGATCAGCTATTTTGGCCCGGTTATCGGTACTCATTTAGGACAAGGTTCTATTGGTATTGGTTGGTATACGAAATAATAATTTAGTAGAGCTATCATGCGATAGCTCTACACTAGATTGGAGTGTAAATAGTTGACATTAACCCCCTCTGATTCCTCTCTCCTTATAAAGCGTTACACTGGAAAGCTATTATTGCGTAATGAAATTTCAATTGATGAACAATCCTTCCAACAGCTACTATCACAAAAGAAGTTCACTGCACTTCCTTCCATCACTAAAATTTTTCATTCTTTTCAATGTAAACGATGTAATAATACAAAACGCTCCTTATTCGGTTTTCTACCCTGTCACTATTGTAATAGCGAACACGTTTACTGCCGTAAATGTATCGAAATGGGCAGAGTTATCGAATGCGAGCCATTGTATAACTGGACAGGTGAGGTTCCTAATTGGCCGAAGCATGAAAACCCTTGTACTTGGAGTGGAGAACTTACAGAACGACAACTGCTCGCAAGTGAACGAATCACCCAAGCAATTATCAAGCAGGAAAAAGAACAGCTTATTTGGGCAGTTTGTGGTGCAGGGAAAACGGAAATGCTGTATCAAGGTATAACAGAGGCATTAAAGCGTGGCAAGAGGATATGTTTAGCTACACCACGTGCTGATGTTGTCCGGGAATTGTTGCCACGATTTTGTGACGCTTTTTCGTCCATACCTATCCAAGGATTATATGGAGGTAGTAAAGACAATGATGGTACAGCACAACTAATCTTAGCCACAACACATCAGCTTCTTCGTTTTCAAACCGCATTCGATGTAATGATTATAGACGAGGTCGACGCATTTCCATTTCACGCGGATCCTTCATTGCCATACGCTACAGCTCGTTCAGTAAAGAAAAATAGTACAACGATTTACCTAACTGCTACTCCACGTAAAAACCACCAAAAACGAATTGCTAGCAACAAGCTGCCGCACACTTTTGTGCCAGTTCGATTTCACGGTAACCCGCTACCTGTTCCAACCATGAAAATGAGTTTTTCATTAAGAAAAAACTTGCAAGAAAACATCCCACCAAAAGCATTTTTTACTTGGCTAGGATTACGAGCTAATCCAGATCGTCAACTCTTAATTTTTGTCCCTACAATTAAACTTGCAACACGAATGCGAGAAAGATTGCTAAAAATACTCCTTGCAAATGGTGTGATTTCATCTGAGAACGATTTAATTACTGTTTACGCATCGGACACGGATCGAGAAGAGAAAGTAATGCAGTTCCGAAAAAAGGAAACTTCCATGCTAATAACAACCACAATATTGGAACGTGGCGTAACCTTTCCTTCTGTTGATGTTGCTGTAATCGATGCTGGTCATGAAGTTTTTGATGAAGCTGCGTTAGTACAAATTTCTGGTAGAGCTGGCCGGAGCCTTGACGATCCAACAGGTGAAGTGGTGTTTTTTCATGATGGGAAAACGAACGCAATAATCCGTGCAATAAAATCCATTAAGTTAATGAACAAAAGAGGAGGGTTTTAGTTAATGGAATGTCTGTGGTGTGATGAAGAAATAATTCCTACTATGACGTGGAGTAATTTTATCCTATTGCCAAGGAAAATAGCACTTTGTATGAATTGTGAAGAGAGACTGAACGTAATCAGTGGAGCGCGATGTTCAATATGTAGTCGACCTACTGAAGACACCACGTGCTTAGATTGTATAAAGTGGAAAAATCATTTCGAAGAAGACGTTATCGTTAGAAATCATTCCATTTTTTCTTATAACCCCTATATAAAAGAGGTGGTAACGAAGTGGAAATACCGTGGCGATTATTGTTTGGGCGAAGTATTTAAACCTTTATTTAAAGATCACTTTCATACTATTTTTGGGAAACTATCCACGGATATGGTGGCAGTTCCTATTCCATTAAGTCAGGAACGGTTGAGTGAACGTGGATTCAACCAAGCAACCATGCTTGCGAATTTTTTACCAATTGAAACCAAAGAGCTTTTGACACGTATTCATAGTGAAAAACAATCGAAAAAAACGCGCAAAGAGCGAGTGATGTCTAAAAATCCATTTTTCCTAACTGAAACAGTTAATAAATCAGTTCTTCTTGTCGATGATATATATACGACAGGTACAACGTTACGGCATGCAGCAACGCTTTTAAGGGAAGCGGGATGTCCTTTTGTGTATGCGTTGACATTAATCAGAGGATAGGTTCTGTATGTTATACTAATGGATGATGAGGAGAATTATAAATGGGTGAATTAGCAAATTGCACTCGCTGTGATGAATTGTTCGTAAAAACAATTCGTGATATTTGTAGGAACTGCTTTGATGAAGAGGAAAAAGCATTTAGAACGGTTAGTCAATTTTTACGAATGAGAAAAAACAGAGAAGCAACATTATTGGACATCGTGGAAGAAACTGGTGTTAGCGAGAAGACGATTACAAAGTTTATTAAAGAGAAACGTCTTTTAACCTCTCAATTTCCAAAGCTTGGCTACCAATGTGAAACGTGTGACAGAATAATCAATTCTGGGAAAATTTGTGCCAAGTGTTCAGAAGCTTTACAGCGTGATCTCGATAGTGAAACACGCAAGGAAGAGCGGGCAACGAGACTGGCAGACGAGGAAAACAAACAATCGGCTATTTATTATTCTTTCAAGAAGGATAATTAATCTCCTTTACATTTTTAAGAATCAACCGATATAAGATATAACTGGAAAGTTAACGGGTATAAGAACAAAAAAAGAGGTGAGAGATAGTATGAAAATTAATGGAACGAACCATACAAATTTCAATCCATACAAAAATCAAATTCAAAAAAAAGTAGACGTCAATAAAGAATTGATTGGTAAAGATCAATTACAGATATCAAATGAAGCTAAACAACTACAAGGTAATGAAAAGATTAGTGGTGAACGCGCTGAATACGTTCAAAAAATCAAGAATGCAGTTGAATCTGGCGAGTATAAGGTGAATTATGAAAAAACAGCTCAAAAAATGATATCCTTCTGGACGAAACAACAATAGAGCTATAGAGGAGGACGAAATTTTGTCCCTAGAAACTATTATTCAATCGTTAGAAAAGCTTGTCATGTTACATGAAAGTCTTTTATCGGTTTCAGAACAAAAAACTGTCACGATTAAAGATGGCGATATGGACAAACTACAATCTCTACTAGTTAAAGAACGAAAGCATGTACAAGCGTTGGAACAACTAGAAACTGCACGCTTAAACGAAGTAGAAGAGTGGTTTAGAACAAATGATATACAAACGGATGATCATACCATAACAACAATGTTAGAGCACCTAGCAGATAAAGATCAGCAAGCGGTATTAGCGGAAGTGACAACTAGATTAACAAATGCTGTAACAAACCTTAAGCGTCAAGAACAGCTGAATCAGGCGCTTATACATCAGTCATTACAATTTGTTGAATTGTCATTGGATTTGATGAATCCGTCGATTAATAAACTAAATTATGGAAACAAAAAAGATACGGAATCAACGAAACGATCGGTATTTGATTCCAAAGCATAACGCTTTCCCTTGAGAGGAGATTATTTGAATGAGTACTTTTCACGGTCTAGAGATGGCAAAACAAGCTTTATTTGCTCAACAGTCAGCCTTATATACTACAGGTCATAATATTTCCAATGCCAATACACCAGGCTATACAAGACAACGCGTGAATTTTGAAACAACAACACCATTCCCTACTGTATCCAGAAATCGTCCTCAAATACCAGGGCAAATAGGAACAGGAGTTCAAGCTGGTTCTGTACAGCGAATTAGAAATGAATACTTGGATTATCAATTTCGCGAGGAAAATAGTAAGGCAGGTTACTATTCGACTGTTTCAAGTGCTCTTAGTCGTATGGAAGGGCTACTTAATGAACCGTCTGAAAATGGTTTAGCAAAGACGATGGACCATTTTTGGCAATCACTTCAAGATTTATCAGTTAACCCTAAGAATTCTGGAGCACGATCTGTAGCAGCCCAACGGGGACTTGCAGTGGCAGAGACGTTTAATTATTTCTCTGATTCCATAAACTCCATGCGAGAAGATTTAAATAATCAGATAGATGTATCTATCACGGACGCCAATTCGTTAATTAGTCAAGTGGATGCATTAAATCAACAAATTAAAAATATTGAAACGAATGGCTATTTGCCAAATGACTTATACGATGAGCGCGACCGATTAATTGATGAATTATCGAGTATTGTTAGTATCCAAGTTGATTATTCTAAAAGTAGCGACGGTTCGTTAGCAATTGCTGATGGTGTTGCTACAATTAAATTAGTTGATAGTACAGGCGAACCATTGAAAGTGAACGGTGAACCTATAAAACTAGTAGATGGTACAACCGGTACACATCAAGCGTTTTCGGTATCTTATTCTGATACTGCTTCTAAAGTGGTGACAGGTATTACCGTTGGTCAGGTGGATGAAAGTACAGGAGAAATAGTTAATGGTACAGGTACAGCTATCGACTTTACGAAAGTGACTGGCTCACTGAAAGGCTTTATCGATTCGTATGGTTATGAAAGTGCTGATGGTTCTTTAAAAGGTACATATACAGACATACTAGCAAATTTGGATAAAATGGCGCTTGAGTTTGCCACGGAGTTTAACCGTGTGCACGGTGAGGGTGTAGATTTAGAAGGTAATGCTGGTGTAGCATTTTTCACTTCAACTTCAGGAGGATCAATTACTGCGGGAACTATAACAGTAAATCCAGATATTATCGAAAACCCTGACTTAATTGCCGCTAGTGAAGACTTAGATCCTACCGCAGGAGTTGAGGGGGATCTTGGAAACGGTGCTAACGCAGCAGCTTTAGCAGATGTATTTGAAACACCGTTGGCCGATCTTGGTGAGAATACATCTGTGAAATCTTTTTACGAATCCTTAATAGGGGATTTAGGTGTTAATGCACAAGAAGCGAATCGTATGGCTGAAAACACTTCTATTCTTAAATCACAAGTGGAAAACCAACGAATGTCTGTAAGTTCTGTGTCACTTGATGAAGAAATGGCAAATTTAATTAAATTTCAACATGCGTATAATGCGGCTGCGCGTAGTTTAACAGCTGCAGATGAATTATTAAATCGAATTATTAACAATTTGGGTATTGTAGGAAGGTAGGGTAAGAAATGCGAATTACACAAGGAATGTTATCGAGTAATATGCTAAATAACCTATCCAATAGCTATTCTAAAATGGGGACATACCTAGAACAACTTTCAACAGGCAAAAAGATAAACCGACCTTCTGATAACCCTGTTATCGCAATGAAAGGTATGAATTACCGTTCCCAGGTTATCGAAGTTGAACAATTTCAGCGTAACACGAACGAGGTTCATACTTGGATGGATAGTTCAGATGCAGCTTTGGATAAAGCAACACAAGCCTTACAAAAAATGCGTGAATTGGCGGTCCAAGCTAGTAATGATACGTATGGACCAGAACAACGTGAAAATATCATGAAAGAAGTAAAGCAGTTAAAACAACACATCATTGATATTGCTAATACAAACGTAAATGGGAAGTATATTTTTAATGGTACAAAGACGGATGCAAAACCGATTACGATGGATGAGGTAAATGGTGGGTTAACCTTTAATCAAGATGGCAGTCCAGTCATGATTGAAGTTTCAAGTGGGACAAAGCTTCAAGCAAATGTAGCAGGCTCAGAAATATTCAATGCTGACTTGTTTGGAAAAATTGATGAATTCATTACTGCCCTTGATCAAAACAATCAAACGGAAATTGAAAATAGTATTGGTACATTAGACGGCAGCATTGACAAAGTAATCAATGCTAGAGCTGATTTAGGTGCACGAATGAACCGCCTTGAATTAATTGAAGATCGATTAGGCTCACAAGAAATCAATGCAAAACGAATGATGTCTGAGAATGAAGATATCGATTATGAGAAGGTTATAACTAAGTTAATTACGCAAGAAAGCATACATCGTGCAGCATTGTCTGCTGGATCTCGTATCATTCAACCGACCCTATTAGACTTCTTACGTTAAAATAAACGTCATAGCCCTGATCACTTATTACTATTGGTGGGTCAGGGTTTTCGTTTTAGAGGGGGAAATTTTATGCAATTACCTCAAATCCGAATACAATCGCAAATGGCGCGGATTAATATTCAACAAATGAACGGAAAGTTAGAAATAAGACAACCGGAAGCCTCCTTATCAATTCAGCAACCAAAAGCTGAAATGAGGATAAACACTACTCCGTCCAAGCTAGATATCAATCAAACAAAAGCTTGGGAAGATATGAATCTCCTGCACGTTTTTAAACTGATTGAAAAATTTGCAAATGAGGGACTTCAGGCTGCTAACGAAGGTACATCTCGGCGTGTGCAACAAGGTGATGCCTTAATGCGAATTGAGAATAAAGGGAATCCCATTGTGAGTCAAGCAATGCAAAACGCGTTTGATGATCCAAAAAAATTAGGTATAAAGTTTATCCCATCTATGTCAGCTGTGAAAATCAATTATCAGCCAGCTGAAGTATCCATCAATGTAAATGTAAATAAACCTATTATTGAAGCAGAACCGCATAAGCCTCAAATTGAATATACAAAAGGCTCAGTAGATGTCAATATGCAAAACTATCAAAGCTTAAAAATAGATTTTGTGAATCTTTTTAACACGGATATAAAAGTATAGTTTGAAGCCTTAGGGGTTGGCGATTGGCCAAGTTTTCTAAAGAGTTAGGAACGTAAACTAGCAGCAGAAATTTCACAGTTTATGAATGACTTCTTTGAAGGCAAGTTGACTAGTAGTTAAATTAAATTAGCGGACACCAGAGACCTTATTTGAGCAAAATTGGTGCAAATGTGTTTGTTCGCGGACACACGATGCCTTATTCAGTAAAAAAACTTGATTACAACCTGTTTTCACTTAAATAAGGTATCCTGTGTCCGATCAACATATAAAACAGGCGTGAAAAGTAAAAATAAGGGCTTCTGTGTCCGTTACCGATCCGGTTCGAACTATTTCCAGGTGGGACTTGTTGATATATAGTTCTTATGGCAACTAGTTTTATACAAGACGGTATAAAAGAAGGGAATGTCAATATGAAAATTAATACTAAATATTTAGGTGAAGTAGTAATCGATGATGAGCAACTAATTAGTTTCCCAAGTGGTTTGCCAGGTTTTATCGAGGAAACAAAGTTTGTTCTATTGGATTTGCCAGGGAATCCAGTGTTTCAAATTTTACAATCTGCATCTACACCTGAAATCGCATTTGTCATCACAAATCCATATAACTTCATGCATGAATATACGTTTGAGCTCAATGAGAATGTGAAAGAAATTCTTGTAATTCAAGAAGAAAAAGATGTTACTGTGTTTTCCATCGTAACTGTAAACGATCCTTTTGAAGAAAGCACGTTGAATTTGAAGGCGCCAATAATCATAAATCCAACAAATAATAGGGGAAAACAGTTTATATTAAACAACGAAAACTATTCGACTAAGACTGCAATTAATCAACCTAAATCCTCTGAAGTGAAGGGAGTTTAGTCAATGTTAGTACTAACAAGAAAGCTAAATGAATCCATTCAAATCGGAGAAGAAGTAGAAATAAAGGTTTTAGGAATAGAAGGTGACCAGATAAAGCTTGGCATAGACGCACCAAAGTCAGTGGACATTCATCGTAAGGAAATATATTTAGAGATTCAAGAACAAAATAGTGCAGCTGCAAATCTATCAGCTGATTTGATTGGACTTTTAGGAAATAAGAATGGTAAGAAATAGTTTAACAATGCGGTAATAAGTGCCGATATAAAAGAAAATAAAGTATGAGGAGTTGCTTGGGCAATGAGGCTTGAGAAAGTAGTAACTAGTTCCCAACCCTTGCAAAGTGAAACATACAACAAGTTACATACATCAACAGCAAATAGGGCAAATGAAAACAATAGTCAAGATCAAAAAATAGAACTTCATGATGAAGAAATGGTAGACAAAGAGAATATTGAAACGGTAACTTCGAAGTTAAATGAATTCATTGAATCGTTGCAAACAGATATTCGATTTGTCTATCATGAAAAATTGGATGATTACTATGTAACCGTGATAAACCCGATCACAGAACAAGTAATCAAGGAAATTCCATCGAAAAAAATGCTAGATATGTACGCCGCAATGGCTGAATTTATGGGATTACTGGTGGATGAAAAGATCTAAGGGAGTTGAGAACATATGCGTATTGGTGGATTAGCAACAGGTATGGACATAGATATGCTTGTTGAAAAATTAATGAAAGCTGAAAGAATGCCATTAGACCGTATGGAGCAAGATCGAACAACATTGACATGGAAACGTGATGCATATCGCGATATTAATAAATCACTATTTGAATTAGAGAATATGACCCTTGAGATGGAAAGAGGTTCTACTTATAATGCGAAATCTGTAAGTTCCACACAGGAGGATGCTGTCACAGCAACCGCAACGGCTGAATCTTCGAATGGTTCGTATTCAATCTCAGTAGAGCGACTTGCAGAATCAGCAATTAATGTTGGTGGTGTTATAAGCGGTCTTAATGGAACCGATATTGACCCAAATGCAACTTTGGAGTCTCAGTTTGGCGCAAATGTTCCAACTGGTGACTTTTCATTTTACACGTATGATAAAGATGGCAATAGACAGACTCATACATTTACGGTGAGTAAAGATGACACATTAAATGATGTCTTAGACCAAATAACAAAAGCAGACAACAATGTCCGAGCATTTTTTGATCCGCAATCAAATAAAGTAGTTTTAGAGACTACACGTACAGGTAATTACAATGATAACTATGAATATAGTGGTGCAGAAATAATCTTTTATGGGGAAAACGAATTTTTTACCCAAACATTGAATATGAAAATGACAGATGCAAATGGTAATTTACTCGAAAAGGGTGGACAAGACGCTAAATTTACATATAATAATGGGTTAACTATTGAATCAAAAGATAATAACTACACCTTAAATGGAATTAATTTCGAATTTAAAAGTGTTACAGATGGTGCAGCTAAGTTAACTGTTGACAACAACGTTCAAGCAACGTTTGATTCCATCATGAAGTTCGTTGATAAATACAACCAAGTGATTGAAAAGCTAAACGAAACACAACAGGAAGAAATCTATCGAGAGTATAAACCGTTAACGGATAAACAAAAAGAAGAAATGTCGGAAGAACAAATTGAGCTTTGGGAAGAAAAAGCTAAGAGTGGTATATTACGAAATGAGTCCATTATTGAAAGTGGCATGTTTTCGATGCGACGTGATTGGTATTCAAATGTTAATACTGGTGGAGAATTTACTTCTATAACCCAAATTGGTATTACCACTTCAAGTGATTATTCGGATGGCGGGAAGTTGATTGTAAATGAAAAAGAATTAAAAGAGGCTTTACGGGAAAACCCTGATGATGTTCAAAAGTTATTTTCAAATGATACGCAAGATGCGAGTAGAGGAATAATCCACCGGCTTGAGACTACAATTGAAAATTTTGGAAACAAAATCGAAGAACGAGCTGGCGCAGGTACAGATACACTTGAAAACTATACGCTAGGTAAGCGAATGAAAGATTTAGATGAACAAATAGCTGCGTTCGAGGATCGACTCGTGCGTGTTGAGAATCGATATTGGGGTCAATTTACCGCTATGGAACAGGCGATTCAACGTATGAATCAACAATCCGCTTATTTAATGTCTCAGTTCGGCGGTGCTTAATTAGCATTATGAAGATTTTTAAAGGAGTGAAACGATGACGTTGAATAAACAGTATCAAACGTATCAGGATAACGCTGTAAACACAGCTTCTGGAGCAGAATTAACGATGATGCTTTATAACGGATGTATCAAGTTTATTAAACAAGCTAAAAAGAATTTGGAAGAAAACAACTTTGAAGCAAAAAATGTAAATGTACAAAAGGCACAAAACATTATACAGGAACTGATGCTGACGTTGGATCCGGAAATTGAAATTTCCAATCAAATGCTACCATTATATGAATATATGCTATATCAACTAAAGGAAGGTAATGTAAAGAACGACCCATCATCTCTGGACGAGGCATTATCTTTCGCCATTGAATTTAGAGATACGTGGAAAGAGGTTATCTTAAAAACTCGTCAAAACCAGTATGCGCAAGGCGCACAAGTATAATGAGTGCATTAGAAGAATTAGTTGAGGTTAGTAGAAAACTAGAAGAATTGTTGAATGGACCTGTTACCTCTAAAAACCGTGAGATGGTTATTGAACAAATTAATCTGTTTATTGATCAGAGAAGTAGATTAATGAAAGAAGTAAACCCTCCTTTTACTGATGAGGAAAAGTTATTAGGTAAAGAACTCGTTGCGATGAATGAAAGAATTCAAGTGATGATGACCGACGTTCTAAATGTATTAAAGGTAGAAATGAAAGAGCTAAAAAAACAAAAAAAATCAAATCAAAATTATGTCAATCCATATAAAGACGTCCGTACAAATGATGGAATGTTTATGGATAGTAAAAAATAGCGAAAACTCCTGAATTTTACAGGAGTTTTTTCATATGCTTAAATCCCTTGGTATACATAGGTTTTGCGAAATATCGACAAATTTCTACATGATTTTCGGAATTTTTATTTAGTTTAGGCAGGAATTAGACGGGGTATTGTTGAATATTAAATACATAAGGATGAAAGGAGGACACTTTTATGAAATACAACATTCGAGGAGAAAATATTGAGGTGACAGGTTCGATTCGTGACTACGTTCAAAAGAAAATAGGTAAATTAGAACGGTATTTTGATACACCTCCGACTTCTGATGTACATGTAAATTTAAGTGTCTATAATGATGAGCAGAAAATTGAAGTAACCATTCCAATGACGAACTTATTGCTTCGTGCAGAGGAACAGCACATTGATTTATATGCTGCCATCGACCTTGTGGTGGATAAACTGGAAAGACAAATCCGTAAATATAAGACAAAGGTAAATCGTAGGTCTCGTCAAAACGGTGCAGCAAAACATGTTTTCGCGGAGCTTGAAAAAGAACCTTTCGAAGTTGAAGAAGAAACAGATGAAATTGAAATTGTTAAAACAAAACGATTTAATTTAAAACCAATGGATTCCGAGGAAGCAGTACTGCAAATGGATATGCTAGGACACGCGTTCTATGTATTTACGAATGCGGTTTCTGGTGATACGAATGTAGTCTATCGACGTAAAGATGGACGCTACGGAATTATTGAACCAAACAGTTAAACTATATAAATCAACGATCCCAATAATCACGATTGGGGTCGTTTTTTTATGAAGGAATTCCCTTTCCTTGTTGTCGAATTTTGTAAAACGTTTTACCAAATTTGGAATTTGGACTTAAATAAGTCACCTTTCTTGTATGATTTTGGCATTTTTATGGCAACACCTAATAATATGTATTAAAAATTTTGTCGAATAGAGTACCAAATTCAGAAAACGGCAATTAGCCTTCCAACTATTTTATGTGATATAAGTAAGTATGCCATATAGAAGGGGGGATGATTGTGAATGATCAAAGGTGCGTCACGTTTAATGATTTAGCTATTAAAGTAAGACAACAAGAAGAAACGATAACGCAATTACTCGTTATTATCGCAGCAACAAATCGAAAGCTTTCTGATTTAATTGAGGCACAAAATAAACAGGAATATTCACTTAATCATTCTTTTTAAAACTCCCCGATTATGTGTCTCTTCCAATATCCCGCAATAACCTCCATACTTACCTCACTCGAAAAGAGTTACTCATCCCCGAGTAACTCTTTTTTACATAGAAAGTCGTAAACCAGTTCGTTACTTTTTAAATCTCTATGGCAAACAGCCTTCTCGGCTTTTCATATAGTTGTCATGAGTGTTTATAAAGTGTTATTATTGATGGTGGACAATAGTAGGAAATAATGATTTGAACAATATTGAGGAGCGTTTATTATGCCTGGATTATTAACAAAAATTTTTGGTGATGGTAACCAAAAACAGCTTAATCGATTGCAAAAAACTGTAGATAAGATTGAAGCATTAGAGCCAGAGTATGAAAAATTATCAGATGTAGATTTTCCCAAAAAAACAGAAGAATTTAAAGAACGATATAGAAATGGAGAAACGTTAGATGACATGTTGGTTGAATCTTATGCATTAGTGCGTGAGGCTTCAAAGCGTGTGTTAAAAATGCGACCATTTCCTGTTCAGCTGATGGGTGCAATTGCACTTCATCAAGGAAACATTGCCGAAATGAAAACAGGTGAAGGTAAAACATTAGCTTCAACTATGCCAGCCTATTTAAATGCCATTGCAGAAAAAGGTGTCCATATTATCACTGTTAACGAATACTTAGCAGATCGTGATGCTAAAGAAATGGGAGAGCTTTATCAATTCTTAGGCTTAACAGTAGGTTTAAATGGTAATGCACTGACAAAAGATGAAAAACGTGACGCTTATTATTGCGACATTACGTATGGTACGAATAATGAATTTGGATTCGATTACTTACGTGACAACATGGTCTTATACAAAGAGCAGATGGTCCAACGTCCATTAAACTTTGCCATCATTGATGAGGTAGACTCGATCTTAATTGATGAGGCAAGAACACCCCTCATTATTTCAGGAAGTGCACAAAAGTCTGCATCCATGTATCAACAAGCAAATGGATTCGTTTCAACATTGAAAAATGAAGAAGACTATACGTATGATGTGAAAACAAAAGGTGTACAGCTAACCGAAGAAGGAATTAATAAGGCAGAGAAATACTTTGCGATTGAAAACTTATTTGACTTAAATAATGTTTCGTTAACACATCACATTAACCAAGCATTGAAGGCGCATGCTTCCATGCATCGTGATACGGACTATGTAGTAGAAGAAGGCGAAGTAGTCATAGTCGATCAATTTACTGGGCGTTTAATGAAGGGGCGCCGGTATAGTGATGGCCTTCATCAAGCAATTGAAGCAAAAGAAGGACTACAAATCCAAAATGAAAGCATGACACTCGCATCTATTACATTCCAGAACTTCTTTAGAATGTATCAGAAGCTTTCTGGTATGACTGGTACAGCGAAAACGGAAGAAGAAGAATTCCGTAATATTTACGCGATGGATGTAATTGCGATTCCAACGAACAAACCGATTATTCGTGATGATAAAGCAGATATGATCTATAAATCGATGGAAGGAAAATTCCGTGCGGTAGTAGAGAATATTAAAGAACGATACGAAAAAGGACAACCAGTACTAGTTGGTACTGTTGCAGTAGAAACATCAGAATTAATTTCACAGCTGTTGAAAAAAGCTGGTGTGAAACACAATGTCTTAAACGCAAAAAACCATTTCCGTGAAGCGGAAATTATTGAAAATGCTGGACAACCAGGTTCTGTAACGATTGCGACGAATATGGCAGGTCGTGGTACAGACATTAAACTCGGTGAAGGCGTATTAGACGTAGGCGGATTAGCTGTTATTGGTACTGAACGTCATGAATCAAGACGTATCGATAATCAGCTTCGTGGACGTGCCGGACGTCAGGGAGACCAAGGGATGTCACAATTCTATCTTTCAATGGAAGATGACTTGATGCGTCGCTTTGGTTCCGATAATCTACGAAATATGATGGAACGTCTTGGAATGGATGATACGCAACCAATCGAGAGTAAAATGGTTTCAAGAGCTGTAGAATCAGCTCAAAAACGTGTAGAAGGTAATAACTTTGACGCACGTAAAACAGTACTATCGTACGATGATGTACTACGTCAACAACGTGAAATCATATACAAACAACGTTTTGATGTAATTGATTCGGAAAACCTCCGTGAAATCATTGAAGAAATGATGAAAGCAACAGTTGAACGTGTAGTGAAATCACACATGTATGAGGATGAGGAACAACAAGAACTCTCAGCAATAATCGATTACGTACACGGTAATCTATTAGACTCCGAGGATATTAGTGTTGGAGATATAGAAGGTAAGGATACCGAAGAAATAATTGAAACGATAATGGATAAAGTTAACGTTAAATACGATCAAAAAGAAGAAGAATTGACGCCAGAGCAGATGCGTGAATTTGAAAAAGTTATTCTTCTTCGTACGGTTGATTCAAAATGGATGGACCATATTGACCAAATGGATCAACTACGTCAAGGTATACACCTTCGTGCTTACGGACAAAATGATCCATTACAGGAATACCAAGCAGAAGGCTTCGCTATGTTTGAACAAATGGTCATTGCCATTGAGGAAGAAGTTTCGAAATATGTGATGAAGGCACAAATTCGTGAAAATCTACAACGCCAAGAGGTAGTGAAAAATACGCAAGCAGTCTCTGGTGGCGGAGATGATAGTAAGAATAAGGTGAAAAAACCTTACGTTAAGAAAGAAAACATTGGGCGGAACGATCCATGCCCATGTGGAAGCGGAAAGAAATATAAAAACTGTCACGGAAAATAAGTTAACACTCCCAAAGTTTGGGAGTGTTTTCATTGCACTGACAGGGAATATAAGATTCAATATCCGTAAAAGGGAAACTTAGGATTTCGCCATTAAATCTTGAAGCTAAGCCAAGTTATCAAAAATAATTTTTATTTCAGAGGTGAGCATGATGGAATTAGCAGAAATAAGAAATGATCTGGACAAAATGAATAAACGCATCAATGACTTTAGGGGGTCTCTTTGACTTAGATGTAAAAAAAGAACGAATAAACGAGCTAGAACTCGAAATGACAGCAGGCGATTTTTGGGATGATCCGCAAGCAGCACAAAAAGTAATTGATGAAACAAATGGAATAAAAGAATATGTAAATGGATTTGAAGAATTAGAAGAACGATTGGAAAACAGTGAAGTTAGCTATGAGTTAGTCAAAGAAGAACAAGATAAAGAACTTTTTCAAGAACTAGAGAAAGAATTAACATCGCTTCGTTCAGATATTAATGGTTTTGAATTACAAATGTTATTAAGTGATCCTTATGATGCAAACAATGCCATACTCGAATTACATCCAGGAGCTGGAGGAACTGAATCGCAGGACTGGGCAAGTATGTTACTTCGTATGTATCAACGTTGGGCGGAAACGAAAAACTTTAAAGTAGAAACATTAGATTACTTACCAGGCGATGAGGCTGGAATTAAAAGTGTTACGTTAAACATTAAAGGGCACAATGCATATGGCTACTTGAAGGCGGAGAAGGGTGTTCATCGTCTTGTACGTATTTCTCCATTTGATTCCTCTGGACGTAGACATACATCATTTGTTTCATGTGATGTTATGCCTGAATTTGGGGATGATGTTGAAGTAGAAATAAGAACGGAAGATATTAAAGTCGATACGTACCGAGCAAGTGGTGCGGGTGGCCAACATGTCAACACGACTGATTCCGCAATTCGTATTACACATTTACCAACAAATGTCATTGTTACCTGTCAATCGGAACGTTCACAGATTAAAAACCGAGCACACGCAATGAAGATGTTAAAGTCTAAGCTATATCAATTAGAATTGGAAAAACAGCAACAAGAATTAGATGATATCCGTGGCGAGCAAAAAGAGATTGGCTGGGGAAGCCAAATACGTTCATATGTTTTCCACCCATATTCTATGGTAAAAGACCATCGCACAAATTTGGATGTTGGTAACGTTCAAGGTGTAATGGATGGAGATATTGATCCATTTATTGACGCTTACTTACGAGCGCAAATTAAGTAAAATTAAATATAAGTGGAGGTTCCAGATATGAAAAAATGGATGATTACAAGCTTATTTGGAATAGCAATCGTGCTGAGTGCTTGTGGAGGAAATAATACAGCTGGTAACGAACCTTCTGGTGCTAATGAAGATACAACTGGAATGAGTGAAGCGGAGGAAGTTTATCAAAACAATTGTGCATATTGCCATGGTTCTGATTTAAGTGGTGGGGCAGGACCAGATATAACAAAAGTGGGCTCACGTTATTCGCAAGAAGAGATTGCGGACATCATTAAAAACGGAAAAGGAAAAATGCCTGCTGATGTTGTGAAAGGTGATAAAGTAGAATTATTAGCTTCATGGCTTGCTCAGAAGAAATAAAAGTCAGACGGGATATATCCTGTTTGACTTTTTTTATGGAAATAACTTCTATAACCCTAAGTTCATATTGACATAAAAAGACAAATACTGATAAAATTTAATAGGTATTTAGCATTAATTTTCTCAAAATAAAAGAATCTTAAATAAAATAAAAGTTATAGTACCTTAAATTAACACTTTTAATCTATGACATTATTATCATGGTACAGTAATAATGCGAATGAATATTGAAAAATATCAATTATGAGGTGATAGATTTGTGCGGAATTGTTGGGTTTGCTGGGAGTAAAGTTGAAATAAATAAATCAAAAACAATCTATGATATGATGAAAACAATTGAACATCGGGGTCCGGATAGTGATGGTATATATTCAGATGATAAAGTGACGCTTGGTTTTAGAAGACTTAAAATAATCGATTTGTCTACTGAAGGAAATCAACCTATGTACAATGAAGATGGAAGCATTGTACTTATTTTTAATGGGGAAATATATAACTACCAAGAATTAATGCAAGACCTTATTGAAAAGGGGCATGTTTTCAGTAGCAATACGGATAGCGAAGTAATTATTCATGGCTATGAGGAGTATGGTGTCAATATTTTACAAAAGGTTAGAGGCATGTTTGCATTCTCAATATGGGATTCTAACGAAGAAGTTATGTTTATAGCTAGAGATTTTTTTGGAATAAAACCTCTTTATTATACACAAAACACAATAGACAATTCCTTTATATTTGGTTCAGAAATCAAATCTTTCCTAAAAAGCCCTTTATTTGTTAAGGAATTTAATAATGAAGCATTAAAACCGTATCTAACATTCCAATATCCAGTTTTAGACGAAACCTTTTTTAAGGGTGTATATAAGTTAAGACCAGGTCATTATATGCTTTATAAAAATGGTGAAATAAGCATTAAGACTTATTGGGATGCGAACTTTGATGATGAAAGCAATGATTTAGATCATTATGTAGCAGAAATTAAAAAAACAATGAAGGAATCTGTTAACTACCACAAAATAAGTGATGTCAATGTGGGGTCATTTTTATCTGGAGGTATAGATTCAAGTTATGTGACAGCACTTTTAAAACCGAATAATACATTTTCAGTTGGGTTTAAAGATCATGAAGGGATTTTTAACGAGACAAATCTTGCAAAAGATCTATCTGACATATTAAAAATCCAAAATCATAAGAAGCTAATAACTGCTGATGAATTTTTTGAGGCTATCCCGACGATTCAATACCATATGGATGAGCCACATTCTAATCTTTCTTCTGTACCCTTATACTTTTTAGCAGAGTTAGCCAGTAAACATGTTACAGTTGTTTTATCAGGAGAAGGTGCTGATGAGTTATTCGGAGGGTATGAGTGGTATAGGACAAGCAAATCAATGGAAAAATATGAAAAAATACCATTTTTAATTCGACGTATTTTGTCGAAGGTTAGTCAATCTCTACCTACAAATCGAATCACTAATTTTATAGTAAAAGGTGGACAAAAGGTAGAGGAAAAGTTTATTGGTCAGGCAAAGATATTTGACGAAGCGGATGCGAGAGATATTTTAAAAGAAGAATTCAAAAATGCTCCATCGGCACAGAGTATAACTGAGAATTCGTACAGAACAGTTAAAAATAAAGATGATATAACCAAAATGCAATATATTGACATTAAACATTGGCTCCCTGGGGATATTTTATTAAAAGCTGATAAAATGAGCTCAGCTCATTCTATTGAGTTGAGGGTTCCATTTTTAGATAAAGAGGTTATGGGTACTGCTGGAAAACTACCTGCAAAGTACCGTGTAAATGACCTTGATACAAAATATGCGCTTCGGACAGCGGCCAAAGAGGTTTTACCTGATGAATGGGCAAACAGACCAAAAGTCGGATTTCCTGTTCCTATCAGACATTGGTTGAGAGAAGAAAAATACTATAATCTAGTAAAGGAAATGTTTGAATCAGAAATTGCAAATATGTTTTTCCACACCAATCAACTGATTCAATATCTCGATGAACATTATACTGGAAAGGCTAATCGACAGCGTTATATTTGGACAGTATATGTGTTTTTAGTTTGGTATAATAAGTATTTTATCGAATTAAATCAAGAAGTAAATGATATAGAAATATTAAAAGGTAGAAATGAAGAAAAAGATCCTATACCTGTTTAAATTATAGGTGTTGTAGTTGGAATAAATCATCGGGTACCCCAGATTTTAAGAGGGATATGATTAATATTAGAAACTATACTTTATGGTTAGTATTAAGGAATTCCTTATTGTTTTTAATCTTGATTATGACGATTTTATTAGCTAATGTGGATGTTTTTAAAAAAAATGTTGCTGAAGAAATTAAGGGATTCATTTCATTAATAACTACTGAAAACGAAAAAAGAAAGTTGACTATTATAAACATTGATGGGGTTAAAGGAATTCCATTAAAAGGTAGTGAATTTCAAATATTTTCAGTGGAATCCAAAGAAATAAAGGATGTAATAACAACCAATAAATTTGGTAAGGCTACATCAGTAAAGCTTGATAATAATTCCTCCTACATTGTCCGGCAGGTTACCGTTAAACAACCTTATATTATTAATAAAACGGATTACAGTATTACTTTAAATGATAAGGAAAATAAGATTAGCATTAAAAATCATGTACCCAATTATGTAAAAGAGTACGAGTTGGATGAAAATAATAATGTCAATATTAAGGAATTAAATATTGATGTTGTAGAAATTTTACAGAAACCAGAATTGCCAAACGGCTGTGAGGCTACAGCATTGACATGCACCCTTAATCATTTTGGGTATAATGTCAATAAGGTGAAAATATCAGATAATTATATACCTAAAAGACCATTTATTCGCAAAGGAGAAAAACTGATTGGTCCAGATCCAAATAAAGCATATGGTGGGAACGCTCGAAGTAAAAATGGTTTTTATGTTTATGCGCCACCTGTTATTGAAGCGGCAACAAAATATATTAATTCTGTAGACGGAAACCATATAGTGATTGATATTAGCGGAAGCGAGAAAAATAAAATCATAGATATACTGAATAAAGGTATACCAGTAATAATCTGGACAACAACAGATATGAAAAATCCTCGGGCCGGTATGAATTGGTATCTCTATGAAACGAATAAACCATTTCAATCTATCAGCAACTCCCATACAGTTGTATTAACAGGATATAATAGGAACCTTGTACATGTAATGGATCCGTTAAAAGGTAAAGTTTCATATGATAAAAATGAATTTTTCTCTGTTTACAAAGCTGCTGGTCAACACGCTTTAATAATTACTAAGTCAGATAAATAGATGTGCCCCTGTTAAATTTTAACGGGGGCATTTTACTTTACCAATTAAATGTATAATCGATCAATAAATTACAATAAATTACAGAATAATACAATAAAGTAATAGATTAGCTGTATTTGAAATACAAATGTAATATTTTTTACCCAAAATTTATGACGAAAGATGTTATACTATAAAAGAATTACGCAAAAAAAGTAGAAATATTAAAGGTAAAGGGTGTTGTGTTCAAAAGATACTTCTAAGAATAACTTTGCAACTCAGATACTAAACAACACAAACAAAAGGTGATACATATATGATAACAATGAAAGATGTATATAAAACATATTCCAACGGAGTCACTGCTCTGAATGGAATAAATATAGAAATTGAACAAGGGGAATTTGTTTATATTGTTGGACCAAGTGGGGCCGGTAAATCAACTTTTGTTAAGTTAATGTACCGAGAAGTTAAGCCTTCGACTGGAACTATTGTCATTAACAATGTAGATATGACTTCGATTAAAGAGAAAAAAGTTCCTTATATCAGGCGCGATATAGGAGTTATCTTTCAGGATTTTAAACTGCTTCCAAAACTATCAGTCTATGAGAATATTGCTTTTGCTCTCGAGGTTATTGAAGAATCTCCTCGTAATATTAAAAAGCGTGTAATGGATGTTTTAGAGTTGGTTGGTTTAAAAAATAAGGCTAGATTCCTACCTGACGAACTTTCCGGTGGAGAGCAACAGCGTGTTTCGATTGCAAGAGCAATTGTCAATCATCCCAAAATTGTAATTGCAGATGAACCAACCGGAAATTTAGACCCTGACACTTCTTGGGGCATTATGCGTGTATTTGAAGAGATTAACGCACGCGGTACAACGATTATTATGGCAACACACAGTAAAGAAATAGTTAACACGATCAAAAAACGAGTTATCGCAGTCGAAGACGGTTTGATTGTTCGTGATGAGCATAGAGGTGAATACGGATATGAAATTTAGAACAATCAAGCGACACCTCCGCGAAGGCGTAAAGAATATTTTTAGAAATGGTTGGATGACAGTCGCATCTGTCGGTGCAGTAACGACGACACTTATCTTAGTTGGAGCGTTTCTCGCCCTCATGTTTAATTTAAATCAGATGGCTGAAGAAATAGAAGAAGATGTTCAGATAAATGTACTTATCGACCTTACTGCAAATGAAGAGCAAATAACAACACTTGGTAATGAAATAGAATCAATTAATGGCGTAGGAAATGTGGACTTCTCATCGAAGGATGAACAATTGGACAAGTTAATCGAAAGCATGGGGAAGGAAGGGGAGTCCTGGCAACTGTTTCAGCAAGATAACCCTTTAAACCATGTATATGTAGTAAAAGCACAAGATCCTACTGACACGATATCTATTGCAAAGGAAATCAGACAATTAAACTCGGTTCAGGAAGTTAATTACGGTAAGGACGTTGTTCAGCGCCTATTTGAATTTAATAAATATGCAAGAACAATCGGATTAGTACTAATTGCAGGATTAGTCTTTACTGCTATATTCCTTATTTCCAACACAATTAAACTTACAATCATGGCACGAAGCAAAGAAATTGGCATTATGAAACTTGTAGGTGCCACGAATGGATTTATTAGATGGCCATTCTTTATTGAAGGAATGCTACTAGGTGTTTTAGGTTCAGTAATACCAATTGCAGCCGTACTAGGTGGCTATTATTACCTTGACACTTATGTAAGTGGCAAAATTTCATTTAGTTTCGTTGAGATTCTACCATTCAATCCTTTTGCATGGCAGCTTTCACTAATAATTTTATCAATAGGAGCACTGATTGGCATTTGGGGAAGTGTTATGAGTGTACGCAAGTTCCTAAAAGTTTAAATTCAGCCAAACAAAAGTAATAGGAGAAAAGGGGATTATGAGATGAATAGAATTGCTTCTTATGTATTAATTACCGTATTGGTTTTGTCTAGTTCTCTCTTAAACTGGCAATCTATATCTGCATCATCAATTGAAGATGCAAAAAACAAAGTAAATGAAATCGAAGAGAAACAAGACTCATTACATGAAAAACAAAATGAAGTAAAGAACAAAAAAGCAGAAACTACTGGTAAGATTGATAAAAATTTAAGTCATCAAGAAAAAGTAACGCAAGAAATAAACAAGATTAATGCAAAATTAACAGAAACAAGATCTTCTATCCAAAAGAAAGAAAGCCAGATCACGGAAACTAACCAAGAAATTGAACAACTTAAAATTGAAATTAAAAAATTACAGGATAGTATTAAAAAACGTGAGGCATTATTAATAGAACGTTTGCGCACGATCCAGCAGAATGGTGGTGACATGCGTTACATAGAAGTAATTCTTGGTTCACAAAACTTTGGTGATTTCGTAAGTCGTTCTTCTGCAGTAAATACGATTATGGATCAAGACAAGAGTATTATGGAAACACACATGGCAGAGAAAAAAGAACTAGAAGAGAAGAAAAATGAAGTTGTTAAGAAAAAAGAAGCACTTGAAGAACAGAAGCAAGAACTTGTGTCATTAAAAGAGCAGTTAGATGATCAAATAAATAAGAAAAAGGATCTGATGGCTGAGCTAGAAAAAGAACAAGCTAATCTTCAAGAAAATAAAGCGGATCTAGAAAAGCAAGAAGCAGAGTTGCACAAGCAGGAACAGAAGCTACAAAGATCATTAGAGGCTGCAAAAGGTCAGATTCAACGACTTCAAGAAATTGCTCGTGAAAAAGCTAGACAGGCAAGAGAAGCACGTGAGCAAGCAGCGAGAGAACAGGCAGCTCAAGAAGCGGCCCAGCAAGGGCAAAGCCAAGATCGTGAAGATTTACAAACTGTTGCACAAACAAATACAGGTGGATTTATTTGGCCAGCAGCTGGGAGCCGTACTTCAAATTATGGAGTAAGATTTGATCCATTCACAGGAGCTCGGTCAGTGCATGGAGGAATTGATATTGGTAATTCAATAGGAACTCCAATCCGTGCATCAATCTCCGGATACGCTATGCCAGTTAATCTACATTGGTCTTATGGAAATCACGTTATGGTTGTGGGTGAAGTGAACGGAAAAGAATACACTACATTGTATGCACATATGTCTGGTACTGCCATTGGTGGAGGAAAATATGTAGAGCAAGGTGAGATTATCGGCTACATGGGAAGCACTGGTCGCTCAACAGGTTCTCATTTGCATTTTGAAATTCACGTTGGACAATATAACGGTTTTTCAAGTTCTGTTAACCCATCGAATTATTTAAATTAAGTTGCATGTATTTGCAATTCTGAAGCATAAACTATAATATTAAAGGCATCGCACATTACGGTGTGATGCCTTTTTTTCACTGATAGGAAACCATCATATCAGTATAAGGGTAACTAAGACTTTCACCATTAAAGCATGGCGATAAGTCAAGTAATTCTAAACACTGATTGAGAAGTAAAAGTCTATATAAGCGCAGCTACCGATTTAGCCAATAAGTATATGCGATGAACCATGTTTGCGAACAATGTGAATTGGTACGATGCGATAGTAACATGAATATTTTCTAAACGATTATTGGGTTCGCTATTAATCCAATGTTAATAGGGGTGAAACAATGAAATTGAAAACGCAACACATCGTCCTAGTGTTGGTTGCAGCTTTAATCGTAGGATTTGGCGGTGCATATTTTGGAGTTCAATTAGCACAAGGCGACGTTGTTAACGAAACCAAAAAAATTATACCACCAGGTTTAGATGAAGGTGGGGAGTCAAAAACTCCAGCTAGTACACCCGAAAACATGGACAAAGTAGTCCAAGCCTATAAACTAATAAAGCAAAATTACTTAGAAGATGTGAAAGATCAGCAATTAATCGAAGGAGCAATTCAAGGGATGTTAGATACACTTGAAGATCCTTATAGTACGTACATGGACGTCGAAACAATGAAGAACTTTAACGATACAATTGAATCTTCCTTTGAGGGAATAGGCGCAGAAGTAAGTATGGTAAATGGAACCGTTACAATTATTGCTCCGATTAAGGATTCACCAGCAGAAGAAGCAGGTTTACGTCCCAATGACCAAATACTTAGTGTGGATGATGAAAGTTTACAGGGACTCGACCTTTTTGAAGCTGTTGAGAAAATTCGAGGCAAAAAAGGTACTGAAGTTGTTTTGGAAGTAAAAAGACCTGGTGTTTCCGAACCATTTAATGTAACGATAACACGTGATGACATACCATTAGAAACTGTGTATTCTGAAATGAAAACGATAGATGGTAAAAAAACTGGTGTAATTGAAATAACAACGTTTTCGGAACAAACAGCTGAGCATTTTAAGAAGCAATTAGCAGACCTAGAAGAAAAAGGCATGGAAGGTCTAGTAATTGATGTTCGTGGTAATCCTGGAGGCTTACTAAACGCTGTTGAAGAAATTTTAAGAGAATTTATTCCAAAGGATATGCCGTATGTTCAAATTGAGGACGGAAAGGGAAATAAAACACCATATAATTCCGAATTAGAAGAGAAAAAGCCCTACCCAATAAGCGTTTTAATTAACGAAGGTAGTGCGTCAGCGTCTGAAATCTTGGCTGTAGCAATGAAAGAAGCTGGTTATGATGTGGTTGGTACAACAAGTTACGGAAAAGGTACCGTCCAAAAAGCAATACCATTTGGGGACGGCAGTACGATTAAGTTAACGTTCTACAAATGGCTTTCTCCAGAAGGTAATTGGATTCATGAAAAGGGCGTTAAGCCAACAATAAAAGTAGAACAGCCAGATTATTTCTATACAAACCCAATACAAATAAAAGAACCACTGACATATAATCATACTGGCGAAAAAATTGAAAATATCCAGATAATGCTTCGTGGTTTAGGGTATGATCCAGGTAGAAATGACGGCTATTTCAACAAAGAAACAGTAGAAGCTGTTAAACAGTTTCAATCGGATAATGATTTAACTGTGACAGGTGAAGTTAACAAAGAAACAGCTGGCTTGATTGAAACGAAAGTTGTTGAAAAGATTCGAGAAGGAAAAGACGATAAACAGCTTGAAAAAGCATTAAATAGCCTATATTAATAAAATCCGCGGGGGCTCTCGCGGATTTCATTTGTAATCGGTAAGAAATATAAAATTAGTATTTTTTTTGAACTAAATCTACTTATGCAGGAAAATAGCGATTTATGGCGAATAGTTAAAGTTAAGAGATAGCAACGTTGGAAGGTGATCACGAATGGGTGAGTCTTGGTTAATTGAAATCGCAAAAGCTATTGGGAAGTTGTTTATTAATC
The DNA here is from genome assembly GCF_055329585.1 of Virgibacillus sp. GM2-2. Taxonomy (NCBI): domain Bacteria; kingdom Bacillati; phylum Bacillota; class Bacilli; order Caryophanales; family Bacillaceae; genus Virgibacillus; species Virgibacillus sp. GM2-2. The sequence continues at coordinate 196,847 of NZ_JBUZWC010000004.1, read as the reverse complement.
CATTAACCTACTGGGTTATTTTATTAATTATACTAGCTGGAATACGTAGAGTTCGACGGGAACGTAAAAATTTTGGGGTTAAAATTGTAAATGTTTTTTCTGAATGGAAAGGTACCTGGACTACCTCTATTGTTGCTGGAGTTATCCTAACTGGAATAGCTGTAGGAGTTGGAATTGTATTTTCATATGAAACATTTGCCTTACTTAGTTTAATAAGTATAGTCCTAAGTTTGACGCTTAGATTTACGTTGCTTTCACCAAGTTATACAATTGGTATTACTAGTTTATTGCTATTATTTATCCCTACTATCATTCCATATCAATCGTACATTTCGGAAGAACTTTTTCAAGATATTAATTTTGTAGGTATTGCCGTTTTACTCGGCCTATTACTATTTGTTGAAGCAATTCTTACTTCTCGTACAAATCAGGAAGAAACCTATCCAGATTTAATATTTGGATCGAGAGGAAAATGGATTGGCTTGCACCATCTTAAGAAAATAAGTGTTATTCCCTTTTTTACATTCGTACCGACCGGATTAATTACTCCATTTGCAGATTATTGGCCGTATGTTTCGATAAACGGAGAAACGTACAGTTTGTTATTATTTCCCTTTATTCTAGGATTTGACCATGTGGTTAAAGGTGAATTACCAGATAAAGCTGCAAAAACTATTGGAAAAAAGGTTACCTTTTTAGCAATAATTGTATTGCTACTTGCAGTGGGAAGTTATGTTTATTGGCCGTTATCAATTGTCTCGGCTATTGTCGCAATAATAGGACGCGAATTTATTTCGTTTCAACACCGTGTTAAGGACAGTCAAAAACCAGCTTTTTTTAATCTAAATCGTCGTGGCGTAATGGTTATTGCTGTTATTCAAAATACACCTGCTCAAAGAATTGGAATTCAAATTGGAGAAGTAATCAGTAAAGTAAATGGACAGGCAATCCAGGATGTGACTGAGTTCTACCAAGCGCTTCAAAGGAGCGGTGCCTTTTTTAAACTAGAAGTAATTGATACTGCTGGAGAGGCCCGGATACTGCAAAGTGCATTCTATCAGAACGACCATCATGAACTTGGATTAGTTTTTGTGAAAGATCGCCACCGTCAAAATAACATGAAAGAAAGCATCAGTCCGCAATAAGGCTGATGCTTTCTTTCATGTTATTTAACTTCTACTTTCAATTCTTTATGTGTATGAATGTCTTCTTTTTCAACATGAACGGTAATATGATAAAGGGCTTGATTTTCAAGCGTCATATCCGTTTTATACGTACCGGTTTCTGTTTCGTTTAGATTGATGTACTGATGTTTGTTACTTCCATCTTCCCACACTTCCAATCGAACAAGCGCATTTTCTAATGGTTTACTTTTATGTGTTACCGTTACTGTATATGGAGCAGGTTTACCAGCAGTGATTGTTTCCGGAAATTGTAAGTCCATTTTTGTTTGGCCATGATGATGATGTTCATCCGTTGCTTTCTTTTCATCTGCTGATTCTGAGGTATCTTTATCTACTCCACCAACTACTATTTTTGTTTTAGGCATTGTGTGCATATCTCGTGCTGTAACATGTGATTGGACAAAATAAACTCCATTTTGGTCAAATGTGTTCTCAGCTGTATATGTCCCCTCTTTTTGGTGTTGTGCTTTTATCATCTTGCTTTCCGATTTCGCTCCATCTTTCCATACTTCAAACTCAATTTCACTTGCATCATCAACAGGATTTTCACCCTGAGTAATCGTAACGGACAATGTTACTGCTTCATTTACCGCTGCTTTTTCTGGAACTTCTAGGTTTGCCTTAATTGGTTGTATGGTATCACCATTTGCATTACTTTTATCTGAAGAAGAATCAGTACTAGTTCCACATGCGCTAAGCAACAAGGAAATTAGTAGTACAAAAAATAGTTTTTTCATATGAAGGATCCTTTCTTAAACTGTATAATCTAGTTCGATTATAGATTATTACACGTACGGAAACAATTTATTCTACGTGAAACCTTTGTGAACGATTCTTAACAATGAAAAATGGGTACTATGAATAGTAGATTGAAAAACAAAATTATCGAATATTTGTTCGTGTTTATGTTAAAATAAAGAAACAATTGTGATAAACTAGATTATAGTAGAAACAATCAGAACGGAGGCTTGCTTTGTGATAAATACGTTTGACCTAGTATCCCAGTATAAACCAAGCGGGGATCAGCCAAAAGCGATAAAAGAATTAGTTGAACGCGTAAAAGCAGGACAGCATCATCAGACACTACTCGGTGCAACAGGTACGGGTAAAACATTTACCGTATCCAATGTTGTAGAAGAAATAAATAGACCAACACTTGTGATTGCTCATAATAAAACATTAGCAGGTCAATTATATAGTGAATTCAAGGAATTTTTTCCAAATAACGCTGTGGAGTATTTTGTTAGTTATTATGACTATTATCAACCAGAAGCATACGTTCCATCTAGCGATACGTTTATTGAAAAAGATGCGAGTATCAACGATGAAATTGATAAACTTCGACATTCGGCAACTTCCGCTTTGTTTGAACGGAGTGACGTTTTAATCGTTGCAAGTGTGTCATGTATTTATGGTTTAGGATCGCCAGAAGATTATGGTAGTCAAGTTCTATCTATTCGTATGGGGATGGAAAAGGATCGAGATCAATTGTTACGTGATCTAGTAGATATTCAATATGCGAGAAACGATATTAATTTTCAGCGTGGTACGTTCCGTGTACGAGGAGATTCAGTTGAAGTAATTCCTGCTTCAAAAGAGGAGCACTGTATTCGTATTGAGTTTTTTGGTGATGAGATCGACCGCATTCGTGAAGTAGATGCGTTAACTGGTGAAATTGTTGGTGACCGTGAGCACATTGCTATTTTCCCAGCATCCCACTTCGTTACCCGTGAAGAAAAACTAAAACTAGCTATCGAAAACATTGAACAGGAATTAAAAGAACGATTGGAAGAGCTACGTTCTGAAAATAAATTGTTAGAAGCACAACGGATTGAACAACGAACAAACTATGATATTGAAATGATGAAAGAGATGGGATTCTGTTCTGGAATTGAAAATTATTCACGGCATCTGACCTTTCGAGAAGAAGGATCAACACCATATACATTACTCGACTATTTTCCAGAAGATTTTTTGGTAGTGGTCGATGAATCCCATGTAACACTTCCACAAATTAGAGGAATGTATAACGGGGATAGAGCACGTAAACAAGTACTAGTCGACCATGGATTTAGACTCCCATCAGCATTGGATAACCGTCCACTCATGTTTGATGAGTTTGAAAAGAAAACAAACCAGCTTATTTATGTTTCGGCAACTCCTGGACCATACGAATTGGAGCATACACCAGAGATGACCGAACAAATTATTCGACCTACTGGATTGTTAGACCCTAAAATAGATGTTCGTCCAATTGAAGGGCAAATTGATGACTTAATAGGTGAGATCAACAAGCGAACAGAGCGAAACGAGCGTGTACTTGTTACGACATTGACGAAAAAGATGTCGGAGGATCTTACTGATTACCTGAAAGAACTAGGTATAAAGGTAGCGTACCTCCATTCCGAAATTAAGACACTTGAACGTATTGAAATTATTCGCGATCTACGGGTCGGGAAATATGATGTACTAGTAGGTATTAACTTGTTGCGAGAAGGTCTCGATATCCCAGAAGTATCGTTAGTTGCTATACTCGATGCTGATAAAGAAGGATTCTTACGTTCAGAACGATCGCTAATTCAAACAATGGGTCGTGCTGCCCGTAATGAACAAGGTCAGGTTATCATGTACGCAGATAGAAATACGAGGTCGATGCAGGTTGCGATTGATGAAACAAATCGTAGACGTGAAAAGCAGCTTGCATACAATGAAAAACACGGAGTCACTCCGACCACAATTAAAAAAGATGTTCGTGATGTTATACGTGCAACAATTGCAGCCGAAGAACAAACTGAGTATGAAGAAAAATCGAAGAGCTTGTCTAAGATGACGAAGAAGGAACGAGCAAAAGTCATTGAAAATATGGAAAAAGAAATGAAGGCTGCTGCCAAGGCACTAGATTTTGAGAAAGCAGCAGAGCTTCGTGATGTATTACTTGAATTAAAAGCGGAAGGATGACACAGAGATGCCAAGTAAATCAATAGAAATTAAAGGTGCCAGGGCACATAATCTAAAAAATGTTGATATAACTATTCCCAAAAATAAGCTAGTAGTTCTTACAGGATTATCAGGTTCTGGTAAATCATCCTTGGCATTTGACACAATTTATGCTGAAGGACAACGTCGGTATGTTGAATCATTATCAGCATACGCACGCCAGTTTTTAGGCCAAATGGATAAACCGGATGTTGATACAATCGAGGGCTTGTCTCCAGCAATATCGATTGATCAGAAGACAACGAGTAAAAATCCACGTTCGACTGTTGGAACCGTGACGGAAATTTATGATTATTTAAGATTGTTGTTCGCGCGTGTTGGTAGACCAACCTGTCCGAAACACGGTATTGAAATCAGTTCCCAAACGGTGCAACAGATGGTTGACCGTATTTTGGAATATCCAGAACGAACAAAGATGCAAATTCTTGCTCCGGTTGTTTCCGGTCGTAAGGGTGAACACGTTAAAACTTTCGAGCGGTTGAAGCAAGAAGGGTATGTGCGCATTCGTGTTGACAATGAAATGCGCGAAGTAACCGAAGAAATTAAGCTGGAAAAAAATAAAAAGCATTCGATTGAGGTGGTCGTTGATCGAATTGTTGTCAAAGAAGGAATTGCGACCAGACTGACAGATTCGATTGAAACTGCTTTAACATTAGGAGAAGGTAACCTACTTGTGGATGTTATTGGCGAAGAAGAGCTTCAGTTTAGCGAAAACCATGCTTGTCCAATATGTGGTTTTTCCATAAGCGAATTGGAACCTCGTCTCTTTTCGTTTAATAGCCCATTTGGTGCTTGTCCAACGTGCGATGGATTGGGTACAAACTTAGAAGTTGATATGGATCTAGTAATTCCTGACTGGACCAAGTCGCTAAAAAATAACGCAATTGCGGCGTGGGAGCCGATTAGTTCACAGTATTACCCGGAGTTATTAAAAAGTGTATGCAAGCACTACAGTATCAGTATGACGACACCGGTAAAAGATCTTCCGAAAGATCAAATGGATAAGATTTTATACGGAAGTGGCAAAGAAAAAATTCGCTTTCGTTATGTGAACGACTTTGGAACAGTGCGTGATAATGAAATCGAATTTGAAGGTGTGCTAAAGAATATTGAGCGCCGTTATCGCGATACCTCATCAGATTTCATTCGCGAAACATTGGAAAAATATATGGCACAAAAACACTGTCCAACATGTAAGGGTTATCGCCTGAAGGAAGAGGCACTCGCGGTACTCGTAAACAATAAGCACATTAGTATGGTTACAGATTACTCCATTACCGAGGCGATGGATTTTTTCACTAATTTGGAACTGACGGAAAAAGAGCAAAAAATAGCTAAAATGATATTAAAAGAAATATGTAATCGTCTAGAGTTCCTTGATAACGTTGGGCTTGATTACCTTACTATGTCACGTGCTGCGGGCACATTATCTGGTGGTGAGGCACAACGAATTCGGTTAGCTACCCAAATTGGATCAGCACTTACTGGTGTTCTCTATGTACTAGATGAACCATCGATTGGGTTGCATCAACGTGATAATGATCGATTAATTGGAACGCTGAAGCGGATGCGCGACTTAGACAATACGTTGATTGTCGTGGAGCATGATGAAGACACAATGCTTGCGGCAGATTATTTAATTGATATTGGACCAGGCGCGGGAGAGCACGGCGGTCAAATTGTTGCAAATGGTACACCTGAAAAAGTAATGAAAAATAAAAACTCCTTAACTGGAGAGTATTTATCTGGTAAGCGATATATCTCTTTACCAACGAAACGTCGTAAGCCAAAGAAAACAGCGAATGTTGAAGTCGTTGGAGCAGAGGAAAACAATTTAAAGAACGTTTCTGCAAAATTTCCACTTGGACTAATGACAGTTGTAACTGGTGTATCTGGCTCAGGAAAAAGTACATTAGTAAACGAGATTTTATATAAAAGGTTAGCAAAATCACTTTATAGAGGAAAACATTTGCCAGGCAAGCATAAGAAAATAAATGGTATTAAAAATATCGAAAAAGTAATCGATATTGACCAATCACCAATTGGAAGAACACCACGTTCTAATCCAGCTACCTATACTGGTGTATTCGATGACATTCGTGATGTTTTTGCTCAAACCAATGAAGCAAAAGTAAGAGGATATAAAAAAGGGCGATTTAGTTTTAATGTAAAAGGCGGGCGTTGTGAAGCATGCCGCGGTGACGGAATTATAAAAATTGAAATGCACTTTTTGCCAGATGTTTATGTACCTTGTGAGGTATGTCACGGTAAACGATATAACCGAGAAACATTAGAGGTAAAATATAAAGGAAAAAATATTGCTGATATATTAGAAATGCGTATCGAAGAAGCAGTTGAATTTTTTGAGAACATCCCGAAGATCAGCCGTAAATTGCAAACGATCTATGACGTTGGTCTAGGTTATATCCGTTTAGGACAGCCAGCCACCACGTTATCTGGTGGGGAAGCGCAGCGAGTGAAATTGGCTAGTGAGCTTCATCGACGTTCAACTGGAAAATCATTTTATATTTTGGATGAACCAACTACTGGCTTACACGTTGACGATATTAAAAGATTGTTAGCTGTGTTACAGCGATTAGTTGATAATGGAGATACTGTTTTAATTATTGAACATAACTTAGACGTAATTAAAACAGCAGATCACATTATTGACCTTGGACCTGAAGGTGGCGATCGTGGAGGACAGATTATTGCTACAGGTACTCCAGAGCATGTGGCAGAACAAGAGGCTTCCTATACCGGTCGCTATTTGAAACCAATTCTTGAACGTGATCGTAAACGAATGGAAAATGACATGGCAGCAAAGGAAAAAGTTGGTTCAAAATAAAGTAGCAGGCCGAATTGGCCTGCTATCTTTGTTGTGGGTAAAATTTAAGGTTTCAAAACGGTGGTAAAGTAGATTTTGGATTTAGATGAAATGGGGGAAAGGAAAAAGTAGCAAGTGGATACCGTGGAAAGTTGTTCATTGAGCAGAGTGAAAGGAAAAAGTAGCAAGTGAATAAAGAGAAAAGCCGTTCATAGGTGTTGGAATGTGCGAAACGTTGTGAGTGGTTCACAAATCATGTGGAAAATACTGATAGAAAGTTAGAGTTCCTCAACCGGTCAAATATTTTGACGATGTACCATTGTTTGGGTAAGGTGAGTAAAGAAGGTATTTTGGGAGGAAATGTTGATGAAGCCAATTGAAATAAATGAAGTACAACAATTATTTGATCAATTTTGTAACAAAGAAGTTTATGTCCATCTAGAAACAACGAATGGTGCGTATGCAAGCCATTTTGATGATAAAGCCTACAATGTTGGCGCATATATTCGTAACGCAAAAGTGACATTTTCTCAGGCTAAGATAGTCGGTAATGGTAAAACGTATAGAGCCGGATTGAAAATGGATTTAGGTTGGATTTATGCAGAAGGGCTAACCGATTGGGTAGTTGACAAGGATAATAGACTGTTAATGGCCGGTCATGATCGTGAAGGACGATTGATGGTTTCGTTAGAGATTAGCGAGACCCCATTTAAGCATTAGAATCAGACAAAGGAATGGTGAATAGAATGGAGAAACATGTAGTAGTCATTTATCCGCATCCAGATGACGAATCGTTTGGTGCTTCCGGTACAATTACAAAATTTCGTGAAGAAGGTGTACCTGTTACCTATCTATGTGGAACACTTGGTGAGATGGGACGCAATATGGGTTCACCAACTTTTGCAAATCGTGAAACACTTCCAGAAATCCGTAAAGAAGAACTTATCCAAGCGTGTACTATTTTAGATATGGATCTTCGGATGTTAGGGTATCGAGATAAAACGCTAGAATTTGAAGATCGTACAGAAGTGGCAACAAATCTTAAAACGATATTAGAGGAAATTAAGCCAAGTCTCGTAATTACACATTATCCCGGGCATGCGGTACACCCTGATCATGATGCGTTAGGGGCAGCAGCAATTGAAGCCGTTCGTATGATGGAACCTGAAGAACGTCCCACAGTATGGGCACAAGCGATTACCAATACATTTTATGACGATCTTGGAAAGCCTGATGTTACGAATAACATTTCCGATTATTTTGATAAAAAAATGGAGGCTATTTCCGCTCATAAATCCCAGGCTGATGGGATATTAGGCAAGTTTCGGGAAAATCCAGAAATTGCTTCTGATTTAAAAGAAGAAGCAAAAAAACGACTTGGAAAAGAACGTTTCTATATTTGGAAGTATGATTGATTTACCAAAGACGAGGAGGTTTTTCGATGAAGCGTTTGACTAGATCCAGATCAGACCGTATGGTTTCAGGTGTTTTAGGTGGAATCGCGCAGTATTTTAACATTGATTCAACCATTGTTCGTCTCGTTTTTGTCGTATTAACAGTGATGAGTGTTTTCGTATTATTGCTTATCTATTTTGCTGCAATGATCATTATCCCTGATGAACAGGAGATACGCTAATGTTTTTGCGTTGGTTCATGTCAATCTTTTTAAATGCTGTTGCATTGGTCGCAGTAGCTCAATTGTTTAATTCATTTCAGCTTGATGGATTCGGTACAGCAATTGTTGCTAGCCTTATTTTATCCATCTTAAATGTTATCGTAAAACCTTTTTTGATTCTCTTAACACTTCCGATCACGTTTGTGACTTTTGGGTTATTCTTATTTGTGATCAATGCTGTGACCTTAATGATAACGCAGGCAATAATGGATGATGCGTTTATCATATCAGGATTCGGAACAGCGTTAATCGCTTCAATTATTATCTCTATTTTAAATATATTACTAAATCAACTAATTAAAGATACAATTAGAAAATAATAAAAATGCATATACTTGTGGAGAAAACGACCAGATCGAATCCAGATTTGGTCTTTTCTTATCTTAAAATGACCATAACACATTATGCCAGGGTGATGTGGTAAGAATAATGGTTTTGTTATTTGCGCAAATCTTTCCCAACTTGGGTTTTTCTACACTAGAGTCCAATTGTATTCTAACCTATACTATATATGCTACAATGTAAATCAGTTAGTTTGTTGTACAAGCGGAGGGACATAGAATGACAATTGTTCGCACGGAAGACTTATTAGATAATTTCAACTTGACACTAGTTGCTGGTAACGATGGTGTACATAGAGAAATAACAACTAGTGATATTGCACGTCCAGGGATTCAAATTACGGGTTTTTTTAAATATTATCCAAAAGAACGTTTACAATTGATTGGCAAAACGGAAATGGCTTATTTTCTCGAATTAGATCAACAGAAGCAGAAAGAGCGCTTTGCTCGCTTATGTACGGATGTGACACCAGGTATAGTTGTAACACGGGATATGGAAATTCCTCAAGTGATGATAGACGCTGCAAATCAATCGGGTGTTCCAATATTACACTCGCCTAGAAAAACGACTCGGGTTATTAGTAGATTAACGAATTTTTTAGAGGCAAAATTTGCGCCGTCTACAGCCATCCATGGTGTACTCGTTGATATCTATGGTGTCGGTGTGTTAATTACTGGACAAAGTGGAGTAGGTAAAAGTGAAACAGCACTTGAGCTAGTTAAGCGTGGGCATCGCTTAGTAGCAGACGATAGTGTTGAAATTCGTCAGGAGGATTATGATAGCCTGATTGGAAATTCGCCGCCACTTATCGAGCATTTATTAGAAATCCGTGGTCTGGGTATCATTAATGTCATGACATTATTTGGTGCTGGATCGGTGCGGAATTATAAAAAAATATCGTTAATTATCCATTTGGAGATTTGGGATGAGAAAAAGCAGTATGATCGTTTAGGACTGGATGAGGAACATATGAGAATTATGGATGTAAATGTACCAAAGGCAACCATTCCAGTTCGGCCTGGTCGAAATCTTGCAGTAATTATAGAAGTTGCGGCAATGAATTTTCGTTTAAAGCGAATGGGTGTAAATGCAGCCGAAGAATTTTCCGAACGATTAACAAGTATGATTGACCAAGGAACAGATAAATAAAGGATTGGAGTGAAAGAAATGACGTGTAGTGCACCTTCGTTAGACCGTGTATTTTTAGAGTTAGGTTCGTTAACGATTTATTGGTATGGTGTAATAATTGCCTTCGGTGCCTTTCTCGGTCTATATCTAGCAGTAAAAGAGTCTGATCGTTTAGGCTTAAAGAAAGATTTATTTGTTGATGTAGTTGTATTTGCGATTCCAATTGCTATAATATTTGCGCGTGCATACTATGTTATTTTTGAATGGGAAGAATATGCAGGAGGACCTTGGTGGGACATTTTTGCAATATGGAACGGTGGAATTGCAATCCATGGCGCATTAATTGGTTCCGTGTTAACTGCGGTTGTTTTTGCCCGTGTGCGTAAAGTATCTTTCTGGCAACTTGTTGATATTGCAGCTCCAAGTATCATTCTTGGTCAAGCAATTGGTCGTTGGGGAAACTTTATGAACCAGGAAGCACATGGGGGACCAATTTCAGAAGCTACATATAATAATTTTCATCAATACTTACCAGACTTTATCATGAATCAAATGTGTATCGGCGGAACAATGTATCACCCAACGTTCTTGTACGAATCGTTTTGGAATATATTAGTATTTGTGTTCCTACTTATTCTACGTCGTTACAATCCACTACGTGGTGAAGTATTTTTAAGCTATGTGATAACGTATTCGATTGGACGTTTCTTTATCGAAGGTATGCGCACGGATAGCCTTTATGTAGTTGGAGAGCTTCGTGCTGCACAATTAATATCCGTTATTCTTGTTGTAGGTGCGACTGCATTGATTATCTATCGTAGAAAGTCTTCAAGTGTTAATAGACGTTATGACAGTACGAAAATATCACATTCTAAAAAGAAGAAATAGTTTATAAAAGACAGCAAGTAGTCAATTTAAGATTGTATGGAATCAATTATTCCTGTTTCTAGTAAATGTTGTTGTCTTACCTTCGCGAGTGGGGTATATTGCGAAATAGTGAAAATTTATGCTTATGTTACCAACAACATTGATTTCCGCTTCGGTTAAGGCTAGTGAAGTAAGTAATACTTTCGATCGTACCGGAAAAATTGCATGCAGGTGTCAGCCAGCGGACACACGATCTCTTATTTGTGAAAAGTAAGGGTAAATGCGCTTGTTATCGGACTGAGGATTCCTTATTTGGGTAAAAGCAGTTGAAAATCATGTTTTTTAGCTGAATAAGGCATCGTGTGTCCGTTAATCCTCAAAATAAAGGTGAAAAAGGTAAATAAGGCATCCTCAGTCCGATACCCAAAAGGGTCCTTGATGTACATGCACCAAGTTACGTCGCGGTTCACTTATTTTGTGACAAAACAACAATAGATACAGCTATTCGAAAATGACAAAGTAACAACTAAGTGTTTTTAAACAGAAAGAGGGATGGGCGTTGGGCGGAATTATACAACGGGGTTTTAAGCAGGGATTACAGGTGACATGGACATTAGGGAAAGTTATATTTCCCATTACCCTATTGATAACGATTCTTCAATATACGCCTGTATTACCATGGATCATTAAACAAATAAGTCCAATTATGGGCTTATTTGGTTTATCAGGCGAAGCGGCAGTTCCATTAGTTTTAGGAAATGCGTTAAATTTGTATGCGGGAATCGCTGCAATCGTTTCGTTTGATTTTACAGTAAAGGAAGTTTTTATTCTCGCAGTAATGCTTTCATTTTCACACAATCTATTTATTGAGTCGACTGTAGCAGCAAGAGTGGGTGTAAGTGCTTGGTTTATCGGAGGAATTCGAGTATCGTTAGCAATAATATCTGGGGTCGTCATCAATCTATTTTGGAATGGAGGAAATGAGCAGGCAGAATACGGACTTATTTCAGATTCACCAGCTGTTTTAAACAGTTGGAATGAGATTGCATTTCATGGTGTACAAACGGCTTTAATTGCAGTGTTACAACTTGCAATAATTGTTATTCCGCTCATGGTTATCATGCAATTTTTACGTGAAAAAGGGTGGCTTACAAAATTCTCCAATATGCTTGCTCCTTTTACGAAACTGCTGGGAATGGAACGAAATACATCCATGACGCTCGTAGCAGGCCTTACGATTGGATTAGCATATGGCGCTGGTCTAATGATTCAGGCTGTTAAAGAAGACGGTGTATCAAAAAGAGATATGTACTTAGCATTGATATTTTTAGTTTCATGTCATGCGGTTGTTGAGGATACGCTAATCTTTATTCCACTCGGTATTCCAGTATGGCCACTATTAGCAATACGATTGAGTACTGCTATCGTTTTGACAATCATTGTTTCTTTATTATGGAAACGACCGGAACAGGTAAAAAGAAAGGAAATGGCAAATGAAAATTCATACGATACTTTTTGATTTAGACGGAACGTTAATTGATACAAATGAACTGATAATTGCCTCGTTTTTACATACATTTGAGCATTATCAATTGCCAATCACCCGAGAAGAGGTATTACCATTTATAGGACCAACGTTGAAGGATACGTTTGATCGTGTTAACCCGAATAAGTCGGAGGAAATGATCCAGACTTATCGTGAACACAATTTACATCATCATGACGATTTTGTTGATGCATATCCACATGTCGTTGATACACTAAAAAAGTTAAAAGAACAAGGACTAAAATTAGGAATCGTAACAACAAAAATGGGTCCAGGTGTGGCAATGGGGTTAAAGTTGGTTGGACTAGATAACTTTTTTGACACCGTTATCACACTTGATGATGTTACACATCCAAAACCGCATCCAGAACCTGTTTATAAAGCGATGAAAAACCTTAATGCGGATGCCTCCACGACACTTATGGTTGGCGATAATTTTCATGACATTGAAGCGGGACAAAATGCAGGTGTGCAAACAGCTGGAGTGGCATGGACAATTAAAGGCAGAGAGACACTAGAAAAGTTAAATCCAACTTATATGCTTGAGGATATGCGAGATTTATTTACCATTGTAGGAGTGTAACACATGCGAAATACGAAACGGTATCGTGTTGAAAAGTCAAATTCCTTGTGGCAGATATATAAAACAGTATCTTTCTGGAAAGTGATGAAAAATTTTATCGTTATCCAGCTAGGTAGGTACTCTCCTTTTTTATCAATGAAGAATTGGCTATACCGGACATTTCTCGGGATGAAAGTAGGAGATAAAACAGCTTTTGCACTAATGGTAATGCCAGATGTGATGTTTCCAGAAAAAATTACGATTGGAGCTAATTCAATTGTTGGTTACAATACAACAATATTGGCACATGAGTATTTGATTAAAGAATACAGAATCGGGAATGTAGTAATTGGTGACGAAGTGATGATCGGCGCAAACACAACAATCCTTCCAGGCGTAACGATTGGTGATCGAGCGATTGTTTCTGCTGGTACACTTGTACATAAGGATGTGCCAACGGGGTGTTTTGTTGGAGGCAATCCGATGAAAGTTATTTATACAAAGGAAGAAATGGAACAACGTTTAGAAGATGATTTATTTTAACTGGACTACCTACTTTTGGGATAGTTGATTGGAGAGAAAGGCAGTCGACTCCTGCGGGAAAAGCAATCTTTATCTGCGAGGAGTGCCAACAACTCTGAATCCACATGCAACACGACGAGCAACAGCCGAAGACCCCGCAGGAAGTGTTTTTCTTCCGAGGAGGCTGAGGCGTTGCCCGCGGAAAGCGACTGCCTGTAACGAAAATCAACGTTGCACTTATTTCGCAATTTCCTTCGACTACGAATCTGTTTAATAATTTACTTTATGTTACCTTTGTTGAAATAGACTTACATAACTGCTAAAAAAGATTAGGTCTAATGATACCAGCGAGTGAGACATCATGGAAGTATTTTATACAGGAGGCATTCATCATTGAATTTACCAACTGGCATATTACCTGCAATACGGAGTATGAAGGATTTTGACAAAGCAATAAACACAGACCATGATACTGTTGTATTGTTAGAAACCAGGCTATCTCAACTAAAAAATCTTGTCGTGTATGTACATCGTCATAAGAAAAAAATTATCATCCATTTTGATTTAATTCACGGTTTGAAAACGGATGAGTATGCAATGGAGTATGTGGTGCACGAGGTTAAACCTGATGGAATAATCTCGACAAAAGGAAATATAATTGGTCTAGCCAAAAAACATAACATCATGGCTATCCAACGAATATTTCTATTAGACAGCATAGCTATAAAGCATAACCAAGCATTGATCGGAAAAGTAAAACCGGATTGTATTGAAGTGCTTCCGGGTTTACTACCAACATATATTCAACATTTAGTTAACGAAACCAATGTTCCAGTAATCGCTGGCGGACTAATTACCAACCAAGATGAAGCGCAGCTAGCGCTCGAAGCTGGGGCAATTGCAGTCTCTACATCCGAAACATCTTTATGGTAAAGAGGAGGAATTATGGTGGAAACATTTATTTTGTCATTGGATCAAGGTACAACAAGCTCACGTGCAATTCTTTTTAATCATAATGGAGAAATTGTTGAAACAGGACAAAAGGAATTTGAACAATTTTTTCCAAAACCAGGATGGGTAGAGCATGATGCGGATGAAATTTGGACGTCCATGCTTGCCTGTATTTCCGATGTATTACGGAAAGCAAACGTTGAACCTAGTCAGATAGAAGGAATTGGGATAACCAACCAGCGTGAAACAACTGTGGTATGGGATAAAAATACTGGTAAGCCAATTTATAAAGCAATTGTTTGGCAATCTAGACAAACAGCGGAGATATGTAACCAATTACGAGAAGATGGCTATAATGATACATTCCGTGACAAAACTGGGCTATTACTTGACCCTTATTTTTCTGGTACAAAGGTAAAGTGGATATTAGACAATGTGGACGGTGCAAAAGAGAAAGCAACGAATGGTGACTTGTTATTTGGAACGATTGATACATGGCTTGTATATAAACTAACTGGTGGAAAAACCCATGTTACAGACTATTCCAATGCTTCTCGGACGTTAATGTATAACATTTATGATTTAGCTTGGGACGAGGAACTGTTAAAAATATTAGGGGTACCAAAGTCTATGTTACCAGAAGTCAAACAATCCTCAGAAGTTTACGGTAAAACTGTCGATTATCATTTCTTTGGCCATGAGGTTCCGATAGCAGGAATTGCTGGGGATCAACAAGCAGCCTTGTTCGGACAAGCATGCTTTGAAAAAGGAATGGCAAAAAACACGTATGGAACCGGTTGCTTCATGCTAATGAACACGGGTGAAGAAGGTGTTAAATCTGATAACGGATTGTTAACGACTTTGGCGTGGGGTGTGAATGGTAAGGTTGAATATGCGCTAGAAGGAAGTATATTCGTAGCAGGATCAGCTATTCAATGGTTACGCGATGGTTTGAAACTTATCAATAGTTCACCAGAAAGTGAGCCATTAGCAAAAGCAGTTGATTCTACAGATGGTGTGTACGTTGTGCCAGCATTTGTTGGACTTGGAACACCATATTGGGATAGTGATGTTCGTGGTGCAGTTTTCGGATTGACACGAGGTACTAAAAAAGAGCATTTCGTTCGGGCGACACTGGAATCGTTAGCCTATCAAACCCGTGATGTACTGGACGCAATGATTGCTGATTCAGGAATCGAGTTAAAAACGTTACGTGTCGATGGCGGCATGGTCAAAAATGACTTTCTAATGCAGTTTCAGAGTGATGTAATTGGAACATCTGTTGAACGCCCAGTAGTTAATGAGACCACAGCACTTGGAGCAGCATATTTGGCTGGACTTGCAGTAGGCTTCTGGGAAAACAAACAGGAAATTGCTGACCAGTGGAACATTGATAAAACATTTGATAATAAGATGGATGAAAACGAACGAAAAGAATTGTATGAAGGTTGGAAAAAGGCTGTGAAGGCAGCACAAGCATTTAAATAGGAGTTTATTTTCTTTTCTTAACAGCAGGAATATGCTAGACTAAAAATAAGTTAATAATTGGTCGGAGATTTGGAGAAACCACAAAACGCTAATGTATGTACATTGGTTCGTTTTGTGGTTTTTTCTATTTCACGATACATGAAACAGCTATATTTAGGGTATTTGTAAGGTAGGAATAATTCGGATAGAGGAGTGATGACGATGACCATTTTTTCTAGCAAAAGACGGCAGGAAATTTATGATAACCTAACGAAACATGAGTTAGACCTTCTTGTCATTGGTGGGGGGATTACTGGAGCAGGGATTGCGCTAGATGCTGCTACACGAGGTTTAAGAACTGGTGTAGTAGAAATGAATGACTTTGCAGCAGGAACTTCTAGTCGTTCGACCAAGCTTGTGCACGGAGGGTTACGGTATCTAAAGCAGTTTGAAGTAAAAATGGTAGCTGAAGTTGGGAAGGAACGCGCTATCGTTTACGAGAATGGACCACATGTAACTACCCCCGAATGGATGATGCTTCCTTTCCATAAAGGAGGTAACTTCGGTCCATATACCACGAACCTTGGGCTACGTGTTTATGATTTTCTTGCAGGAGTAAAAAAAGATGAACGCCGTACAATGCTTAAGCCGACTGAAGCAGTGAAGCGTGAACCACTTATTAAAAATGATGGTCTAAAAGGTGCGGGATATTACGTAGAATACAAAACCGATGATGCCCGTTTAACGATTGAGGTCATGAAAAAAGCTGTTCAGCACGGAACTCATGCAATTAACTACACAAAAGTGATTGATTTTATCTATAATGATGCAAAAAAAATAATCGGTGCAATTGTTGAGAATCAAATTACAGGTGAGCGTTTAAAAATATTTGCAAAAAAAATAATAAATGCCGGAGGGCCTTGGGTTGATGAATTGCGTGCAATTGATGGCTCTAAAAAAGGTAAGACACTTCATCTTACAAAAGGCGTTCATGTAGTATTTTCGAATGAACGATTTCCATTAAAACAAGCAATTTATTTTGACGCACCTGATGGCCGAATGATTTTTGCCATTCCACGAGATGACAAGACGTATGTAGGCACTACTGATACAACGTATGAGGGGAATATTGAACATCCTACTATGACGGAAGAAGACCGGGATTACTTACTGGAGGCAATTAACTACATGTTTCCAACGCTTGCTATCAATAAAAACGATGTTGAATCAAGCTGGGCTGGGTTACGACCATTAATTTCAGAAGAAGGGAAAAGTCCAGACGAGATTTCTCGTAAGGATGAGATTTTTATTTCTGATTCTGGCCTAATTTCAATGGCTGGAGGAAAACTAACAGGGTACCGAAAAATGGCAGAACATGCAGTGAATACAGTGGCTGATCAATTGAAAAAAGAAAAACAGATTATCTTTACCCACTCACTAACAAAAAATTTACCGATTTCGGGCGGAGAAGTAGGCGGGTCAAAAGGCTTCACCGAATTTAAAACGAATAAAGTCACGGAGGCAATTAATCAAGGAATTGAAGAAAAATCAGCAGAGAGACTTGTTCAAAAATATGGAGCAAACATAGACGTGTTATTCTCCAACTATAAAAACAAACAAGAAGAAGCAAAGCTTGCTGGAATTGATCCTCTAGTTTTCGCGGAGTTATTGTACGGGATGGAACAGGAGTTGGTGTATAAGCCAGTTGATTTTTTCATCCGTCGGACAGGAGCTTTATATTTTGATATAGATTGGGTTCGGACGCACAAAGATTCTGTAATCGACTATATGACGGATAGCTTGGAATGGTCAATTGAACAAAAACAGGCATATACCGAAGAATTAGATCAGTTATTAGTTGAAGCAGTTAATCCGGTGAATTAAGTAAAAAGCTTTATCCAATTAACACCGGATAAAGCTTTTTTTAGAGCAAAGAAAGTATAAACGAAAAGCTGTCTAGCTCTAGCGCCCAGAAGCTGCCGTCATAAGCAATGGACACTTCGAACGCTAAAACCATGCGTTCTACGGTCCCTTGCTTATGCGTCCGCTTCTAAACGGGCGCTTGCGCTTTTCTTATTGAACTAGTTTTTATCCATAGATTATCCATCTATAAATCTAGTTCCAAGTATGGTATACTTTGTTCGGTATGTATTGACAGTAGGGGGATAACCATGCAAGACGTGAAAAAGAAACAAAATAAATTAATAAACAATGTTGTCCCTTTTATTCCAGAAGGTGATTTTTATTTTACGAAGGGTGTAGAATCCTTTCAAAAAAGAAAATTTGACGTTGCTGTTAAATGGATGAAAAAAGCGATAGAATTTGCGCCAACTGAGCCATTGTATCAATGTCAATTATCTATTGTATATACGGAAATTGGAGCCTATCATGCAGCAAACCAATTGTTGACAAAGGTGCTTCAATCGACTGGTGATAAATATGCGGACTGTTATTATTTGTTAGCAAATAATTATGCTCATCTAGGTTTATTAAATGATGCAAAAAAATATGCAGAGTCTTATTTAACGTGTGAGCCTGATGGTGAATTTCAAGAAGAAGCAAGTACACTATTAGAAATGCTTGATATTGACGACATCGAAGAAGACGATTGGAATATGGAAGAGGAAGACGAGCTTCTAATTTACCAAGAAACCGTGTTTAACCATATGGAATATATGGAATGGGAAAAAGCATTACCCTTATTAGAAGAAATGATGGCATTGTTTCCAGACCAAAAAATGATTAAACATGATTACACACAAGTATTGTTCTTCAATTCCTTTCAGGATGACGCAATAACAATGGAATTAGATACCTTAAAAGAAAATCCAAATGAATTGTGTTCTCATATTAACTTGGCTATTTTTTATTATGAACGTGGCGATAAACAATACATGGCCCACATAAATGCACTATTAAATGTGTATTCTATTCATGAACAACAAAAATTGAAAATCGCAATGACGTTAGCGCGTACAGAATATTACCTTGAAGCATTTAATCGATTTAAGGCGCTGTCAAAAGGTGTCTTAAAAGGGCATCCATCGTATTATCGTTGGTTTAGTATTGCTGCTTATTACATTGGTGAAATAGAACTTTCAGCTAAATTATGGAGTGAAGGATGTAAACGTCATCCATTGTTGAGTAAAGAAAACCATCCCTTAAATGAGCAGAACATTAGACGAACCTAAATACATCTTATACTATATATATGGTTTAAGTTAAAGTGTGTGTTCAAAAAGGAGGATAAAAAGGACCGAGAAGTTCGA
Source organism: Virgibacillus sp. GM2-2 (assembly GCF_055329585.1). Lineage (NCBI taxonomy): Bacteria > Bacillati > Bacillota > Bacilli > Caryophanales > Bacillaceae > Virgibacillus > Virgibacillus sp. GM2-2. The sequence continues at coordinate 177,510 of NZ_JBUZWC010000004.1, read as the reverse complement.
GGCAGCGTAGCTTTGAGTACCAGAACGTATGTTATTAATACGTGAGGAACGGAAAAGCTAGCTAACAAAGAAATTCGAAGTGTCATTTTTACTGGACTTTTTGAACATTCTCTAAAATAATATTATTGTAAATAAAGGGGCGGTTAGTAATGTCCGAGGATCGAATTTTTGATGTAATTATCGCGGGAGCAGGACCTGCAGGTATGACTGCTGCAGTCTATGCATCACGAGCAGACTTAGATACGTTGATGATTGAACGAGGTATACCAGGTGGTCAAATGGCTAATACAGAGGATGTAGAAAACTATCCTGGTTATGAACACATTTTGGGACCTGATTTATCGAATAAGATGTTTGAACACGCAAAGAAGTTCGGTGCTGAGTATGCATACGGTGATATTAAGGAAGTAGAAGATCACGGTGATTATAAGCTAGTTAAAGCTGGTAAACACGAATATAAAACGCGTGCACTAATCATCACGACTGGAGCACAATACAAAAAGCTTGGCATTAGTGGTGAGGAAGAATTAGGTGGCCGTGGCGTTTCATACTGTGCTGTTTGTGATGGAGCATTCTTTAAAGAGAAAGAATTAGTGGTTATTGGTGGTGGAGACTCAGCAGTGGAAGAAGGAGTTTACCTTACACGTTTTGCAAAAAAAGTAACGATCATCCACCGTCGTGATGAACTACGTGCACAGAAAATCCTTCAGCAACGTGCATTTGATAACGATAAAATCGAGTTTATCTGGGATACAGTTGTGAATACAATTAATGGTCCTGACGGTAAAGTAAGTAGTGTTACACTTGAAAATCGTAATACAGGTGAGAAAAAAGAATTTGATGCTGAGGGTGTATTTATCTATATAGGGATGGTTCCGTTAAGCGAGCCTTTTAAAACGCTTGGTATCACAAATGATGAGGGATACATTCCAACAAATGAAAATATGGAAACAAGTGTACCGGGAGTATTTGCCGCTGGAGATATTCGCGATAAAGAACTTCGACAAATTGTGACGGCAACCGGGGATGGCAGTATCGCAGCACAATCTGCACAAAGCTATATCGAAAATTTATTAGAAAAAATGAAGTCTGCTAACTAATTCACTCAGTGTAAAGAAACATTTGCAGAAAGTAATTACTTTTTAACGCTGTTGTAACACGTTCGCAACAATTTTGGGGTACAATATAATTAACTAATTGACCCCCTTTTAATAGATAAATTAGTTTTATGCACAGGTGAACTGCACCTGTGCATCTTTTTTTGTTTATAATACGCTCCAAAAAGCTTGTCCTAACATGTCGAACCAACTAGGATCCCAAAAGCAAAACATATCCTTGTTGGTTTGATTTTTTTCATTGTATAATAGTAGTAATGTATGAGAATCACTGATTAGATGCTTATGGTAAAAAATGAGTAAACTGTGGAGTAAGAAAAATGCTTCACTGCTCAATATAAACATTGCTTTACATTATATTTGTCCTACACGCTCAGTAGCGGACAGAGGATTCCTTATTTGCCTTTTTAGGCGCGATTTTGAAGATTAACGGACACAGGATGTCTTATTCAGTGAAAAAAGCATGATTTCTACCTATTTTAACCTAAATAAGGTATCCTCAGTCCGCAAACTGCCACATTTGCCCGTATTTTTCACAGATAAGGAATCGTGGGTCCGATTACTGCATTCAGCAAGGCTTAGTGCAAGCACGCTAGAAGCCTAGCGTAGTGTTTTTCTGTAGCTGCCTTCAGTTATTATAAATTTTAGCAACAATTAATGAGCTTCAATATATAAAATCTTCCTCTTAAGAGAGGTGTTAATATTGCAACGTGTAACGAATTGTATATTGATACAACACGATAAAGTGTTGTTACTTAAAAAACCGAGACGTGATTGGTACGCTATTCCAGGTGGGAAAATGGAAATAGGAGAGTCCATCAAGGAATCCGTACTTCGCGAATACCGGGAAGAAACAAACTTGAAATTACTTGATCCTAAGCTAGCTGGCGCATTTACATTCACTATTCATGACGAACAAGAAATTGTTCAAGAATGGATGATGTTTACGTTTATTTGCACGGAATACGATGGAATTCTAACGGATTATTGTGATGAAGGAATTCTTGAATGGGTTGATCGTGATAAAATTAAGGATTTACCAATGGCAGAAGGAGACAGAAAAATATATGAGCATGTTTTAGCAAAAGACGATGTCTTATACGGTTCTTTTTCCTACACAAAAGAGTATAAGTTATTAAACATGCGATTTGATTCAGCCACACTTTAAGGGGGTTACAAAATGCTAAAACAAGAACAAGAAACAAAGCTTGTAATCATTACAGGAATGTCAGGTGCAGGTAAAACTGTAGCTGTACAAAGCTTTGAAGATTTGGGCTATTACTGTGTCGATAACCTTCCTCCAGCCTTGCTACCTAAATTCCTTGAGTTAATGCGTGATGCTACAAATACGATTCGAAAAGTAGCGTTGGTGATGGATTTGCGTGGACGCGAATTTTTCGACTCATTATTTGAAGCATTAGACGTTCTTGGTGAAGAAGAATGGTTACATGAACATATTTTATTTTTAGATGCAAAAAATGAGGAGCTTGTTACAAGATACAAGGAAACAAGACGATCTCATCCGTTAGCTGTAGGTGGTTTGCCGTTAGAGGGAATCCAACAGGAACGGGTTGTACTTGATGAATTGCGTGGAAGAGCCCAACGAATAATCGATACAACTAACTTAAAGCCGCGTGAGTTACGTGAAAAAATCTTGAAAGCATATACAGATGATAAGCAAGAGATTTTTTCTGTGCACATGGTTTCATTTGGTTTTAAATATGGACTTCCAATTGATGCAGACTTAGTATTTGATGTCCGTTTCCTACCAAACCCACATTATGTTTCACACATGCAGCCATTGACGGGCTTAAACCCTGAAGTATCTTCCTATGTATTTAAGTGGTCAGATACGCAAAAGTTCAATGAGAAGGTACTTGATTTGCTACAATTCATGCTTCCTCAGTATAAAAAAGAAGGAAAGTCACAATTAGTTGTTGCGATTGGCTGTACTGGTGGTCAACATCGCTCTGTTGCACTTGCTGAACATTTTGCCAAACAGCTTTCATCTAACTATATTACACATATCAGCCATCGTGATATTGATAAACGAAAGGGAAAATCTTCGTAATGGAAGAAAATCAACCGAGAGTAGTAGTTATCGGTGGTGGGACAGGTATGCCTGTCTTATTAAGAGGCTTGAAGCATTTACCGATTCATTTAACTGCATTAGTTACTGTTTCCGATGATGGCGGAAGTACGGGTAGAATTCGAAATGAAATGGCTATGCCTGCACCTGGGGATATCCGAAATGTAATTGCTGCACTATCAGATGCGGAACCAATGCTACTGGAGTTATTTCAGCATCGTTTTGCAAATGGTAATGGTCTTATTGGGCATTCTATGGGAAACCTATTACTTGCAGCAATGACATCGATAACAGGGGATTTTTATACCGGGATAAAAGAGATTTGTCGCGTGTTTAATGTGAAAGGTAAAGTGTATCCGATCTCTAATGAAAATATGACCCTGCATGCCGAAATGGAAGATGGATCGATAATTATTGGGGAATCCAGTATCCCGCTTGCTAACAAACGAATTAAACGAGTTTTTCTAACACCAGATGCAATTAATCCTCTGCCAAATGCTATTGAAGCTATTCGAAAGGCGGATCTAATCGTGGTTTCACCAGGTAGTCTGTATACGAGCATACTTCCCAATCTAATCATTCCTAAAATTGATGATGCGATTCGCTCATCAAAAGGTAAAGTGGTTTATGTATGTAATGTCATGACTCAAGCAGGAGAAACGACGGGTTACACAGCTTCTGAGCATGTTCAGGCAATAATCGATCATGTTGGTGATGGTTGCATGGACTCTATTATCGTTCACAATGAACCAATTACCAAACAGGTTCGCGATTTATACGCGGAAGAAAACGCAGAACCAGTAGTCTATGATATCGACAAACTTCTTGAGATGGGTATTCGCATTATTGAAGGTGATATCATTAACTACGATCAAACAACGATTAGGCACGATACACATAAAATTGCTGATTTACTATTTTCTCTTTTGAATGAAACGAAGCAACGCCCGTCAAATGGTTAATCGGGGAGGTGAAGGGGTTGTCTTTTGCATCTGAAATAAAAAAAGAATTAACATCAATCGAAATCGATTCTTGTTGCACATTTGCAGAATTGTCTGCATTAATACGAATGAATGGAGCTATTTCTGTTTCAAGACAGGAATACTTACTAGATGTACAAACGGAAAATGCTGCAATTGCACGTAGAATCTATACGCTGATTAAGAAACAATACAATATGCCGGTAGAACTATTGGTTAGGCGTAAAATGAAACTTAAAAAGAATAATGTATATATCGTTCGATTAAAGGAAGATGTCCGAGAGCTTTTGTCGGATCTAGGAATTTTGCAAGAGCCCTACACCTTTATTCGTAATATCTCACCAAAGTATATTAAGAAAAATTGCTGTAAGAAATCCTACCTGCGGGGAGCGTTCCTTGCTGGGGGATCGATTAATAACCCAGAAACTTCGTCCTATCATTTGGAGATTTCAAATTTTTATCAAGAGCATAATGATGCCTTATGTGATTTATTAAATAATTTTAATCTCAGAGCAAGAAAGTTGGAACGAAAGAAGGGCTATATTACGTATATAAAAGAAGCGGAAAAAATTACGGAGTTTTTAAGCATAATTGGCGCACATAATGCATTATTTAAGTTTGAAGATGTTCGTATCGTACGCGACATGCGTAATTCAGTTAATCGAATTGTAAACTGTGAGACTGCAAACTTAAATAAAACGATCGGTGCAGCGTTTCGACAGATTGAAAACATTAAACTGATTGACCGTACAGTAGGATTGGATGCACTGCCAGATAAGCTTAAAGAAATTGCAGAACTACGAGTACAGCACGAAGACATTTCTTTAAAGGAACTTGGTGAGCTAATTTCAATTGGTAAAATTTCAAAGTCTGGTGTAAACCATCGATTGAAAAAAATTGATGAATATGCCAATAAACTTCGTAAAGGTGAAGAGATATAATGATTTGCGCGTTGCATTTATAACGTCAGAAAGTATAAGTTATGGTAGACCTTATAAGAAAAATCTTCAGCACTCGCTATTAAGGATGAGGCGGATGCTGAGTTTTTCTATAATGAATTTGAATACGCTTACATATAAATAGAAAGGAAGGATATGCGTTGGTGGAAAAAGAAGTGACGATTGAATTAGAATCGGGATTACAATCCAGACCAGCTGCACATTTTGTCCAAGAAGCTAATCGGTTTACTGCAGATTTATTTTTGGAAAAGGCGGGTAAGCGGATAAATGCAAAAAGTATAATGGGATTAATGAGTCTTGCCATTGGAAAAGGTGAGAAGGTGCTATTAATCGCGGAAGGAATCGATGAAAGCATTGCGATCGAGCAATTAGTTTCACTTGTTAAAAATAAATGATTTTTAAAACTTGGCTGAACGCCAAGTTTTAATGGTGAAGGCCTTAGTTGTCCTTATACTGATATCCATAAAACGTATACGTTTCTATCAGAGTTAATAAAAATCCCCGCTTAAATTAAAAGCAGGGATTTTTTCGAACTATTTTTTATCTGTATTTCTAGTCAATACCTTGTCAATTAGACCGTATTCAGCTGCTTTATCAGCTGTCATGAAGTTGTCACGGTCGGTATCGCGTTCGATAACGTCGATTGGCTGACCAGTACGCTCTGAAAGAATTTCATTAATCTTTTCACGCATTTGGATAATACGACGAGCGTGAATTTCAATGTCAGTTGCTTGCCCTTGTGTTCCACCTAATGGTTGGTGAATCATCACTTCACTGTTCGGAAGAGCAAATCGCTTACCTTTTTCACCTGCAACGAGTAAAAACGCTCCCATAGATGCAGCCATCCCAGTACAAATAGTTGAAACATCTGCTTTAATGTACTGCATTGTATCGTAGATTGCCATACCTGCTGTAATCGATCCACCAGGTGAGTTAATGTATAGTGAAATATCTTTTTCTGGATCTTCAGCCTCTAAGAAAAGTAATTGTGCAACAATGGAGTTTGCTACGTTGTCATCAATAGCACTACCTAGCATGATTACGCGGTCTTTTAACAAACGTGAATAAATATCATATGCACGTTCTCCACGATTCGTTTGTTCAATAACTGTTGGTATTAAATTCATCGAAATTTCCTCCTTTAATTCAAACATATCCAGTTTGATTGGATAATTTTATGATAACTAATAGGTCAAAAAAGGTCAAACGTAAACAATCGATATTATCGATTTATTTCACTTTTCCATCTTACCCCATATTAACTATATTAAACCATTCACTTTTTAATTCTATCATCGTTGGCTAGTTTTTTCATTTGTACATCTATACTTTACCCAGTAAGACTTAAAACTATATTTAATTATTAGAAATTAAAAATACTTTGCAATATTGCTAATGGACAGTTATAATATTTTGTAAGCAATTCAGAAAAATAAATGGGAGGGTCTATTACGTGAAGCAAACAAAGTGGGTATTTTTAGTATTACTTAGTCTATTACTTAGTTTATTAGTAGCTTGTACTGGTGACTCAGAAGAAACAGGCAACAAAGATGAAGGGGAAGCGACATCAGGGGGAGATGAAAAGGTACTTAACTTAACGAACCCGGTGAATATCGCAACAATGGATCCTTCACTTGCAACAGATGAAGCTTCTTTTATTTATCTAGCAGCTACAATGGAAGGTTTATATCGATTGGATGAAAATGCAAAACCGGTTCCTGGTATTGCGACAGAACATACGGTAAGTGAAGACGGTCTTACATGGACATTCACTTTACGTGAAGATGCTAAGTGGTCAAATGGGGAACCTGTAACGGCACATGATTTTGTTTATGCATGGAGACGAGCAGTCGACCCATCAGTTGGATCTGAATATGGTCCATACATGATGAGCGGCGTAATTAAAAACGCTGCACAAGTTAGTACAGGGGAAGTTCCTGTCGAAGAACTAGGTGTTTCTGCTCCAGATGATTATACATTTGTTGTTGAATTAGAAAATCCAACACCTTATTTTGAATCGCTAACTACTTTTGGTACATTCTTTCCATTAAACCAAAAGTTTGTTGAGGAACAAGGTGACAAGTTTGCTATAAGTACAGATACATTACTTGCAAACGGGCCATATACATTAGAAAATTGGGAAAGCACTAGTAGCTCATGGGAGCTTGTGAAGAACGAAAACTACTGGGATAAAGATGCAGTAGTAATGGATAAATTAACATTTGAAGTTGTAAAAGATCCACAAACTGCAGTTAATCTATACACGTCTGGGGCAGTTGACCGTGTTGATATAACGGCAGATTTAGTAGACCAATATAAGTCACATGAAGATTATGTTGTTCGTCCAGATACTTTTGTATACTTTATTAAATTTAACCAAGAAGCGAATGACGCTCTTGCAAACAGAGATATTCGTGCTGCATTAAGCAGAGCGTTTAATAAGGAAGCATTAGTTGATGAGATTTTAAACAATGGTTCAATTGTTGCAAACGGTCTTGTGCCGGCTGATTTCACACCAATGCCTGAATCTGGCGAAGATTTCAGAGAGGTAAGTGGAGATCTTGTAACATATGACTTAGAGAAGGCAAAAGAATTATGGCAAAAAGGTTTAGAAGCGATTGGAAAAGAAAAAGTTGAATTAGAATTACTAACTGACGATGATCAAACTACAAAAACAATGGTAGAATACATCGCGAATCAGTTAGAAACGAATCTAGAAGGGTTAACCATTAATTTGAAACAAGTACCGAAAGAACAACGACTTGATTTAGATACGAAGCAAGATTATGAGATTCAAGTTACAAGATGGGGTCCTGACTTCCTAGATCCGTACACCTTCATGAATCTATTTACGACAAAGAGTGGAAACAACTTTACAGGTTACTCAAGCGAACAATATGATACATTAGTGAAAGAAACAGCAACGAAATATGCGATGGATCCTGTAAAACGTTATCAAAACTTCTTAGAAGCTGAAAAAGTACTCTTTGAAGATGCAGTAATTGCTCCTATCTTCCAAAGCTCACATGCACAGCTAGTATCACCAAAGATTCAAGGAGTTTATGTGAATCCATTTGGAGCAACATATGAATACAAATTTGCAAATGTAGCAGAATAATAAAGATTGAAGACCTTTGTCAATGGACGGAGGTCTTCTTTTTTGCACTGGTAAATAGGTAAAAGTTCTAAGGATAGAAGTATAGTTTAACTAAGGATTTCGTCATTAAAGCTTGCCAGTAATCCTAGTTTTTTCTTGTGGTTTTGATTACTGGTTAACTATCCGTATAAATTACCTGTTTAGATGTAATTTGATGTAAGGATCGTAAATCATCTGATCTGGATCGTATTTTTACCATTCGGATCGTATTTCATTCAATTTCGATCGTAATATTAGAATTCGGATCGTATTTCACCTAATCTGGCTCGTATTCACTGAAACATTCGGTCTAAACTCGGATCGAAGTAGGAAAACTCGTGTGATCCTTCTAAGCATTCGGACCACAACAGATAAACTTAGTCAAAAGTGAATGATATCCGGGCAGCACAGGCGGAGTTGCAACAATTCAAGTATATAGTTATTGAATAAAATACTTGTTAGTTTTCATACATAACGTTATAATATCCTATGTGTGAAATTTTACATATATATTTGCGCCCATAGCTCAGGGGATAGAGCATTGGTTTCCGGTACCAAGAGTCGGGGGTTCAAATCCCTCTGGGCGCGCTATGACGAAAAAAGACAAGGAATCTCTTCATTAGAGACGCCTTGTCTTTTTTATGTTTGTTAGTAAGGTAAAAATCTATAATAAAAGAGTCTTTTTCTTAATTATGGAGCAGAAAGTTAAAAATTTGCTTTACAAAAAAGCAACCCTTCCGAATTTTCTTTGTCCTTTTCCCGATAAGTTGAAATAGCATTTTTTACTGTTTTAATTGCACTCATGCTGTTCTGAATCTTAAAAAGGTGTAATGCATCGTTCATGTATTCATAACTTTGTCCAATTCTGTTCAATTTCCTAAGATTAATTCCCTTTTCATATAATAATTCACCTAATAAATATAACGATTTTTGTTTCAACATTTCATTTATCCCTTTATCACACATTTTAACTGCTTCTACAAACATACTTTGCTTACTCAACAAAACTGAATAATTGTATACTATACGGACGAAAAGAGTTTCTTTCTGAATGGTTGGCGTCCTTTTCCAATAGTGCAATGCTTTTTCATACCAATTACTAGCGTTTCTGATATCACCATTTTCATTGTATATATTGGCCAACGAATTCATTATTTCAATATCCCGCACCGTCATAATTGTTAAGGCAGTTTCTTTTATATTTAGTGCATGTATAAGATATTGGACGGACTTTTCAAAATCGTTTTTTACATAGTAAGAACAGATACCTTGGTTCCATAGCAAAAATTTTTTCATATTAATTCCATCAAAGTTTGGATTTTTTTCTTCTGCTAAAAGCATACGATGTGCTTCCTCAAAGTCTGAGTTAATAATCAAAATGCGTATTTGGGTGCAGAATTCATTGGCGTAATCAGTTCTATAATTGTTGTTGTGTTCAAAGAAGTAATTGATATCAACTCCTAGTTTCAGGGACAATTGGTACAACATAGTAGCAGAAGGAGTAATTTCTGCTTTTTCGATGCGACTTATAAAAGACTGGGAACAAATATCCTCGCATAGATCTTTTTGAGATAATCCTGTATAATCTCTTAATTCTCTGATTAGCCTTCCATAATTCATGATCATGTTTAATTCACTTCCTTAACATTACTATATTCATATTACCATGAGTATTGTCTCAATAAAAGTACAATTTTCAGTTAATTTACATATTTAATAGATTTTACAAGGAGAAATAGCCTTTTACTGCATAATCAGACGAGAATATACTGTGATTAATTAAGGAGGGGTTAAACTGTGAAGAAAATAGCAGGTTTATTATTAATTTTGTGTTTAACAATCAGTATAGGATTACATTATGATTACTCTAAAATGCAACAAGAAACAAAAGATGAACATTTACCATTAGCACACAGTATAAAAAAACTTTAGCAAATTAGATAATCAGTTGGACTATCAAGTAGTTGTAATAGATTCCATGATGGAAGTAAGAAAACTTTGTTAAACGTTTAAGCTGCCAATTGATAAAAATTGAAAATCTTTTACAAGAATTCTATCACACAAAGTATGATTTAGTAGAAATCAAAAAAATTGAGTCTTTAGGTATACGTATATAATAGCACATTATTTCAGGTGTCCTTATTCACGTTAGATTAGAATAAAATCTGAAGTAATGGGCTATTTTTTATCCCTTTACTTTACTCCAGATATATTTTAATGTTATCGGACGATTCAATTCAAACATTTTCCATAATAGATTCCTATAGGAATCCAACTTAATATTACTATATTCATAGTATCGTACGAATTACTTAGGCTAAACTATGATTTTCAGTGAATTAGTGATTTAAAAGATATTAACAAGAAAATGTGACTTTTTATCACTAACTGAAATGGGACTATACTATATCTTAACGGAAAGGAGGATTAAGCAATTATGAAAAATAATGATGTTTTAAAAATGATGGATGAAGTAAGAAATAGCCCATTAGAAGAGAAACAAAAAGATATCGAAGTCAAATGGTAATCCCAACTCGAGGATAAAAAACAAGTGGCGTACTGTGGTACGTCATTTGTTTTATCACAATTAGTACGAAGAAAAATTATCCCTCGGTTATAGAAGATTCAATCTAAATCCGAAAATTAAAAAAGCAACAACTTATATAGCTATAACACAAAGCGAGGTGTGAACTACTTGGTAACAGAAGTAACAGAATTACATAAAGAGATAATAAACAAGTTATATTCGACACAAGAAAAAGGGGTTTATAAAGATTTTAATCTTACTGTCGGAATTGCAACTGAATGGGTCACAGGTTATGTATTGAGCGCACTCTCAGGAGATGTTAATTCCAGTGATACCGAAGAATTTTTAATTGGGAGTTCAAGGGAACAAGGTGGATGGGGATTTAATAAGAATGTGGTAGCCGATGCTGATTCTACAGCTGTTGTTATACGAGGGATTGGAATAGATAATGTTCGATCTGTTGATATAGATTTTTTAATGCGTCATATAACACGCAGTGGAGGAGTGTCTACCTATAACGATCACGATATTTTATTAGCATTTGGCGAAAATAATAAATATTTTCCCAAAGCTCCTTTAGATATATATAGAGGATGGTTACAAGAGCATCATTCAACAACATGTAATACACTTATTTCTCTTAGGAAAGTCATATCACCATCCGAAAGACAACAAATGGAAATGTTTATAGTTAATAATTTTTCTAACGGAATTTGGCGGGACTATTGGTGGAGCGATTGGTATTATCCGACAATGATTTCAGTGCAAGCACTAGAGGGAAATATCCCCGACTCGTATAAAAGAAAAATTTTAAAATACATAGGTGGAAAGCAATTAAAAAATGGCGGGTGGGGTAAAAATGGATTAGAACTTTTCGCAACTTCTTGTATCATAATTATATTAAAAACGCTAGGATATGACCATTCGAGTATGTTAAACGATGCACTTTCATGCCTTTTAAAGAATTATAATGGTATTCAAGAGTTCAAAGGAACCGCTAGAATGCAAGTACCAACAGCAAACGATTTAAACCCAAGAAATATCTCGACAGTAGAGGATAACGGTATCTTTGCCTTGGCTACAATTTTAAGTAGTCTAAAATGCTAAATTAAGTATTGTGTTTTTACCAAAAGTATAAAAGAATCGGGTGATTTGAATGAACTATGAGTTTCCAAGAGTTTTATATAAAATTGTGCGAGAGGAAGAACAAGAAGCTTTTCAAAAACACCAGTTAGATTCCGAGCTTAAGATCACACCTTATTCATTGCTTCCGTATTTTTTCATTAAGGATGTGAATAATCCATATCATTATAGTGACTTATTTTGCTTAAGTCATTTATTATCGCAGCAAATGTTTTTGTTGGATAACTTTGTGGATGCTCAACAAGAAATATCATCGAATTTAATAAGATGCTTTCATACGCTTTCAATTATTAATGAAAATTTATCCAAGGAGATTGGTGAATCTGTTAATACTCAACTGAATATTTTGTTAGATAGGACTTATAATGTAACAAAAAGCGAAGAAAATTATAGATTGAAAAACCTTAATGTGGAATATTCTTTAACTCATCCATTCGATGATATTGAATATTATAATTTTGGAATTGATAAATCAGCCAGTTGGGAAATCGTACCCTTTATGGTTGGGGAATATGATGGGGTAGGGGATACTAAGCAATGGGTTAACATTTTACGTAGAATGGCGTTTGTAAATCAAATGTTTGATGATATTATTGATTGGGAAGTTGATTTGAAAAAACACCAATGGACCCACTGGTCTTATTTCCTAGCGTCAATCAATAATATAACAGATCCTTTGGTATTGATTAAAACCCTTCATGAAGATGAAAAATTCATACAGATAATTGGTGAAGGCTTATCAAAGTTATTAAAAACCTCTACGATTATTTGTGAAGATCTTGAATCGTTAGGGCTTATCCAGCTGAAAAATTGGTGGACTCAATCCAAACTTTCTCAGATAAATAAGATTTATGAAAAGATAGATTTAAAAGAAAAGATCTGAAACAAAAAACCCTATTACATTCAGTAATAGGTTTTTATACAACAAATTATTCTTTTAACAAATGATACTTTTGGAGGTAGTATATGCTACTAGAAGTTAAAGACTTGGAGAAGAGCTTTAAGGCTAAAAATAATAATACTGTGAAAGCGGTGCGTTCAATAGACCTTAACTTGTCCCCAGGATGCATCACTGCATTCTTGGGTCCAAATGGAGCAGGGAAAACGACTACAATTAAAATGATTGCTGGCTTGGTTCAACCTGATAGTGGAGATGTATGGATTAATGGGAAGAGCATTTTAAAGAAACGAGGCTATGCCCTTAAAAATCTAGGAGCGGTTTTGGAAGGTAGTAGAAACTTGTATTGGCGACTTACCCCTTTGGAAAACTTCGAGTACTGGAGCGGAATTAGAGGAATACCACGATCCGAGGCTTTGAAAAAGGGTCGAGAGTTGATGTGCGCTTTTGGTTTAGAAGCAAAACTTAATAATACGGTTCAACAGTTAAGTCGTGGTATGCAACAGCAAGTAGCAATATGCACTGCCCTTATTCATTCACCATCACTATTGCTTTTGGATGAACCAACGTTAGGGTTAGATTTGGCTGCATCTGATCGCATTCAAGTTTTAATCAGGGATCTTGCCAAAGAGCAAAATGTAGGTATTTTACTAACAACCCATCAAATGGAAGTAGCTGAACAATTATCAGACCAACTGGCTATCATTAATAATGGTCAGTTAATTAAACAAGGAGTAACAAAGGATGTGTTACAACAATTTAATGATGAAACGTACATATTTGAATGTGATAGAAAAATTTCCGAGGAAATAAAACTTGCATTAGAATCATATACACCTGAATATACGAGTTCAACTTCTTTTAAAATTGCTTTGTCGGGAGATCAGACTCCTTATGAAATTATGCACATATTAGAACCATATCCAATTGTACGTGTTCAAAAGGATACTGCTGATTTGGCAGCGGTGTTTCGATACTATACTAGTAATGATAAATCCTTAAAATATGCAGCTGGGGAGTAGAAATATGATCATACATGCGCTTATTGCTGAATTTCGACGAAGTTTGATTGAGTTTAAGCGGTATCCAACAGAGTTTATAAGTCAAATATTTTTAGTGGTGGTTGTTTTTTACGGTTTATTTCTAGGCGGAAAATACATTACAGGCGGAGATATATTTGGCGATAGACTTAGCGCCGTTATTATCAGCTATATCTTGTGGGTATTGGTATTAGATGCCATTGGAGATATGGGGTTTACTATATCTGAGGAATCAAAAAATGGAACATTAGAACAAGTCTTTCTAAGCCCTTTAGGTGCCATAACAGTACTATTTATACGAAATGTGGCAAATTTATTATACATCATTCTCTTTATGCTAATTACTGTTACTTGCATCATGATATTGACTGGTCACTATTTGGATTTTTCAATTATGAATTTAATTCCGCTGTTAATGGCCATTGGTGTTGCGATTGGTATAGGATATTTAGTTGCCAGTATTACAATTATATTCAAACGAACAGATCAACTTTTAAATATGATGCAATTTGCACTTCTTTTTGTAATTATGACACCTTTCACAACTTTTGAGGGTGTGTGGTCTCACCTTGCTATTATTATTCCCCTTGCTCCAATGGTAGGTCTATTAAAGCAAATGATGATTGAAAATGCGTCGCTTTTTGGAGATGGCTCATTATTTTGGTGGGGATGTATAAACCTAGTATTGTGGATGGGGATTGGACTTTTCACTTTCCACCGGGCTAGTAAAAAAGCTAGAAAAGCAGGGACACTAGGTCATTATTAGAATATAGATTGTAGCTGTAAATTTGTCTTGACACTTATTGATATACATAAAGGAGGTAAATTGTGACTCTTTCAACACGGTTATCAAATGGTAAAGTGCAATTTTCTTTGATACAAGTTAACTCGAGAGAGATTCTAGTATGTACTAGCTCTGTTGCTACCAATAGAGTTAGATTTATTGAAGATGTACACACCGGAAAAAGAGTTTTTCCTTTAGAAACTCAAAATATTACAAAGGGAAAAGATATGGATGATATCGTACGTCAACTTGCTGAGCAACTATGAAAATAGCAACATAGGAATGTAATAAAAGAAGGCACTATTAAAACAGGAAATCTCAGTCAAATTTGACTGAGATTTCTTGTTTTTTCGAAAGGATTTATTATAGGAGAAGTTTTTAACGGAAATATTGTCTTAATTATTTTTAAATTATAAAGCTATTTCTTGGTAGAAGTTTTTTTTATACAAATAAGCAACTGTATTTAAAACAGATACTGGAATTTTTTTGGGAAAATAATTTTTGCTGTAAAAGGTAAAATAGGCTCTTTTAAGGTCTGCCCATTGCCGACAATCTTTGGTTTGTCTGAATCTAGCAACATCGATTAGCTTCACTTTACCTTCTGGAGTCAATATAATATTACGAAGGTGAATGTCGGAAGGATTTAGTCCAACCTGTTTTGCAGAGTAAAGAGCATAATCGGTTTCTTGGATGGCTGAATTTGACAAAGGGATTCCTAGTGATAAACAATCAAAAAAAGTGTTTCCTTCAATAAAATCAATTAACAGGTAGTTTCCACCTGATTCATATAAAGTAGGATAGTAGGTATTCCCTTTTAACATTTCATATATTTCGGCCTCTTCCTGAGCGATATGCGTACTCCCGGGAAAGAATACCTTCAGTGCTTTTGATTGCAGCTTAAATACCGCAGCACTTCTTCCTATACCAATCATATCTAAACGAGGGTCTTTATCTAAGACGGTAAATCCAAATTTACCTGTCTGCCATTTAATACTTTTAACAAGTTCAGCGGTTGAATGCAATGAAAACACCCCTTTCATTAATAATATAGGGTGACAACTATTATCGCTACTAATTTGTATTATTATATTGTTTGATAAAAAGAATGAGAACACATTCAATAATCACTTTTTCTCATTCCTAATCTATTTCTACGCATTCCTAAAACTGTAGAACTGCAGATTGGTAATCTGCATCATTGTTGAGCATACGTTTTGAGTGCTAAAATCATTAATTTGTGTGAAAATAGTAGCATGTACAAGAAAAGGAGTTTACGAATGATTTATTTAAACTTTTATACAAAGCAAAACTGTCCATTGTGTGACGAAGCCTTAACGTTAGTTGATCTGTTAAAAAATGATTATCTATGTACGGTTGAGGAAAGAGATATTTATTCAAAAGATGAATGGCTAGAGAAATACCACTTGTCTATCCCAGTTATTGAAATAAACGGTAAAGAATTAAATTGCGAGCAAATTACATATGATTCTATTGAGGCATTATTGAAAGAATCCTCTAAAAACAAATGACTTGAAATATGTATGAAGTTTGCTACAATGAAAATAAGCAAATGAAATATTTGCGTATTTTTTTAACGCATGCAGGACAAAATATTACCATCCGGGACTTTTTTGTCCGACAAAAAGGAGCAACAAGATGCAATCATTTATTGATTTGCAAAAAAGAATATTTCCAGACCTTGTGGAAGTTATGAAGCAACGGTATACGGTACTGCATACTATTAATCTTTTTCAACCTATAGGAAGACGAAGCTTGTCGGATCGAACAAAGCTATCCGAACGTACAGTACGCGGTGAAGTAGACTTCTTACAAAAGCATCAGATGATTGATGTGTCTGGTAAAGGAATGCTCATTACCGAAGATGGGAAGAGTATACTAAGTGAATTAGCCACTTTTATGAAAGATATCACTGGATTACGCGTTTTAGAAACACAGTTACAGGATAAATTACAAGTAGAACATGTAATTGTTGTTCGGGGTGACAGTGATACCCATGAGTGGGTGAAACAAGAAATAGGAAAAGCAGTAATCGCCCATTTACGTACACAAGTTTCAAATGAGCAAACAATCGCGGTTACTGGTGGAACAACGATGGCTGCTGTAGCAAGCATGATGTCACCGTTTGAAAATGGAGCTAAATGCATGTTTGTACCAGCTCGTGGTGGTATCGGTGAAAAAGTGGAAAGCCAGGCAAACACGATTGTTGCAGAAATGGCAAAGCGGACAAATGGTGATTATCGGATGCTGTATGTTCCAGATCCACTAAGTGAACAGTCCTATCAAACGATGGTAAAGGAGCCCTCCATTCGCGAAATTACCGAGCTTATCCGTTCGGCAGATATTGTCTTACACGGAATCGGTGATGCATTAACAATGGCAAACCGAAGAAAGTCAGATGAAGTACTTATAGAACAGCTTGAAAAAGAACATGCTGTAAGTGAAGCTTTTGGCTACTATTTTAATAGCAGTGGTGATGTTGTGCATAAGGTACGAACGATTGGGATTCAATTAGAAGATTTAGAGTCGAGTTCTACGGTCGTTGCCATTGCAGGTGGTAAGTCAAAAGCAAACGCAATAAAATCCTATTTTAAACAAGGAAAGGCTGATTTATTGATAACAGATGAAGCCGCTGCAGAAGCGATTATTCATAATGATAAATAAAATCAAATTGAGATATTAGGAGGAAACTATTATGGCAGTAAAAGTAGGAATTAATGGATTTGGTCGGATCGGACGTAACGTTTTTCGTCAAGCATTGAAAAATGACGATGTTGAGGTTGTAGCTGTAAACGACTTAACTGATGCGGAAATGCTAGCTCACCTATTAAAATATGATTCCGTACATGGTCAGCTTGAACAAGAAGTAAAAGTTAGTGGATCAAATATCGTTGTTGGCGGAAAAGAAATTAAAGTACTAACTGAACGTGATCCAGCAAATTTAGGCTGGGGAGATTTAGGTGTAGAGATTGTAATTGAATCTACAGGACGTTTTACTGCGCGTGAAGATGCGAAGAAACATCTAGATGCTGGTGCTAAAAAAGTAATTATTTCTGCACCTGCTAAAGAAGAAGATCTAACAATGGTTATGGGTGTTAACGAACAGGATTATGATGCAGACAAACATCATATTGTTTCGAATGCGTCTTGTACAACAAACTGTATTGCACCACTTGCGAAGGTATTGCACGAGCAATTTGGTCTTAAACGCGGTCTAATGACTACTGTACACTCATATACAAACGACCAGCAAATTTTAGACCTACCACATAAGGACTATCGCCGTGCACGTGCAGCGGCTCAAAACATTATTCCTACAACTACTGGTGCTGCAAAAGTAGTAGGAAAAGTGTTACCAGAATTAGACGGGAAATTAAATGGTATGGCCGTTCGCGTACCTACTCCAGATGGTTCCATTGTTGACCTGGTAGCTGAACTTGACAAAAACGTAACAGCTGAAGACGTAAACAAAGCGTTTAAAGAAGCTGCTGAAGGAAACTTAAAGGGCATTGTAGGGTACACAGAAGAACCAATCGTTTCATCTGATATTGTTGGTAATACTGATTCATCATTATTTGATGCATTATCAACAATGGTGTTGGAAGATAATATGGTCAAAGTCGTATCTTGGTATGATAACGAAATGGGTTACTCTGCACGATGCGTTGATTTGGCAGTTTATATTAAAAATCAAGGACTATAAGCGGAAGTTCATATATACTAGAGGGGGAACTTTTCCTCCTCTTTTTCATTTAAGTGTGTTAAATGATAGTATAATGGGGGAAAACAAGCTGAGAGTGCTTATACATAACACAAGGAGGATTTTTTAAGGATGAATAAAAAAACTCTGAAAGACCTTGATTTAAAAGGGAAAAAAGTATTTTGCCGTGTGGATTTCAATGTACCAATGAAAGATGGCGAGATAACGGATGACACTCGAATCAAGGCAGCAATTCCAACGATTGAGTATTTGACCGAACAAGGAGCGATTGTTATTTTGGCAAGCCACCTGGGACGGCCTAAGGGTGAAGTTGTCGAGGATTTGCGACTAGATCCAGTTGCGAAGCGGTTAAGTGACTTAATAGGTAAGGAAGTTACAAAAACAGATGCTGTATATGGAAGTGAAGTAAACGAAGCAATGTCTCGTCTAGGTGATGGTGATATTTTATTAATCGAAAATGTTCGCTTTGAACCTGGGGAAGAAAAGAATGATGAAAAACTAGCACAAGAATTCGCTAACATGGCAGATGTTTACGTGAACGATGCATTTGGCGCTGCACATAGAGCACATGCATCTACTGCGGGCGTGGCAGAAAAACTACCATCAGCTGCAGGACTTTTAATGGAAAAAGAAATTGATGTACTTGGAAAAGCATTAGAAAATCCAGACCGACCATTCACTGCAATAATTGGCGGTGCCAAGGTAAAGGATAAAATAGATGTCATTGATCATCTACTGGATAAAGTAGATAACCTGTTAATTGGCGGTGGTCTATCCTATACGTTTATCAAAGCACAAGGTCATGAAATAGGAAAATCGTTGCTTGAAGAGGATAAGATCGAGGTTGCTAAACAATTTATCGAAAAAGCGAAGGAAAAAGGCGTTCGTTTCGTTATACCAGAAGACGCTGTAATTGCCGATCAATTTGCTGAAGATGCTAATACGAAAATTGTTGATGTCGATGAAATCCCTGCTGATTGGCAAGGACTTGATATCGGTCCGAAAACGCGGGATTCCTTCCGTGAAATTATAGCGGAATCAAAGCTCGTCATCTGGAACGGTCCAATGGGCGTATTTGAAATGAATGCTTTCGCAGGTGGTACACAAGCTGTTGCAGATGCTTTAGCACAAACAGAAGGGTATACCGTCATCGGTGGCGGAGACTCTGCAGCTGCAGTGGAGAAATTTGGCTTTGCCGAAGAAATGGATCACGTCTCCACTGGTGGCGGAGCATCACTAGAATTTATGGAAGGAAAAATTCTTCCAGGTGTTGATGCGTTAGATGATAAATAAGTGCAGGATGCGTGACCTCGTAGAATGGTCGGGGCGTGTCTGCACAGGTAACGGACACAGGATCCCTTATTTTGACTTATTAGACATATTTGATGGGTTAAGCGGACACAGGATCCGCTATACAGTGAAAAGTAGTAATTTCATGATGTTTTTATCTGAATAAGGGATTCTGAGTCCGCAAACAGGTCCATTCGCCCGGATTTTAGGCTAATAGCGCATCTGGTGTCCGATCCATTCTGTTTACAGGGTGTTTTTACTTGGTGATCTGAATGGAAATGGAAATTGAGTAATTGTAATAAAGCAATAATCTATACAAAAACATAAAAAATTGATGAGGTGAGAAAATGCGAAACAAAGTAATTGCTGGAAACTGGAAAATGAACAAAGTGATGAATGAAGCGGAAGGTTTCGTTCAATCGGTTGTTGAGAAAAATCCGGCTGGAGAAGGTGTCGAAGCAATTGTCTGTGCACCTTTCCCATTTTTGCCAAAGCTCGTCGAGTTAACAAAAGATAGCAATATTAAAATCGGTGCGCAAAATATGCACTTTGAAGATAGTGGAGCATACACCGGCGAAGTGAGCCCTGTAATGCTAAAGGATTTAGGCGTGACACACGTTGTGATTGGTCACTCTGAGCGCCGAGAATATTTTGCTGAAATAGATGAAACAGTAAATAAAAAAGTACACGCTGCGTTTAGTCATGACTTGAATCCCATTGTATGTGTTGGAGAAACACTAGAACAGCGTGAATCAAACGAAACGATGAATCACATTGAAAAGCAAGTTCAAGAAGGCTTGAAAGGCCTATCCGATGAACAAATTGCCAAAACTATTGTAGCGTATGAACCAATTTGGGCAATTGGAACAGGCAAAACGGCGTCAAGCACTGATGCAAATGAAGTTTGTCAGCATATCCGTTCCGTGATCGCGAAGCTTACATCAGAGGATACTGCTGAAAAAGTTGTAATCCAATACGGTGGAAGTGTAAAGCCAGCAAATGTTGATGAACTACTTTCCCAATCAGATATTGATGGTGCATTAGTCGGTGGCGCAAGTTTAGAAGCTGACTCCTTTATCCAGCTTGTGGAGGCAGGTAAAAAATGAAACAAAATAAACTAGCTGCACTCATTATCCTAGATGGCTTCGGTCTTCGGGATACAGAGATGGGAAATGCAGTGAAGCAAGCCAATACACCGAATTTCGACCGTTATTGGGCAAACTATCCGCACAATCAACTACAAGCAAGTGGTGAAGCGGTTGGCTTACCAGAGGGACAAATGGGTAATTCCGAGGTTGGCCATTTAAATATTGGTGCTGGTCGAATTGTGTATCAAAGCCTTACTCGTGTTAACTTGTCTATTCGAGACGGGGAGTTTTTTGAAAAAGAAGCTTTTCTAAACGCGATAAACGACGCTAAACAAAAAAACAAAGCACTGCACATTTTCGGATTACTATCAGATGGTGGTGTCCATAGTCACATTAGCCATTTGTTTGCACTATTAAAGCTTGCTAGTGACCAAGGATTGAAGGATGTATTTGTTCATGCATTTTTGGATGGACGAGATGTTGGTCCACAAACTGCGAAAAAATACATCGAAAAAACCGAAGAAAAGATGAAAGAGCTTGGCATTGGCCAAATTGCAACGATTTCAGGTCGTTATTATTCCATGGATCGAGACAAGCGTTGGGATCGTGTGAAACGAGCGTACGATGCAATGGTTTATGGTGAAGGTCCAAAATATAAAGACCCATATACATTAATCGAGGATTCCTATGAAAATGGAATTCATGATGAGTTCGTCATACCATCTGTTTTAACGGATGAGAACGGAGCACCGCGAGGAACGATTAAAGATGAGGATTCCATCGTTTTCTATAACTTCAGGCCAGACCGTGCGATTCAAATATCACGTACGTTTGCCGATGATGACTTTCGTGACTTTGATCGAGGAGAAAAGGTACCGAAGAATTTGCACTTTGTTATGCTGACAAACTTCAGTGAGTCAGTTGATGGGTATGTTGCTTATAATCCGGTTAACCTCGATAACACGGTTGGAGAAGTATTATCCCAGCATAACCTGAAACAGCTTAGAATTGCTGAGACGGAGAAATATCCACACGTTACGTTTTTCATGAGCGGTGGAAGGGAAAAAGAATTTCCTGGTGAAAAACGAATTTTAATTAATTCACCAAAGGTAGCAACCTATGACCTTAAACCAGAAATGAGCGCATATGAGGTAACTGATGCCCTGTTAAACGAATTAGATACAGATACGCCAAATGCGATTATCCTTAATTTTGCTAACCCTGACATGGTAGGACATTCAGGAAAGTTAGAACCAACGATCAAAGCAATCGAAGCAGTTGATGAATGTCTTGGCAAAATTGTTGATAAAATAGTAGAATTAGGTGGGAGTGCTATTATTACTGCCGATCATGGTAATTCAGACGAAGTCATCACACCAGAAGGAGATCCAATGACTGCACATACTACAAATCCTGTGCCGGTTATTGTTACCCAAAAAGATGCGACTTTACGTGAAGGTGGAATTTTAGCTGATTTATCACCAACATTGTTAGACCTGTTAGACATTGATTTACCAGCAGAAATGACTGGAACAACACTAATTAAAAAATAAAGGAGCGGTTTACATGCCATACATTACAGACGTTTACGCACGTGAAGTGTTGGATTCACGAGGAAATCCAACAGTGGAAGTAGAAGTTTTTACTGAATCAGGAGCATTTGGAGCTGCTCTCGTTCCAAGTGGAGCATCAACTGGTGAATATGAAGCGGTTGAATTACGTGACGGTGATAAGGAACGTTACCTTGGAAAAGGTGTACAAAAAGCAGTAGATAATGTGAATGAAATTATCGGACCAGAATTGCTTGGGATCGATGTAACACGTCAAAACATTATCGACGAGTTAATGATTGAATTAGATGGTACAGAAAACAAAGGGAAACTAGGTGCTAACGCGATTCTTGGTGTTTCCATGGCTGTAGCACATGCAGCTGCTAGCTATTTAGAAATTCCACTGTACAATTATTTAGGTGGATTTAATGCAAAAACATTGCCAACACCAATGATGAACATTTTAAATGGTGGCGAGCATGCTGACAATAACGTAGACATCCAGGAATTTATGGTAATGCCAGTTGCAGCACCAACATTTAAGGAAGCGCTACGTACAGGTGCAGAAATTTTCCATTCGTTGAAAAACGTGTTGAAGTCTAAAGGCTACAATACAGCAGTTGGTGACGAAGGTGGATTTGCTCCAAACTTGAAATCAAATGAAGAAGCACTGCAAACAATTGTGGAAGCAATCGAAGCGGCAGGTTATAAGCCTGGTGAAGAAATTATGCTGGCAATGGACGTAGCAGCTTCAGAAATTTACGAGGATGGCAAATACAACCTAAAAGGTGAAGGTGTCGTTCGTACATCAGCAGAAATGGTTGATTGGTATGAAGAAATGGTAAACAAATATCCAATCATTTCAATTGAAGATGGATTAGATGAAAACGACTGGGATGGTCATAAAATGTTGACTGACCGAATTGGAAACCGTGTTCAATTAGTTGGTGACGATCTTTTCGTTACAAATACGAAGAAATTAGCGCAAGGTATCGAGCAAGGTGTAGGAAACTCTATTCTAGTTAAGGTAAACCAAATTGGAACATTGACCGAAACGTTTGATGCAATTGAAATGGCAAAACGCGCTGGCTACACAGCAGTGATCTCGCACCGTTCTGGTGAAACAGAAGATGCAACAATCGCTGACATCGCCGTAGCAACAAACGCTGGTCAAATTAAAACAGGTGCACCATCACGTACGGACCGCGTTGCGAAGTACAATCAGTTGCTTCGTATTGAGGATGAGCTTTCAGGGCTTGGTCAGTATGGTGGATTGAAGTCGTTTTATAATTTGAAGAAGTAATTAGTTATATATAAAGAAAGAGGCAGAGGGATCTGTCTCTTTTTATTTCATGCGAAGAAAGTATAATCGAAAAGCTGTCTAGAATAGATATTCATACTAGGATGTGTTGAGATGGATAATCATAGTAAAATGCATGTGTGGAGACCTACCAAGCAAATAGGAAATATTTTAGATTTAGTGGAGATGAAAATTGGTTCGGGAAGTCTTTCTTTAACTTTAGTTGATGGACAAGATAGAGAGATTACTTTTCTTTACGATAAATTCGTTGAAGGAAGTTATGTTTTGGCATTTAGGTTTGCAAGTGAAGCAACTAGATCAGATTTAGCAGGATTTGCTTCTCAAGCACGTAAGGATTTTTTTGGAAATGCTACTCGTGGATGGTCTTTATATAAAATGACTAATTCAGATTTTATAGAGTGGTTTCTCAAACATAACAGGTTTGTTAGTGATAAAATCGAACATCATATATTCACTACTGAAGATGAAATTTTTGAGATTCTATGCAATTACGAACCCAAAATTACCACTTCTTAAAATATGCAATTTCTTGTGCTTAGTACAAGGGAAATGTTATTAATACTGCTACCCCATCACGTAAGAATGACTGTGGTCACGATTTATCCGGACAGAGGATCCGCTATTTGATCAAATAAGAGTGAAAGTCGGGGGTAAGCGGACAAGAGGTGCCTTATTAAATGAGAAAAGGTGTTTTTTCCGTTGATTATAGTGAAATAAGACACCTTGTGTCCGGAAACCTAACGAAATTAGCATTTTTAATGAAAATAGCGAATCTCCTGTCATGTAAATTCCAACCATCCACTTGGGGGCATCTAGTGGATACATAAAGTAATTATTCGTATAAGACGTGCTATCCGCTGAATACATATAAGGAAACGTATGTGATGGGAGTGGATCCAAGATGGCACAAAAAGTATTATTGTTTGGCGATATCGGAATTGATGATACCGTGGCTTTAATTTATGCTCATTTAAATGATCAAATCGAAGTTATTGGTGTTGTTGCGGATTACGGCAACGTTCCACGAGAAAAGGCTTTGGCTAACGTACGGTATATTCAACAACTCTTCGACATTCCAGATGAACTTGCAATTATTAGTGGTGCAGAGCTTCCGATGACTGGAGAAGTTCCAACGTTTTTTCCTGAAATACATGGAGAATATGGTCTTGGACCAATCATTCCACCAACTGCAGGTGAAAACTACGAAACAGAAAATTTTTTTGAGATAGTGAATATCATTGAAAAATATAAGGATGACAATCTAGTTATTGTGAATATTGGTAGACTCACATCTCTAGCTACCATGTTTATTTTGTATCAATCTTTAATGGAGGATATAAGCGGATTTTATATAATGGGCGGTGCCTTCTGGGTTCCTGGAAACGTGACAGCAGTTTCAGAAGCCAATTTTTATGCAGACCCGATTGCTGCAAAAATAGTGCTGGATTATGCCCACGATGTAACAATTATCCCACTTAACGTAACGCTTCAAGCTATTGTAACCCCGCAAATGGTAGATTACATTGCTAATGTCGGAGTAGCAAAAATAATTAAACCGTTAATTGATTATTACTACGATTACTATAAAAGCCGAAATCCCATGATTCAAGGGAGCCCCATGCACGATGTCCTAACATTGATGGCACCGATAAATGAAGATATGTTTACGTTTGATAGCCTTCCTGTAACGATCGTTCAGGCAAGAGAAGGTGTAGAACGTGGACAAAGCATTGCAGACATTAGACCGTTTGTGGTGGATACTGAACCTGTCGAGAAAAATATACGAATCGCTTTTGGTTTAGATTATCGAAAATTTTATCTTGAATTCATGTCGGTTATGACCGGGGAGGCTACATGAACCATAACCTCTTATAAATCTGATAAACTATAAGGGGAGGTGAGTACCCTGGATATTTTACAAGCAATTAAAGAAAGACGTTCGATACATAGCTTTACCAATGAGGAAGTACCACTGGACAGGCTTAAAGAAATTTTCACGTACGGGTCATATGCTCCGACACATTATATGAAAGAGCCATGGAACATTAAACTCTATCAGGGTAACGGGAAAATCCAATTTGTGGATGAAATTGTCACAAGCTACCAACGTATTGGTATGTTAAAAATGGATCAAGATCCTAAAACGGTAAAAATGACGCAATCCATGAAGGACTTTTTAATAAAAATTCCACATCATGCGCTAATTTATTATGAAATAGAATCTGACCCTGTGCGTGCGGAAGAAGAAAGTGCTGCAGTTGCTGCCTTTATTCAAAACGCTCAGCTTGCCGGGTGGGAGTTTGGTGTTGGTATGTTATGGACCATTACACCAAACATGCTTGATCATGGGTTTGTAGAGGCGATTGGATTAAATTCGGACAAGCATAAAATTGCCGCCGTGTTACAAATTGGCTATCCAAAAGCAATTCCAAAGAATAAGGGTAGAACACCGATTGAGGAGAAAATAGAAATAATAGAGGACAGTCCCTAACAAAATGGAGGTATAAAAATGAGCATCGATTACCAGAAAAGAATAACCATACTTCAACAAACATTACAGAAAAAAAGCCTAGATTTAGCACTTATTACTGCACCAGCAAATGTTTTTTATTATACCGGTTTTCATTCTGATCCACATGAACGATTTATGGCGCTAGCAGTGGATTGTCGGACCAAGGAATTAGCGCTGTTTGTTCCTGCTTTAGATAAAGAAATAGCTGATAACGAATCCAATGTAAAGAACATCATTCCCATTTCAGATGAAGAGGATCCATTCGCTAAGCTGCAAGATCATCTTGGTACGAATGTGAAAGGTATCGGGGTAGAGATGAATGTTGTCAGCATGTTTCGTCATAAACAATTACAAGGGGTTTTTCCAGAGGCTTCCTATGATGATATACAACCGGATATCAACAAACAGCGATTGAAAAAATCGAGAAGTGAAATCATTTACCTACAGGAGGCTGTAGATATCATTGAGAAGGTGTTAGAAGAGGGGATAAAACGCGTACGTATTGGAATGACAGAAGCCGAGTTATGCGCGGAGCTAGAATATCTGATGAAGAAATACGGTGCGGTTGGTCCATCTTTTTCAACGATTGTGCTTGCAGGTGAAAAAGCCGCATTACCACACGGAGTTCCTGGTGATCGCGCTTTTAAAAAAGGAGATTTCCTTTTAATTGATTTCGGCGTAATTACAAAACAAGGGTACTGCTCCGATACGACACGAACATTTATCATTGGAGAAGCTACAGAGAAGCAAAAGGCAATATACAATATCGTTTTACAATCCAATCAAGCTGGAATAGAAGCTGTCAAAATGGGCGAGCCACTTAAAAACTTTGATATTGCCGCAAGAAATGTAATAAAAGAAAACGGCTATGGAAGTTATTTCAATAACCGTGTAGGACATGGTTTAGGAATTGAAGTACATGAAGAACCATCTATTCATGAAAATAACGATCAACTAGCGGAAAGTGGTTTGTTCTTCACAATCGAACCTGGCATATATATTCCAGGTTATGGTGGAGTCCGTATTGAAGATGAGGTGTACATTAATGAAAACGGAGAAGCAGAAGTGCTGACTTCGTTTCCGAGAGATTTACAGATACTATAAAAGGACAGTTCTCCACCTTAATTGGTCGGGGAACTGTCCTTCGTTGTTATAATCGCCAGGAATACTGCACTAATGCCTGCTACCAATTTTCCTACAATCATGGCAAAAACTACTTCTTTATTGACTCCTGCAACAAACCCTAAATGGCTACCAAATACGAACGCCCCACTAACAGCGAAGGCGACATTCACGACTTTTCCTCGAGCGTCCATATGTTTTAACACAGTAAACATCGGAATGCTATGGGCTAAGGAAGCTACTAGTCCCGACGAGGAAGTGTCACTAATTCCTAACCTACCACCGATTTTCTCTAACGGTTTTTTGAATGCTTTCGAAATGAATAGTACCATGGGAAATGCCCCAGCAAGAAATACGGCAATCGTACCAACTATTTTGATTCCTTCCTCTAGTGGGGTTAGGTTTGGAATCACGATAATTCCGGTAAGTGTTTCAATAATCACTGCTGTTAGACCTATGATTGCTACAATTTCAATGCCTTTTCCAAAAATAGAAAATCCTACGATCATTTTGTTAGGAATCTTCCATAAGCCGACGGTAATTAGTAAGGAAAATATAAGCGGTATTATCAAGTTTTTTATAACCATGAATAGGTCTAAACCAGCGACTAGTCCACCTACAAAACAACCAATTGGTACCGTAATTAACCCTAGCAAAATCCCTTTTGCAAAATAAGGATGATCCTCTTTTTCAATAAGTCCAAGAGCGACGGGGATAGTGAAAACAATCGTTGGCCCCATCATCGTGCCTAAAAACACCCATGAAAAAAGAGCTGCATCAGGGCTTTGCGCCATTTCCTGAGCCAATGCATATCCGCCCATGTCAATTGCCAATATGGTGTTTGCGAAAGAGGAAGGATCTGCACCAATTGCTTCATAAATGGGTGAGATAATCGGCGTTATACCATTAGCAATAACAGGTGCCAATGAAATAATCCCAACCATTGCCAACGTCAGAGATCCCATTGTCATAAACCCATTAGTAAATCGCTCACCAAAACCAAATTTGTTTCCTATACATTTATCAATAGCTCCTAAACATAGGAACCCAACTACAATGAAAACAATAATATCGTTGATCCCCAAAGCGCATATCTCCATTCATCTAACGTATACTCACTGTAGAAAACCGCATGAAGCATCTTAATCTTCATGCGGTTTCAATAGGGTTAATCCCCGTAACTATTCTGTTTTTTCTTTCACAAATTGTACTACTTCATCAGCCGTGCCCATCGAAAGTAGTTCATCTTTATAGGACGCCATTTCTTTTTTGGACAATTCCCGTAGCTGCGTTCTAGCAGGTAGAATAGATATTGCACTCATGCTAAATTCGTCCAACCCAAGTCCAAGCAAAATCGGAATCGCGATTGGATCACCAGCCATCTCACCGCACATGCCAACCCATTTACCTTCACGATGAGCTGCTTCAATAACGTTGTGAACTAAATTTAAAATTGCAGGATGGTATGGCTGATACAAGTACGACACTTGTTCGTTCATCCGATCTGCAGCCATTGTATACTGAATTAAGTCATTTGTCCCGATACTAAAAAAGTCAACTTCCTTGGCAAACTGTCTTGCTGTGACAGCGGTTGATGGAATCTCTACCATGATTCCGACTTCAATACTATCCGAAATTTCTACACCTTCAGAAGCAAGCTTGTTTTGCTCCTCAACTAAAATTGCTTTCGCTTGACGGAACTCTTCCAACGTCGCAATCATTGGGAACATAATTTTTAAGTTTCCGTGGATACTTGCACGTAAGAGTGCGCGTAATTGCGTGCGGAAAATCGAATCGTTTTCTAGGCAAAAGCGAATTGCCCGGAATCCTAGAAATGGATTCATTTCTTTTGGTAAGTCTAAATAACTCAGCTCTTTGTCGCCACCAATATCTAACGTGCGTACGACTACAGGCTTGTCACCCATTTTTTCTAATACGGATTTGTACGCGTCAAACTGCTCGTCTTCAGTTGGAAGCTCGTTTTTACCCATGTATAAAAATTCAGTTCGATAAAGCCCGATTCCTTCGCCACCATTATTTAATACACCTTCGACATCTTCTGGTGTACCAATGTTAGCGGCGAGTTCCACGTGTTCACCATCTGATGTTACCGTTTCATCATCCTTTAGTTCTGCCCATTTTTCTTTTTGAGCTTCATGTTCTGCTTGTTTAGATTTATAGGTTGCTAGTTCGTCTTCACTTGGATTAACGACTACGATGCCATTCATTCCATCGACGATGACAATATCATCTTGTTGAATCGCTGTCGTGCATTCTTTCGTTCCTACAACAGCAGGGATCTCAAGTGACCTCGCCATAATCGCCGAGTGAGATGTACGACCACCGATGTCTGTCGCAAATCCTTTTACAAAATCCCGATTTAACTGTGCCGTATCGGAAGGTGTTAAATCGTGCGCAATTACGATAACTTCTTCATCAATCAATGCTGGGTCAGGAAACGTTACATCCAATAGATGCGCCATTACTCGTTTTGTAACATCTTGAATATCTGCAGCACGTTCGCGCATGTACGCATTATCCATGTTTTTGAACATATCGATAAACATATCCGCCGTTTCCTTTAACGCAGCTTCTGCCATTTCATTTTCAGAGGTAATTTTATCTTTTATCGGCTTGATTAGCTCTGGATCGCTTAACACAAGAAGATGTGCAGAAAAAATTTCCGCATGCTCGTCCCCGATTTCTTTCTTTGCATGCGCTTTAATTTTTTCGAGTTCTTTTCTCGATTGTTCTAATGCTTTATCTAATCGTTCAATTTCTTCATTCGGATTATCAATTGTTTTTTTATCAAAAGTTAAATCTGGTGTTACTAACTGATATGCTTTTGCTATCGCTATTCCACTAGAAGCGGCAATACCCTGAATTTGTTTCATAATTGATTTGTCCAACCCTTCAAAAAATAATACAATCTATTGTATATTTTACCTTTAAAAAGCTAGCTGTTTCAAGGGATTAAGCCTGCATATTACTGGAAAGCTTGATGTAATCGCTTACTTTATTTGTTTTTGAATCCAGTTAGAAATTTGCGAGAAAACTTCATCCTTATTCAATTCATTTAAAATTTCATGACGTCCGTCATGGAATAGCATCGTGATAATGTTTTCTAGACCAGCTTTTTCATATAAACGAGCTGCTTTCCAAACGCCTTTTCCATAGTCACCGACCGGATCAGCTTCTCCACTAGCAATCAACATGGGAAGATCTTTACGTATGGCTTCATTCCTCCGATGGTCCTGAATCATATCAATTCCATCCATTAAGTCATAATAGAAGCGGGCGGTAGAAACAAATCCACATAGAGGGTCATCTTTATATGTCTGTACGACATTTGGATCACGCGAAAGCCAGCTATGTGGGCTTTGGGAATCTCCAGTTCGTTTGTTATAGGAACCAAAAGTCAAAGCATTCATTAGCCTTGATTCTTCTTCTGGAGGTAAGACGGAAGCAACTTTTTTACCAGCCTGGGCTTTCAAAGTGGGTACAAAACCTGTACCAGAAAGAATAACTCCATCAATTTCCTGGCTGTATCGTTGGATATATGCACGCGCTAGAAAGGAGCCCATGCTATGCCCTAATAAAAATATCGGGGTGTCTGGATATTCTTTTTTTATTTCCATCGTTACTTCGTACATATCATTTGTTACTTTTTCAAACCCGTTTTCCTCAGCAAAGTAACCCAGTTGACCTTGCTTATTTCCTGTTTTTCCATGACCTCGGTGATCGTTACCAAATACCGCAAAGTTGTTTTCAACTAAATAGTCACAAAATGCATCATAGCGTTTTATATGTTCAGCCATACCATGTGCTAATTGAACAATAGCTTTTGGTTTTTTCTTTTCGTCAAACCACTTTCTAACATAAATTTCAACATCATCGTACATCGATAACCAAAATTCTTTTTCCATTATTCGATCATCCTTTTCAAGAAGCCTTTTTTTATATGATAAAGTGAAATATGTATTTCGTCCAAAATAAACTTGCTAAGTTAACAGAAATTATGCTAAAGTACAAGTAGGTATTTGTACGTTTTCAAATGGGGGTGTCGTCGTAGCATGGCAAATATAATAAATATTATTCTCGTAATAGATGCTATCGTTTTGATTGTATTAGTTGTTTTACAAAAAGGTAAAAGTGAAGGGCTTTCTGGAGCAATTTCCGGAGGTGCGGAACAATTATTTGGTAAACAAAAGGCCCGAGGTGTCGATTTAGTACTACACCGAGGCACTATAATTACTGGTACACTGTTTTTTGTTTTAGCATTCTTAAGTGCATATGTTTTACAATAGACAATAAAACCCTTATCACTTTTGTGGTAAGGGATTATTTATGTTTAGCATGTTTTTCATAGTATACGTAAAGTGCGAAATAAGCAGGGGGCTAGCGACTGCTTGGTATCGGACTGAGGATCCCTTATTTATCTTTTTTGTCTTTATTTTGAGGGTTAACGGACACACGATGCCTTATTCAGCTAAAAAACATGATTTTCACCTGTTTTTACCCAAATAAGGAATCCCGAGTCCGATAACAACAGCATTTACCCTTATTTTACCCAAATAAGGGATTGTGTGTCCGCTAGCTGACTTTCTGCATGCAATTTTTCCAGTACGGTGTCCGCTTAATTGAAACCTCCTGCGATTGCATTTCAATATTTCAGTATCAATCGGCAAGTGTTGCATACATGCGTTTTCACTAGTTCACAGTTTACATTTATTCCATAACCAAATTTACAAAAAAAGAAATGTTTAACGAACACTTCATAGGAGAACATGAAATAAAGGAGAATTATGATTATGAAAATAAAACAACCACAACCATTTACATTTGAATCAGGAAAAAGAGCTGTTCTATTGCTTCATGGCTTTACTGGACATACAGCAGATGTTCGGATGCTGGGTCGATTTTTAGAAAAGAATGGCTATACGTGTCACGCACCAATTTACCGTGGTCATGGTCGACCACCAGAAGAACTTGTCGATACCACCCCAGATCAATGGTGGGAAGATGTCAAAAATGCTTACAATCATTTAAAAGAGTTGGGTCATACGGAAATTGCCGTTATTGGGTTATCTTTAGGCGGTGTGTTAGGTTTACGATTAACATATTCGGAAAAAGTAAAAGGTATCATCCCAATGTGTGCACCAATGTTTTTTGACAATGAAACGCAGCTAACAAAAGGGTTTAAGACATTTTCTAAAGAATATAAGCAGTTAGAAGGCAAAAATGATGATACAATAGAGGAAGAAATTAACATTCTGATGGATGATTCTGCGTCGTTGTTTGAACAATTAGGGAAACTCATCATGGATGTGAAAGAAAATGTGGATACGATTTACACACCAGCTTTTGTGGTACAAGCTAGAAATGATGAGATGATTAACACCGAGAGTGCCAATTATATTTATGATAATATCGAATCCGATCAGAAGGATATCAAATGGTACGAAGAATCTAGCCACGTAATTACACTTGATAAGGAAAAAGATAAACTTCACGAAGATATTTTAAGCTTTTTAGAAGGGTTAGATTGGGAAGAATAAGATGATAAGTTTTTTTTAAAAGGGTAACAATACTATAGAAAGAAGGTGAACAAATGAAAGATACTATTAAAGAAGAATTACGCAATTATTTTAAAGAAAATAATACGAAACCACTTGCAGTTGATGAACTCAAAGAAATTTTAACTATTACGGAGACGGAGGACTTTAAGAACCTTGTCATATCATTGAATGAGCTAGAAGAAAACGGTGAGCTTGTTCGTACAAGAAAAAACAGATTCGGATTACCAGAGAAAATGAATCTTGTTAAAGGGCGCATCCAAATGCATGCAAAAGGATTTGCATTTTTACTACCGGAAATGGAAGGGCAATCAGATGTGTATATACATCATTCTGACCTAGCTTCTGCGATGAACAATGACACCGTATTAGTTCGTTTGGATAAAAAGGATGAGGATGGTAACCGGCCTGAAGGGACTGTTATTCGTATCGTTGAACGTGCTGTTCATCAGGTAATTGGTACATTTGAAGATAATCGTTCATTTGGGTTTGTCATTGCCGACGATAAGCGAATTCCGAATGATATTTTTGTACCGAAAAGTGCAACCAAAGGAGCGGTTAGTGGGCATAAGGTTATTGCTCAAATCACGAAGTATCCGGAAGGTAGAAAGAGTGCAGAAGGTGAAATTATTCAAATCCTTGGTCATAAAAATGATCCAGGAATTGATATCATTTCGATTATTTATAAGCACGGAATAACAATTGATTTTCCAGATGAAGTATTAGATCAAGCTGAAAATACACCTGATACAATTAATGAAGATGAACTAAAAAATCGTAAAGATCTACGTGAACAGGTAACGGTTACGATTGATGGAGCCGATGCAAAGGATCTAGATGATGCCGTATCAGTTGAAAAACTCAGCAATGGAAATTATAAGCTTGGTGTTTATATCGCTGATGTTAGTTACTACATCGGAAAAGATACACCTATGGATAAAGAGGCCCTTGAACGTGGTACAAGTGTATACTTAGTCGATCGTGTTATTCCTATGATTCCTCATAGGTTATCAAATGGTATTTGTTCCTTGAACCCACAAGTTGATCGACTAACACTTGGCTGTGAAATGGAGATTAATGCAGCTGGAGAAGTTGTGAATCATTCGATTTTCCAAAGTGTTATTCGGACGAATGAACGAATGACCTATAGTGACGTGAATAAGATTTTAGTGGAAAAGGATGAGTCGTTACGAGACCGCTATGAACCACTAGTTCCAATGTTTGAACAAATGGAAGAACTTGCTTCGATTTTACGTGGGAAAAGAGCGAAGCGTGGCGCAATTGACTTTGACTTTAAAGAAGCTAAGGTATTGGTTGATGAAGAAGGAAAAGCTACTGACGTGGTCATTCGAGAACGTGGCGTTGCAGAACGATTAATCGAGGAATTTATGCTTGCAGCGAATGAAACAGTCGCTGAGCATTTTCATTGGATGGACGTGCCATTTATTCACCGAATTCATGAGGATCCAAATGAATCAAAACTACAGCATTTCTTTGAATTTATCGGAGGGCTTGGACTACGTGTGAAAGGCACAGCAAATGAGATACATCCCCAGGCATTACAAAAGATTTTGGAAGACGTGAAGGACAGACCGGAAGAAATGATTATTTCTAAGTTAATGTTGCGTTCCATGCAACAAGCGAAATACGATCCAACAAGTGTTGGTCATTTTGGTCTAGCAACCGATTTCTATACGCATTTTACGTCACCAATTCGACGGTATCCGGATTTAATTGTTCATCGGTTAATCCGAACGTATTTAATTGAGAAAAAAATGGACAACGAAACAATCCAAAAGTGGAAGGAAAGTTTGCCGGAAATCGCTAGACATACGTCAGGAAAAGAACGGACTGCTGTTGATGCAGAACGTGAAACCGATGATCTGAAAAAAGCAGAATACATGGAAGATAAAATTGGAGAAGTTTTCAGTGGTGTTATTAGTTCGGTTACAAACTTTGGGTTGTTTGTCGAGCTTGAAAACACAGTGGAAGGTCTCGTGCATGTTAGTCAGTTAACGGATGACTATTATCACTATGATGAACGACATTACGCTATGATAGGTGAACGTACCGGTAATGTTTATCGGATCGGCGATAAAGTTGATGTACGTGTAATTGCGGTAAATCTAGACGAACGAGTAGTAGATTTTGAAATGGCTACGAGCTCGAGAAAGAAAAAGAAACAAAAAAGTGGGTAACACTAAATAAATAGTAATAATACGTTAGACTAATCCAGTTTATAATAAATTGAACTGGATTAGTCTTTTTTCATTTGTCGAAAATAATCAATAAAAAATAATTGCAATTTGTTAGCTTATGGAATAAAGTATAACTATCTATAAAAAAGTTTACCAAAGGAAAAATAAATTAACTTGTACAACAAAGAGGGGAAAAACTATGTCAGAAGAGGTTATGTTGGCATTCCTATTCACATTATTGGCTGGATTGGCTACTGGAATAGGGAGTGTTCTAGCGTTTTTTACAAAAACAACAAACACTAAATTTTTATCATTTGCGTTAGGGTTTTCTGCTGGGGTAATGATTTATGTATCCATGATTGAGATTTTTGTAAAAGCACAGGATGCCTTAATTGGAGAACTAGGAAAAGTTGGGGGAAGCTGGTTAACGGTCGGATCATTTTTCGCAGGGATTGCATTGATTGCCCTAATTGACCGATTTGTACCAAAACAATCCAATCCACATGAGCTAAAGAAAGTAGAAGATATGAAAATGCCTGGTAAAGTCGTCAATAGTCCTGAACTTTTAAAAATGGGGACTTTTACAGCTTTGGCAATTGGTATTCATAACTTTCCAGAGGGGATTGCAACTTTCACCGCAACACTTCAAGATCCACAAATCGGTTTTGCAATCGCAGTTGCGATAGCTATTCACAACATACCAGAAGGAATTGCTGTATCAGTGCCAATTTATTACGCGACGAATGATAAGAAAAAAGCATTTAAACTTTCTTTCTTATCAGGATTATCGGAGCCAATTGGAGCTGTACTTGCATTCTTAATTTTAATGCCGTTTTTAACCGATGTAATGTTTGGAGTCATCTTTGCTGGGGTAGCAGGTATTATGGTGTTTATTTCACTTGATGAATTGTTACCAGCTGCGAAAAAGTATGATGAGGCACATACTTCTATTTACGGTCTAGTTGGTGGAATGGCATTAATGGCGGTAAGCTTACTGTTATTTATTTAGCTGCTTCTATTAATTGGAATTAACGTTCATTCTTTGATAAAATAAGTTCCACGGAAGCAGTAGGAGGAAGTTTTATGCCAAAAGGACTCGGTAAGACACTTGCACAAAATAAAAAAGCAAGACACGATTATTTTATCGAAGAAACATACGAAGCGGGGATCGTTCTCCAAGGTACGGAAATAAAATCAATTAGGGCTGGACGCGTCAATCTAAAGGATTCACACGCACGAATTGATAAAGGGGAAGTAAAGCTGATCAACTTGCACATATCAACGTATGAGCAGGGGAACAGATTTAATCACGACCCAACACGAACCCGGAAATTGTTGTTACACCGAAAAGAAATTGATAAATTAATCGGAAAAACGCAACAACAAGGATACGCTTTAGTACCATTAAAAATCTATATTAAAAATGGTTATGCAAAAGTGTTGATTGGCCTTGGAAGAGGGAAGAAGAAATACGACAAGCGAGAAGATTTAAAACAAAAACAAATGAAGCGTGATATTGATCGAGCAATGAAAGATGCAGGTAGGTAAAAAGACCTAGTAACGGGTTGCATTTTTCAATGAGTATGCTATAATGATGAATGTAGTAACAATGAATGGTAATACAATTTAATAAATGCTCAGTTTTATCCGAGCGTTTCTCTTACATGGGGACGTTTAGGATTCGACAGGGGTAGATTGAGCTCAGGTTGCGCGTCGAGGTTACGGCTCGTAAAACGTTACTTGCCTAAATATAACTGGCAAAACTAACAATCAACCTGCTTTAGCAGCTGCGTAAGTAGTACTAAAGCGATCCTTCCTGCATTCGCCCGTGATGCAGATCGAAGGGTCTCAAATGAAGCGGGCTATACTGCCATCCACCGTCTGAGGATGGTAGTTGAAACCAATCAGACTAGCATCATGGAAGCCTGTTGGTAGGCCGAAATGATTGTGAATGATAATATACCAACTACACGCGTAGAAGCCTGAGTGGCAATATCTCTGGACGTGGGTTCGATTCCCACCGTCTCCACCAATACATATGTTGGTGGTTTTTTTGTGTATAAAATTCTTAATAATTTTTGTTGACATTAAAATTTTACATACTATAATATGAACATATGCTAATATATACACATACAATACATAAAAACATAATACAAAGCAGAAATGAGGGAGCACAATGGAAGAAAATAATGAAAATACAACGAAAAAAGATTTAGACGAAGAAACATTATTTGTTGTATCACAAACGTTTAAAGCATTAGGTGATCCAACAAGAATCCGTATTCTCCATTTACTTTTTCAGAACGAATACTCGGTAAATGATATTGTAGAGAGTTTGCATTTAAGACAATCCACCGTTTCTCATCAATTACGTTTTTTAAAAAATTTACGACTGGTAAAGTATCGGCGAGAAGGCACGACATTGTTTTACTCGCATGATGATGAGCACGTAATGAATATGTTAAAGCAAACAATCGATCATGCTTGTCATAATTAAGTCTAGGTAACAAATAATAAGAAATACTATTTTACGCAATAAATATTGTTATATGAGCATGTAAGAATATAACGTGAAAGGGAGGTAGTGAAATTATGGGACATGATCATGGACATGACCATACGCACGGTGCAAATAAAAAAGCATTATTTATTAGTTTTATTATTATTACTGCTTATATGATCGTTGAGGCGATAGGTGGCTTTTTGACTAATAGCCTTGCTTTATTGTCTGATGCAGGTCATATGTTAAGTGACTCCATATCATTAGGGGTCGGTGTATTAGCCTTTACATTAGGGGAAAAAGTAGCAAATTACAGCAAAACATATGGATACAAGCGATTTGAAATACTGGCAGCTTTTTTTAATGGAATAACGCTGGTATTAATTTCACTCTATATATTTTATGAAGCATATCATCGATTTACCGAACCTCCTGAAGTCGCATCAACAGGAATGTTAGTAATTGCTTCAATTGGACTAATAGTAAATATAGTTGTAGCATGGATGCTAATGCGTGGTGATACAAAAGAAAATCTAAATTTACGTGCAGCTTTCTTGCACGTGTTGGGCGATTTATTAGGGTCTGTTGGAGCAATTGTTGCTGCATTGTTCATTATGTTTTTCAATTGGGGATGGGCCGATCCACTCGCTAGTGTTATTGTTGCTTTACTTGTATTAGTAAGTGGATGGAGAGTAACCAAAGACGCTATCCATGTGTTGATGGAAGGTACACCTAAAAACATTGAGCTTGATGATATAATTCAAACGATGGAAAACGTACATGGTGTTGTTAGTATTCATGATCTGCATGTTTGGAGTATTACAAGTGGCCAGAATGCGCTTTCCTGCCATGCGGTAGTAGATGGTGACATAACGGTACATGAAAGTCAAAAGTTGTTGCGAACAGTTGAGCACGAATTACAATCAAAAGGCATCGGCCATGTGACGATTCAGATGGAAAATAGCGATCATCCACATGAAGATTCTTTAATGTGCCAGTATGATCAGGATTCTACCGTTCATCAACACAGTCATTAGAACTTATTGGAAAATGCATCCCCTATGATTTTTTCAGACATTCTCGAGAATAATAAAAAAGGGGAGGTGTTGATGTGGCTAAAGATGTCCTATGTGAAGTAAATAACTGCACATATTGGGGTGACGGCAATGTCTGTAATGCCGACCGAATATATGTAGTTACCCACAAAAATTCAAAGGCAAAAACTACAGAAGAAACAGATTGTAAAACGTTTGAAGCAAGAAGTTAACTAAATCCTTTCAATAAAAGTAACCATGAATACAAAAAATGTATTCATGGTTTTTAAAATTATTAAGTCCGATATCTTTGCACCCAACTAAG
Organism: Virgibacillus sp. GM2-2; assembly: GCF_055329585.1. Classification (NCBI taxonomy): domain Bacteria; kingdom Bacillati; phylum Bacillota; class Bacilli; order Caryophanales; family Bacillaceae; genus Virgibacillus; species Virgibacillus sp. GM2-2. Next base: position 138,581 of record NZ_JBUZWC010000004.1, on the reverse strand, counting down.
TTAGTGTTATATTTTCCATGTGCGTTTATTTACATCAAGGTGGTGCAGTGCATTTGATAAGGACCAAATTTTTCCAGAAGTTTTATTATGGTTGGTTTATTGTATTTATAGCTGGGTTAGGGGTATTTTTCTCCGGTCCAGGTCAAACATACTCTAATTCAGTATTTATAAATGAGTACATAAGGGAATTCGGTTGGTCACGTTCTGAGGTGTCTGGTTTATACTCTGCGGCTACCTTGGTTGCCGGATTAATCATGATTTTTATTGGAAGGTTTATTGATCGATTTGGACAACGAACGATGATGGTCTTGATTGGAACAATGTTTGGGTTTGCATGTTTTTTTAATAGTATGGTATCTAGTATGTGGATGCTTGGCACTGGATTTTTCCTAATTCGTTTGTTAGGACAGGGAAGTATGTCGCTTATTCCTAATACATTAGTCGCTCAATGGTTTATTAAAAAAAGGGGATTAGCATTCAGTATTATGACATTAGGAAGCTTTGCGAGTGCTATGTCCTTTCCTATTATTAACACTTGGCTAATTGACACGTGGAATTGGGAGTCTGCTTGGAGGTTCTGGGGGATTCTGCTACTAGTTGTGTTTGTGCCTGTTGCTCTTTTTGGTGTACGTAATAAACCAGAAGATATAGGTTTAGAACCAGATGGATTTTCCGGAAACCAGGATAGAACAGTGAAGTCAGTTTTAGGGACAACTCCTATTCAAGAATCTGATCAAGACTGGACGCTAAGTGAAGCAATGAAAACGAAAGCCTTTTGGGCAATTCTGATTTGTGTTGGGATCCCAGCGATGGTTAATACAGGAATAACGTTTCATATTATATCGATTTTTGGTACAAATAAGCTATCCCCAGAATCAGCTGCAATGGTATTAAGCTTGATGGCTGTGGTTGGTATTCCGATGTCATTTGTTTCGGGTTATATAACGGAAAAAGTTAAAACAAATTATTTACTGGTAACGATATTTGTCATTGAATTAATATTATTATTAATGCTATTGGTGACAACAAGTCTCTTAATGGCCATACTATTTGGTATCCTCTGGGGAATAGCCAATGGATTTGAACGCATAGGCTTAAATGTTATTTGGCCGAATTATTTTGGAAGGAAATATATAGGCAGTATTAATGGCGTTGGAGTAACAATGGGAGTACTCGGTTCCGCTTTTGGACCGCTTCCATTCGGAGTCGGCTATGATATCTTCCATAGCTATACCCCAATCTTATTAGTTACTCTCATATTCCCATTAATCGGAATTATTTGCTCATTGATTGCTAAAAAGCCTAACAAAGCTAAGTTGGTTAGTAATTAAATGGTAGAGAACATACAATACTAAAAACTTGAGAAGTGATAATCCAATTAGTTGAGTCAAGAATTTACAATACATTATACTGAAGCTGAAAGGTGGGATATCATGCTACTTGAAAAAATGCCGAATGTTGTATTTTCAGATCTAAAAGGTAAAAATGTGTCCATTGGAAATGATTATCGTGGAAAAAACGTGTTAATTTTTATGTGGGCATCGTGGTGACGTTGTAGAGAACAACTGCCTGGATGGCAGGAATTTTATGAAAAACATAAAGATGACAACTTTGAACTTTTATCAGTATCAGTTGATATTCAAGGTGCAGAAGTAGTGAAGCCTTATGCAAAAGATACGCCATTTAAAACTGTCGTCGATACTGAAAATAAGCTTGCAAATCTATTTGGATTTAAAGTAGTACCAAATGGTATTTTTGTTGATAAGGATGGGACAATTCGTCTTATCAAACAAGGTTTCCATGTGACGAAGGATGAACATGTTGAATCGATAAGAAAATTAATTGCCGAAGAAGTAGAAAAGGTGGAGCTAGAAGATACGTATTATAATCCATCTGATGCTACAAATGATGTTGAAAAGATGTTAGCTCAAACAAAATATAAATTGGGTATGGAATATGCTAACAATGGCAAAAAGGAAGAAGCGCTAAAAGAGCTAGATGAAGCGTTACTTCTTGACACAGATAACTTTTTAATTCGAAAGCAGCGTTGGTACATCCGACATCCGGAAAAATTCTCACCGACTATTGATATAGAATGGCAGCAAAAGCAATTAGAGATAGAAAAGGCTGAAGAAGCAAAACGAAAAGGTGAGCAGATCTGTGGTCCTGAAGGCTGTGTTATACCGGGAACAATGAAAGAATATGAGAGATAAACAAATTATTTTACCTACCGTGTAATTCATAATAAACTTAAAAAGTGAAACAATATATTCAAGAGGAGGCTTAACATGGCTGAAACCATTACGTTAAAAGAGTATGAAGCATTAAAAGATAAAGCAGAAAAGCCACTAGTTCTTGAGTTTGGGGCAGATTGGTGACCAGGCTGTAAAATGTTGAGGCCGGTGGTCTCAAGCGTCGCTGAAGAGATGAATGATGTTGATTTTCGCTATGTGGATGTCGATCAATCATCTGATTTAGCAAGTGAGTTTGGTGTACAAAGTATCCCGACTATGGTTCTTATCAAGGACGGAGAAGAAAAAGACCGTTCTGTTGGATTTGTACCAGAAGAACGTGTAAAAGAGTTTGCTCAAGGATAAAGTGAAAAAGAAGCACAGGCTACGGTTTGTGCTTTTTTTAATTATGAAGTGATAAGTCAAACTGAAACATGGGAGAGAAAACAAGTAACTCGGGAGACACTACACCGAACACGGGAGAGAACCTGAATAATTCGGGTGAGAGCACAACATACCAGGGAGAGACAGCACTAAAGTCAGGAGAGAGCATCCCTAAACTCGGGAGAAAGCGCAATAAAAAAATAACAATTAAGTTGCTTTTTTTTGGTACAATAGAATGAACAATAGACTAGTTTCATATGAGGGGTTAGGCGCACCATTTTCACTTTTTAGGATATTTCCTAAAAAGGAGGTGTTGCTTATGGATATTGATAAAGTATTAACGCTGATGATTTCATTCGGCATGTTAATTGCGTTTATCATGTCCGACAAAAACCATAAAAAATAATCCCTCATGTGATTTTAACAGGTCAATGTGAGGGATTATTTCCTTACTGTGCCTCCCCCTTTTGATGGGGTTAGTCTATTATGCCGTTCCATGTGTCCAGCATGGGACGGGTTTTTATAATATATGTCCTTCTACTTAGAGTATACCTCATAATCCCGCTATGGTAAACATTATATTTGCCGTTAACATATTTTTTCAGTCATTGCTATGATTTTTAGAAAAACTCGGCATTCGCTTCGTCCTTACTAGCGAGTGCCGAAGTTTTTCTTATAAGGTCTACCATAACTTTCTGACGTTACAAAAAAACACGACCATGGCCGTGTTTTCTATCATAAAAGGCTAAAATCATATCCTTTTTCCTTTATTCTTTTAATCAAATCCGGCAATACTGCAACTGTTTGAGTAAGCTCATGCAATAAAATAATCGCACCGTCTTCCAAATTTTCCACAACGTTTGAAATAATTTGCTCGGGATGATTCTTCAATTCCCAATCCATTGCTGCCACTCGCCACATAATGGGCGTAACATTCAATTCTTTTGCCGCTTTTATCGTATCGTCATTATACTGACCAAATGGAGGGCGGAAAAAGGTTATCTCTTCACCAGTAATCTTTTCGATTTTTTGGATACTATTTTTTATATCGTAAAATTGTTTTTCATACGATAGCTTTACTAAATTTAGATGTTTAGTTGAATGTGTTCCAATCACATGTCCTTCATCCAATACTCGTTTCCATGGTCTTTCTTTATATAACAAGCGTGATTGCCAAAAGAACATTGCAGGCACATTTTCGTTCTTTAGGATATCTAATAGTTCAGGAAGCACTTTACTTGGACCATCATCAAACGTTAAGACTACTGATTTTTGTTCCTTCGTTGGTGCTGTTGTAATAATATTACGATCTTTAGAGCCGTACACGACCCGTGAATTGTCGACTACTCAAGGACTTTTCATGACCATATAATTTCACCCCGTCCATATTAATTCGAAACATATAGATGATTATACTCTTGTTCGTCAAAATCTTCTTGTTTTCCATCAAAGCTTACTTTTCCATCTTTTAGTGCAATCAATCGCGTTGAATATTGTCGTGCTAAATGAACATCATGGACATTTATAATGGACAGTAATCCATGTCGCTCATGCATCTCTTGTAGGATGTTAAAAATCCGCATCGATGTACCTGGATCGAGACTGGAAACAGGCTCGTCACCTAATAATATTTTTGGTTGTTGTAAAATAGATCGTGCAATACCAACTCGTTGTTTTTGCCCACCGCTTAGGCGCTCCACACGTCGATTCATCATCTCAGATAATCCAACATCTGAAATGACTTGCTTTGCTCGTTCCATCTCTGTTGGTGAAAACCAGCCAATTAAATTTTTGAATGAGTTTCGGTAGCCAAATGAACCCGTTAGGACATTTTGTAAAACGGATAGACGAGGGACGAGATTGAAATGTTGAAAAATCATTCCCATCTCTCTGCGGACTTTTCTTAGCTGTGTGTCATTCATTTTTGATAAAGACTGTCCGTCCCATATTATATCGCCATCAGTTGGTTTTTGTAGTCCATTAATACATCTTACTAACGTTGACTTTCCTGCACCACTTTTACCTAATATACAAACAAACTCACCTTGGTTGAAGGTCAAATTTATATTGGAGAGTGCATCTTGCTCCGTTCCTGGATATCGAATAGTTAAATTTCGTAATTCTAGCATGGAAACACCCTCCTTAAATAACCCTTTTTCGTACATAGCTACCAAATAGATCAACCATAATAACGAGAATCATAATTAGTAAAACATCTAGGGCTACAGCTGAATACTGGAACGTTTTAAAATCATTGAAAAGACGCTGACCTATTCCACCACCACCGATAAAACCTAGTATAAGGGAAGTACGAATGGCTACTTCAAATCGGTAAAAATAATTTGATAATACAACCGGCCAAATTTGTGGAATAATACTAAATAGGTTAGCAAACCAATTTCTTGCCCCAACTGCTTTCATCGCTTCTTGTGGTCCGGGATCTGAAGCCTCCACTAATTCCGCAATCAATTTACCAAGTACCCCGATATTATGGAGCATCATGGCAAGGACTGCTGGAAATGGTCCTAATCCAAGCGTAGTCAATAGAATTAACCCAAAAACAATTTCAGGTATGGAACGCACAAAGCTCAAAACAAATCTCGTTATGTGATACAAAATTTTAGACGGAGCTGTATTCCAAGCTGCTATAAAACTAATCGGTAACGCAATAATTAGACCGAATAGACTCCCTAGGAAAGCCATAGCAAGTGTTAGAACACTATCCTCTAACATTCCAGATAAATTAGAGGTGTCCATTGGAAACCATTGTGATAAAAAATCAATCATATTGCGAAAATCTTTAAATTTTGATAGGTCAAATTCTGTTAAACGCATGCTAATGTATATAAAGATTGCTAACAGAATGATTGTAATGAAACTTCTGCGTTTAAACCACACGGATATCAGCTCTATTCTTCAATAATTCCTTGTTTGATTGCTGCTTTTCTGATGAATTCATAATCTTCATTAGATGCTTTCGTAAATCCTGTAGCGCCAAATGCATCTAGAATTTCTTTATCTTCAATCGCTAAGAAAGCTTTTTGTAGTTTTTCAATTGTTTCTTTGTCAGTATTTTTATGAACGGCCCAAGGGTATTGGAATAATTTATCTGATTTCCAGATAACCTTCAGCTGTTCTCCATCTATTTTACCTGAATCAACTAGTTGGTTATAGATAGCACTATCAATCGCTCCAGCATCAACCTGCTTGTTTTGAACGGCTAACGCAGTTGCGTCATGTGAGCCGGTGAAACGTACCGCATTAAATTTGTATTCATTTTCGTTTTTATATACACCACGCTCTTCCAGTTCGATTCCAGGAATTAGCGAGCCGGAAGTAGAACTTGGATCACCAAAAGCAAAGTCGATTTCACTAGGATTTGCTAATAGTTCTTCTAATGAATTCCATGGATTATCCGCATGTGTAATGATATAGGAATGGTAAAACGGTTCGCCATTAATTAGTTGTGTAATAATAGCTTTAGCACCACTCTTTTCATGCGCTACGACATACGTTAACGGACCGAAGTAAGCCATATCAATTTTGTCGTAGTTCATTGCTTCAACCACACCATTGTAATCAGGATAAACCTCTACTGAAACTTCACGTTCTAGTTTTTCATTTAAAAGCTTTTGTAGTTTTTTCATCGCATTATCCATTGATCCTTCTGTTTGAGCAGGAATTACCCCAATTGTGAACTTGTCCGACTCTTCATCACTTGAACCTGATTCTTCGTTTGTGTCTCCGCATGCTGATAAAATTAGGATAATACCTATAGCAAAAATTGTAATAAGCCATTTATTCAATTTATTCACCTCATATAGTTGTTGTTTACCATTTTAAAGTTACAAATAGTAACCCATTTAGGGTAAAACAAGGACTCAAGGAGAGTCCTGTTTTCATTAGATTACATTAATTCGTCCAGCATTCTCACGTGTAACTTCTCCTATTACAGCAGATTCAACATTCTTTTTCTGTAAATCGGCTTGTAAGGAGGAAACTTCTGCTTCAGGAACTGAAATAAGCAATCCACCCGAAGTAACCGCATCACAGAGAATGAACTGATCGATTTCATTGATATTCGTGTAATCAATTCGGTCAGCTATCCATTTATGGTTCTTTTTCGTTCCACCTGGAATAACATCCTTTTCGGCAAGTTCTCTTGTTCCAGGTAAAACAGGGACGTCTTTACTATTAATCGTAATACCAACGTCGCTACCTTCTGCAATTTCAAGTGTATGACCAAGTAATCCAAAACCAGTCACATCGGTACAAGCATTTACTGTGTAATTTTCCATTGCCTCTGCAGCGTACTTGTTTAACGTTGCCATCACCTTCATTACATTGTCGAGTTTATCTTGTGCTAACAGGTCTTTCTTAATCGCTGTTGTTAAAATCCCGACACCAATCGGTTTAGTCAGGATAAGGCGATCACCAGGTTTAGCGCCTACATTTGCTCGAATGCGTTCTGGATGGATGGTTCCTGTTACGGATAAGCCAAATTTCGGTTCATCATCGTCGATGGAATGTCCCCCAACTAAAGCTGCTCCAGACTCTCTGACTTTATCAGCAGCGCCAGCTAGAATTTGAGCTAGAATGCTTTTATCTAGTTTATTGATTGGAAAACCAACAATATTCATAACGGTAATTGGTTTTCCTCCCATTGCATACACATCGCTAAGTGAATTGGCTGCTCCAATTTGTCCAAACATGTATGGATCATCGACAATCGGAGTGAAAAAATCCAATGTTTGAACTAAGGCAGTCTCATCGTTTATCTTATAAACACCTGCATCATCCGATGTATCTAATCCGACGAGCAGGTTTGGATCGGGTTCAGATTTAGGTATATGCCGCAGAACCTGCGACAGGTCTTCAGGACCAATTTTGCATCCTCAACCACCTTTTGTTGATAAAGAAGTTAATTTAATGATTTCTTCTTTTTTTGACATGCTTATCACTCCTTGTTATCCAAAATGGTGTTATAAATCGTGAATAGTTGTTTTGCTTCATATTCACTGGAATGTTTTTCAGAAATATACTGCTTTGCAGACTGGCCAATTTGCTTTCGCCATTCAACCTTACGTATGATTTGTTCGGCATATTCAACAAATTGACTTGGTGTATCGTATATCATACCGGTTTTCCCGTGTGTAACGATGTTACGGTTTCCGAGATTGTTGGAAACAAGAACGGCTAAACCATATCCCATTCCTTCTATTATAGCAGCTGGTTGCCCTTCGGTGTGTGATGTATTCAAGATCGCATCCGCTTGTTTATATATCGTACTCATTTGTGCATGCTCCAGCTGACCAATATATGTAACCCAATCTTTATTCTTGGCAACAAGCTTTTTTACAACTTCTCCTTCTTCTTCCTCAATAACAGGACCAACTAACCAAAGCCTGAGGGAAGGGAATTTGTCATGTAGCTTGTCCAGCATTTCAATCGCAAAAGGAATATTTTTCACCTTTCTAATACCAGCTGGTAAAACAAATAAAAAGGTATTTTCTTCCCTAGGTAATTGTAAGTCACTTTCGGAAAAATTGCTTGCACCCTGGTGGATGATTGAAATTTTTGAACCTAAATTAGGATCTTCAGTTTGAAGTACACGCTTCGCTTCCTGGTCAAATACATGGATTGCTTTCGCCTCCTGTAAACAACGTAACACGTTTTCCCGATGATTTTCATCAAATAAATCGTGATTCAAATCGGTTCCGGTGATCGTGATGACAAATTTTTTTGGTCTGTCAGCAAGATTTTCCATGAATGTATAAAATTTATATGCATGGAAGCCATGTACAAGATCTGCTTGTGGCAGCGTGGTTAAGGAAGAATCATTTGTTACAGAGATAATTTCTGTTTGAACCCCAAATTTTTTAAGTCCGTTTGCAATTCGTTGTACAGTGACTGTATTTCCTCGTGGTTGATGAAAATTAGGTGTTACGAGTAAAACCTTCAATCATTCTCATTCCTTAATGGAAAAATTTTGGCGGGACTGTGTGGGAATCGAACCCACCGAAGACGGCACGCGCCTCCCTCAGAGTTTTGAAGACTCAGGGGGACACCAGTCACCCATCCAACCCCATTTTATATACACTTACTTGAGTATATACAACATTCATTTTTGTTAGCAAGAATACTGCTTTAAATAGTATCACCCAACTAAAAAATATACAATGCAGAACGCTAAACTTGAATGGGAAGCCATTGGCGATTAAAGTAATAGTTAAAATAAATGAATTTAAGTGGTAAAGAAAGTAGGATTAGAAATGGATACCTCATACTATACGATTGGAATGGCAGGTCACATTGATCACGGCAAAACCACGTTGACAAAGGCGCTTACTAACGTAGACACTGATCGTTTAAAAGCTGAAAAGGAACGGAATATATCAATTGAACTAGGATTTGCTCCTTTAAATATGGAAGATGATACACACGTTTCTATTGTGGATGTTCCTGGCCACGAACGGTTTATTAGGCAGATGATTGCAGGAGTTGCGGGGATCGATCTTGTCGTAATGGTAATCGCAGCAGATGAGGGAGTTATGCCACAAACAAGAGAACATTTAGAGATTCTGGCATTTCTTGGTATTGAGCATTGCATTATCGTCATGTCGAAAATCGATCAAGTAGAGACGGAATTAATTGAGCTTGTAGAAGAAGATATAAAGGAAGAATTAAACGGAACTACATTTCAACACTCCCCTTTTATGTATGTTGACAGTATATCTGGTAAAGGAATTGACCAGCTAAAGGAGACGATAGTTGCGCAACTAAAATCTGTTAAAAATCGTAATGAAGAAGGAGCGTTTCGACTACCAATTGATCAAGTTTTCACTGTACAGGGCCAAGGAACAATAGTAAGAGGTACGATTTACGAAGGTATTATACATAAAGGCGATCAACTTACCATTCTGCCTAAAGGTCTTAAATCCAAAGCACGACAGCTCCAAGTGCATCACGAAGCGGTTCATCAAGCTAGAGCTGGACAACGAACAGCTGTTAATCTGAGCGGAGTGAACAAAGAAGACATCAAGCGTGGGGATGTACTAGTTGATTCTGACCACTTTTTACGCTCCAATACTATAGACGTATCGTTAAAATTTGTGGAGAATTTAGCGGCACCACTTAAACAACGTGCACCTGTACGAATTTATGTAGGAACCTCTGAAGTGACTGGCACTATTATATTTTTTGACCGTAATGAAGTGAAAGACGGCGGGGAAGAAGTTCTTTGTCAAATTAGACTAGAGGAGGATGTGGTCATCAGACGTGATGACCGATTTATTATTAGACGACCGACACCGGTAGAAACACTTGGTGGTGGTTGGATTATTGAGCCGAACGGTGGAAAGTATCGTTTTGGCGAAAATACGATAAAGGCTTTACAGAAAAAGAAGGAAGGTACTCCTGAAGATTTGATACAGAATGTTTTGACCGAACATAAGCTTTTAGACAAGAGCCAACTGATTAAATTGACCTCGGTCGATGAGAGTGAAATGAATTCACTGCTTGAATCTGGAATAGAAAATGACAGTATTATGAAAACTTCTAGCAACAAATTTGTGTTAGCTAAGGTATTCAGTAAAGTAAAGGACCAAATTACTAGTGAGTTAACAATCTACCACGAAACGTTTCCAATGCGACTTGGCATGGATAAGGCTGAACTTCTTCAAACGATTAGCCAGCGATACCCAAAATCGTTGATTGATTTTTGTATCAACACTTTTATAGACAAAGAGATGCTTAAAAAATCTGGTCCGTTTATGGCATTATCTTCTTTTCATCCACATTTACCAAGGGAATGGGAAAACAGGATGAACCAACAAATTGCCGCATTGAAACGGGATGGAATTACACCAAAAAAGTGGTCAGAATATGCTGATGAATCAGGTCTGTCACAAGAAATTGCACATGAGTTAAAAGCTTATCTCATTCATGCTGAACAGGCATACCAACTAACAGATGACTTGGTTATCCATCATATTCCGTTTCAGGATGCTGTAAACAAATTGGAAACAGAAACGAACGAATCGTTTAAGCTCACGGATGCAAAGGAAACACTAGGATTATCTAGAAAATACTTAATTCCCTTTTTAGAGTTATTGGATGCTTTTCACCTAACTACTCGGAAAGATGACGTTCGCTTATGGAGGACGAAAAAATGAAGGAATTCCTACGCATGATACCAGCTATCCACGAAGTGCAAAAGACAGAGCGGTATAGAACATTAGCTCGTGTAGCAAATCTTTCAACCGAACAATTGAAAGAAATTATTCAGCAGTCAACCGAACTTGTCCGACAACAAATAATAGAAAAACAAATTCCAACTGATCAATGCACATCAGATCACTTTCTACAACTGATTTTGGACAAAGCGGAAGTAAGGATAAACGATTTTGTCAGAGCTCGGTTAACCAACGTGATTAACGGTACTGGCACTGTATTGCATACAAATTTAGGAAGGGCCAGACTAAGTGATAACGCCATCAATCATGTACATGCTGTCGCTGCTGGTTATTCCAATTTGGAGTATGATTTATCGAGAGGTAAACGTGGATCACGTCATGACATAATTGAAGATTTGTTAAAAAAAGTTACGGGTGCTGAAGCTGCAATGGTTGTAAATAATAATGCAGCCGCTGTATTTCTGATTCTCCGCGCACTCGCAAAAGAGAAAGAGGTAATTGTTTCTCGTGGCCAATTAGTTGAAATTGGCGGATCATTCCGGATTTCTTCCATTATGGAGGAAAGCGGGGCACGATTGGTTGAAGTTGGTACGACCAATAAAACACACCTCTACGATTATGAGGATGCAATTAGTGAAGAAACAGCGATGATTTTAAAGGTTCATACTAGTAATTTCAAAACAGTCGGATTTACCGAATCGGTTGACACCGATAATCTAATCAAACTTAAGCGTCAGCACCCAGACCTTATTTTTTATGAAGATTTGGGAAGCGGCTCATTATATGATTTTAAACAGATGGGAATTGGCGATGAACCCGTAGTACGGGAAGTACTAGACGCTGGTATTGATCTTGTTTCGTTTAGTGGAGACAAACTATTAGGCGGTCCTCAGGCTGGGATTATTGCCGGGAAAAAAGAATTGATTCAAAAGCTTAAAAAGCATCAATTAGCTAGAGTTTTACGAGTAGATAAGATGACTTTTGCTGCCCTGGAACAAACCTTAAAGGCATATGTTGCTGATAAAGCAGTCCAAGAATTGCCAACAGTCCGAGACATTAGTAAATCTATAGATGAGATTAAGGACCAAGCTGAATCGTTTAAAATTGAAGTAGAACAAGCTTGTTCCTTATACCAAGTTAAATTGCTGGAAGATACATCACAAATTGGTGGAGGCACGATGCCAGATGTTAAGCTTCCAACGATAGTAGCAGCAATTTCGCATAATAATTCAACTACTAATGAGTTAGTGGAAGCACTACGAAAAAATAATCCAGCAATTATTACGAGAGTTAAAGAGGATAACGTATTGGTAGATTTTCGAACAATTTCGCGAGATGAAATGCAAGACTTAATAAGAGGATTTATTTTTGTGGGTTGATTTTATTATACAGATTTCTCGGGGGAAAGCATCTTTAGAGAGATCGAAACAAGTTGAGCGGACACCATGGCCCTTATTTGTGTAAAAATAGCTTGAATTCAACTGTTAGCGGACATAGGATGCCTTATACAGTCGAAAGGTAGTTATTTCATCATGTTTTTACCAAAATAAGGTATCCTGTGTCCGCTCAATCCATAAAATATACCCTAAAAGTGGAAATAGCGGATTCTGAGTCCGCTACCTAGCAGTTTCCTCCAAAAAGATCGTCGGAGTCTATTCTTTTCTGAACCTAGTGAAAAACTAGGTTTGCTAAAATTTAGTCAACGTTACGCAGGGTTGGTATTTTATAAAAGATTAGTAGTGTAAACAGAAGTAAAAATAATGCACCAAACATAATGACAAATTGTATACCGACTCCAAGTGATAAACAAAGAGAAGTTAGACCGAATGAAATAGGTGTCAAGCCCATCGAAGAAACAGTTTGAATACTCATTACACGACCAATCATTTCAGGATTCGCTTCATTTTGAATGACAGATACGGCACAAATATTTGAGACCGTCATCGATAAACCTAGAAAAATAATAACGATGATGCTTTGCCACATTTCAAAGGTGAAACTTAACAATAAAAAACAAATAGCCATAAATAGCTGTGCGGTTAAGCTAATGACACCTCTTTTTCTTCTAAGGTTCATTATACCGAGCGTAAGCGATCCAACAAACATACCACCCGCCAGGAAAGCTTCCATATAGCTATAATCTAATGTTTCTCCGTGCAATACGTTTTTCACAAATATAGGTAACCCAACAATTAATGGTCCGGTGAAGAATAGATTTAGAAATAACGTCTTCAAAATAAAAGCCATTAGTACCGGTTCTTTTCTTACATAAAAAATACCTAGTTTTAAGCTTGTGAAAAGTTTTTTCTTGCTTTCCTCTTTTTCTCTCGTCACCTTATTCACTTTTATAGCTACTACAAAAGCGCCTCCAAGTAAGAGTAACAACGCAATTATCGCAAATATTTCAGTGTAGCTTAATCCAACGATGATAAACCCTGCAACCATTGGACCAAAAATGGAGGTGGTTTGATTGGTGGTTTGTATAATAGAATTTGCGCTGGTTAATGATGATTTCGGAACAATTGATGGAATGATTGAGCTAGATGCTGGCCAGAAAAAAGCATCCAATATCCCAACGAGCAGGGCTAGAATTATTAACGTAATTAACTGTATTTCTCCAGTAAATAATAATAGTAGCCCTAAACCACCAATTAAAATTGCTTTTGATAAATCGGAAAAGAACATGATCTTGGATTGACTAATATTATCAGCCAGCACTCCTCCAATAAGCATAAATACAATTCGTGGAACGGTGCCAGCTATATAAATGATGCCCAAAGACGCCTCTAAATTAAGCACTTGAACAACATACCACGCTTCAGCAAAGTAGAACATACCAATCCCAAGTCCAGAGAGCAACGTTCCAATCCAAAGTAATAAAAAGGCTTTTTGTTTAAAGATAGATGTGGATTTAGGCAGCGGACTTTTGACCGCTACATTACTCATCGTCTTCTTGATCCTTAAAATACGGTTCATCTATTTGGAAACCAACTGTTGCAAGATAAAACCATTCCGCATCCTGCAAGTTAGGATCACTTATAGAATGTAACTCTTCTAAAAGATTATGGTATTTTGTAACCCATTCTTTAAATTGCTTTTTTGTTGTTCTGAATTCTGTCTGAGTAGCTATTCTAGACCATTCTTTTGGATTCTCTGATTCTGTTAAAAAGCTATCGTCAGGTGCTGCTAATGCACGGCTTTTTGCACGATCGAGGGTAGACACCGTTAACAACCTACGACTTTCCCCGTATTCTTCATGATATGGAAGTAATTCCGTTGATGGAATGAAACTTTTTGCAACAGCTTGATAAAGCTTTTGTGTCATATTTCTTTTCTTATTTTCCTCCACCATTTTGATCAAACCATTCTTTTCTAAATCTTGAAGATGGTAATGAATTTTTGATCTAGAAATGTCCATGATTTGAGATAACCCCTGACCAGAACGGGTTTCCTCGATAAGTAAGGAAAGAATTTGTACGCGAAGCGGATCACTCAATGACTTTAATTGTTCATATTCACTTAGAATCAACACATCTTTTTGTTTCATTTAACATGTTCACCTCTTCTGACTTGTCAGTATTTATTGACATGAATATTACACCGTATTTAAAGGTTTGTCAATATAAAAATTGAATAAAGTATTTCCTGACACAACGTTAGTACAAAACATTATATTTTTCATCTTGACACGAACATTTGTTCCTGGTATATTAAATAAAAAATTTGCATTTAAGAGGGTGAATTTATGGAAGTAATCAATATGAAAGAAGATGTTACACGCTTAACAAAAGATGAACTCGGCTATATTCTTAACCTCGATGAAAAAGAAATTCGCAACCACAAAAAAACAGACCTTGTCTTGAGATTTCTCTCTCAAGATTCAAACGATTTAATAAGAAAAATGTACAAAGACTATTCCTATCGATTAGCCCTTCACCCGACGAAAGTACAAGAACTTCTAAATATCAATCCTACCGAAAGAAAAAGGTGGACCAATCAGGGGAAACTTATTGTTGATCATTATCAATCCTTTCAAAAATGGGGAAAAACAATGGAATACCCGATGTATGACGCTTATGAACTTTACAAGATTTCTCTAGATACAATTGAATCTTGGCGTCATGAACATACGTGCGAAATTCAAAAAAGACGTAAAGAAGCGACGAAGAAGGCGCTTGAAACGAAGCGCAAAAATCTGGTCGTTCAGCAAAAATTCTATGAGAAAGAGTGGAAAGAAACCCTGAGTAACTGGTTTAATGTTAGCAGTGAGTTGGGTGCTACTCTCCAACTAGCTTTTTGGACAGTATGGGTCAGTAGATGGGCAAAAGAGTACCAATCTAAAGCACATAACGCAAGACTTAAAACGGATCAATATATTTCTAAGAAAGAACGTTTCTATGAATTGAAAAACACCGCACTAAAACTACTTCAACGTTCTCCACACACACAGATATCGTTTTATCGCCCTCCCGCACCAAATAAACGTTTCAATCTCCAATTTTGTCATGACCACTATCATTTGTGGTGTGAACTTAGAGAATTTGATTACATGGGAAAATGGGATTTTTTCGATATGTATGAAAAGGAAATCATAAAATGTGAAACGTGCTCCTTTAATCAAATAAATGATTATTATTCTCTTTTCTATCTTTCGGTAAAAAGTAAGGATATAGAGGGTGTTCATTTTTCTTTTCATACCCCCTATCCAATTGGTAAAGCTATTTTTCCAGCCAAAGAAACATTAGAAAAAGTTTATCATAACGAACAAGAGGGATTATTTCGCTTTGGTCGAACACTGTTTGAAGAAGAGAAAGTTATTTTTAAAGAAAAAGAGGTTAAAAAGAATTTTGAAGAAGCAATAGAAAAGTTTTTGCTCTATTTTCCTATCGAAAAAATCGTTTAACATCTTTCACTGTAACTTCACCTCTATTAACGATAGAATATAATTATTCGAATTTCGAAAGGAGTAACTATTTTGACTACATATCCAAATGTAACTGAAACGAAAAATTTGATTAAGCAATTGGTATCGATTCCAAGTCCGTCTGGTAATACGGGAAAAGTCATTCAATTTGTGGAAAACTATTTAAAAGAATTACAGGTAGAAACAAAGCGGAATCGTAAGGGGGGATTAATCGCCACCTTACCTGGAAAAAACAACGATGAACAGCGTATGCTAACTGCACACGTAGACACACTTGGCGCAATGGTAAAAGAGGTAAAGGATAACGGCCGTCTTCGCCTAGACTTAATCGGGGGTTTTCGTTACAACTCCATTGAAGGTGAGTACTGTGAAATCCATACCTCTAGTGGAAAAGTATTTACAGGAACAATATTGATGCACCAAACTTCGGTTCATGTTTATAAGGATTCTGGTGATGCTAAGCGGAATCAGGAAAATATGGAGGTCCGAATTGATGCTAAGGTCGAAAATGAGGCTGAGATTCGAGAATTAGGAATCGAGGTAGGAGACTTTGTTTCATTCGATCCGCGAGTGGAATTAACAGATAATGGTTTCATTAAATCTCGTCATTTGGACGATAAGGCAAGCGTTGCAATTTTGCTACAACTAATAAAACGCGTTAAAGAAGAAAATATCACACTTCCACATACAACCCATTTTCTTATTTCGAACAATGAGGAAATTGGCTATGGTGGGAATTCCAATATCACACCTGAGACTATTGAATATTTAGCGGTGGATATGGGTGCAATGGGTGATGGTCAATCAACTGATGAATATACAGTTTCAATTTGTGCGAAAGATTCAAGTGGACCGTATCATTACGGATTACGCAATCATCTTGTGAATTTAGCAAAGTCAAATGACATCGGCTACAAATTAGATATTTATCCATTTTACGGCTCAGATGCTTCTGCGGCAATAGGTTCTGGACATGACATTATTCACGGACTTATTGGTCCAGGAATTGATTCATCCCATGCATTTGAACGGACACATGAAACATCGTTGGATAACACGGAAAAATTATTATATCATTATGTGCTTTCAGGAATAGTCCCCTTTAAGTAAAGATGAAAACGAACTTACCTAACTAGGTGGTTCGTTTTTTTATTTTTGCATTAATTCATCTTGACTTATTGTATAGTGTAATAGATAATACTCACGAGTAATATAATTAACTATGAAGTTGGAGCTGTCTTTTTTATGGGAAAAAGGGGTAGAAAAAAAGGTGCGAATGGAGAACAGAGTAGAGCATTATTACTGAAGATTGCTGCTGAAGAATTCGCCAATAAAGGATATCATGAAACAAAAATAAGTACGATTGTAAAAAAAGCTGCGTTAACACAGCCGACATTTTACCTATATTTTCAAAGCAAACAAGAAATTTTCCAGGAGTTAATCAATTCTTTTCAAGCAAAATTATTTCATTTTGTTGAAAAAAGCCGTCTAGAGAATGGGATCGAATTAAAATCCTTACCGGAAAAAATTAAACTACGCCTAACGGCTATTTTTACTTTTTTTGCTGAGAATCAACATATAACGACGATTGGATTTTTTATTGCACCAGAGGCAGAAGCAATGAAAAAAGAATTATCGATTCAAATAACAGATAACCTTACTAAAGAAATGCAAGCTGGGTATTTTCAATCTGACGTAAATTTACGTATTGTTGCGGAGAGTTTAGTAGGAATAATGGAACGTCTCACTGTATCTCAATTATTTCCGGGGTTAAAAAAGCCAGAAAGCCTCGCAAATGAAATAGTGGAACTAATACTATTTGGAATCATCTCTACTAGAGATAACGGGTAACTTTTGCATTGTAATTTACTAATAAAAAGGAGTTGATATTTATCAAGAGTTCGATGAAGGAATCACTGGAAAATCAACTTGATGAAGAATGGGTTAAACTTGTGATAATGGCGAAAAAAATAGGGTTAACATTGGAAGACGTTAGGACATTCATTAACGAATATGACAATCAATCGATAGATAAATAGATTAGCGTGTACATAATTAGAAGACGTGCCATTGGTAGGTCTTTTTTTGCTTATATATTAATTATCTTTAGGTATATTGTATGAAAGGCGTTTGTTGAGGAAATCAAAACGAATTTTCATTGAGTTGAATTGTTTTTTAGTATGATAATATGGCTAAGCAACGTATGATATAATCGGATATATTAATGCAGTAGGTGGATAAATATGAAAGCCCAAAAAGATACATTAGGGGGAAATAACGATGATCGACTTACGAAGTGATACAGTTACAAAACCAACACTTGAGATGAGACAGGCTGCATTTGATGCAGAGGTTGGTGATGATGTCTACAACGAGGATCCAACACTACATGAATTAGAAGAATTAGCTGCTAGAAAACTAGGAAAAGAAGCAGCCATGTTCGTGCCGAGTGGCACACAGGGGAACCAAATTGCAGTGTTAGCTCATTGTCAACCAGGCCAAGAAATTATTTTAGAAGCAGAATCACATATTTTTTACTATGAAGGTGCATCCATATCCGCTTTTGCGGGTGTTCAACCAAGAACAATAAAAGGAAAACATGGTGTAATGGATCCGGAGCTCGTAAAAGCTTCAATTCGAGAAGATGACATTCACATGCCTGAAACAGGGCTTATTTGTCTTGAAAATACACACAACCGTGCAGGTGGTGCAGTTGTACCGCTAGATAATATGAAAGAAATTTTTGAAATAGCGAAAGAAAACAACGTTTCGGTTCATTTAGACGGGGCAAGGTTATTTAATGCTGCAGTAGCTACAGGAACGGATATAAAAGAATTTGCTAGTTATACAGATACAGTACAATTTTGCCTTTCGAAAGGCTTAGGGGCGCCAGTTGGCTCTATAATCGCTGGGTCTTCAAGCTTTATAAAACGGGCAAGAAAATGGCGTAAACGATTGGGTGGCGGCTTACGGCAGGCTGGTATATTAGCAGCACCCGGAATCGTAGCACTCAATAAAATGGTCGACCGGTTGGCGGAAGACCATGAAAATGCGAAAATGTTAGCTTCAGGCTTGCAAGAAGTAAAAGGGCTTTATATTGAAAATAACGTGGATACAAATATTGTGTTAGTTAATACGGAAGGTGTTGGACTTACGTCTAGTGAGTTTTTGGACAGAATCAAGGAAGAAAAAATACTAGCGGTAGCATTTGGTCCAACTACAGTAAGGTTTACTACACATTTTGATGTGAATCGTGAACAAATTTCACTAGTAATAGATAAAATAAATAGAGTTGTTTAACTATACTGCGCCTAACATTCTAATCTGTAATGTTAGGCGCTTCATATTTATGATAAAATTCAAATCAAGAAAAATTAAAGGTGTCGATGGTAATGAATCATGCGATAAACATTTTAGTTGTGGAAGATGATAATGATATAAATCAATTATTATGTAATATTATTAGGAAAAACGGATACAATCCGCAGCCTGCATACTCTGGTACGGAAGCAATGATTTATTTGAACAATCAAGAATGGGATATGGTCTTGCTTGACCTAATGCTATCAGGAATGACTGGTGAAGAAGTACTTAAGGAATTGATAGAACGGAAATCTATGCCAGTAATTATTATTTCTGCAAAATTAGATCAAAAATCTAAAATCAACATGTTACGCACAGGAGCAGATGATTACATAACAAAGCCTTTTGATATTGAGGAGGTATCTGCAAGAATTGACGCACATTTGCGACGCTATAGTCGTCAAAAAGAACCATTAATAAAAAAGGAACTTACACATAAAGACATTTTTATAGATTTGGAAGCTAAGACTGTACGAGTAAACAAGAAAGAAATTTCACTTACATCTCGTGAATATACCATGTTAGTTACACTTCTAGCATCTCCTAAGAAGGTTTTTACGAAGGCAAATTTATATGAAAGTGTTTGGGACGATACATTTCATGGAGATGATAATACGGTAAATGTCCATATGAGTAACTTGCGTCATAAGCTTTCCAAAGCTAATCCCGTTGAGGAATACATTGAAACAATTTGGGGGATGGGATACCGACTTAAAACTTAAGATTTTCTTAAGAATTATCTTAAGCCTTTCTTATGTTTTGACTTTTATCATGAAATGGAACACATAAGAAAGGAAGATGAAACAATGGATAATTACATTCTAAGGACAGATAGTTTGACGAAGAATTATAAAAGTCAACGTGCTTTAGAAAAAGTAAATCTATCTATCCGAAAAGGTTCTATTTATGGTTTTATCGGTCAAAATGGCGCTGGGAAGTCTACCTTAATCAAATTGATTACTGGACTTGCATTTCCTACCAATGGCTCGATTGAATTGTTTGGCGAAACCAGCAATAGTGAGCTCGTGCAGGCAAGGAAACGAATAGGGGCAATAATAGAGGGGCCAGCTTTATATCCCAATATGACAGCTAGTGAAAACTTGGAAGCGCATAGGTTATTGAAAGGAATTCCTGGGAAGGATAGCATTCAAAAACCATTGAAACTTGTCGGATTAGAAGACACGCGAAAGAAGAAGACGAAAAATTTTTCGCTAGGAATGAAGCAACGACTCGGGATTGCTATAGCATTACTTGGCGATCCAGAATTTTTAATTCTTGATGAGCCAACGAATGGACTTGATCCAATGGGAGTTGTGGAAATTAGGGAGCTGTTACTAAAACTAAATCGCGAATATGGTATTACTATCTTGATCTCAAGCCATATTTTAAGTGAGCTTCATTTACTAGCTACACACTATGGTATTATTCATAAAGGAGTCTTGTTAGAAGAAATAACTGCAAAAGATTTAAATGAAAAATGTCAGCAGTACTTGCATATCAAAGTGGATGACGTGAACAAAGGTGCAGCAGTAATAGAAGACGAACTTGCTACGACTGACTTTGAAGTGATGCCTGATGGATCGATCAAATTATTCCATTATCTCGATAAACCAGGAATAGTTTCTGCACTATTAACAACAAACGGGTTAACAATCGAACAGTTTATGCCGATGAGTGAGGATTTAGAAGGTTATTTTACGAAGCTGATCGGAGGTCCAAAGCATGAATAATTTGCTAAGAACAGAATTATACAAGTTGCAGAGAAACCGTTCTTTTTGGACATTGTTATGTTTATTAGGTTTAGCGGCTATATGTTGGCCAGTTATCGAATACATTGATCATGATCTGAATTTTAATAGTGGGGTAGAAATATTTTTTGGTGCTTTAGTAGTAAATGGTGACATTACAATGTTAGTACCGTGTATACTAGCTGGATTTTTTATTTCGAGTGAATATTCCACGGGAACAATGAAAAGTATGACAGCCACTGGTAATAGTCGAGGGAAAATTTATTGGTCCAAGCTTTCAGTCTTTTCCATGGGATCGATCATTATTTCACTATTATTTCCTATAATCTCAACTGGAATTGGAACCATATTTTTGGGGTTTGGTCAATTTCCACAAGAGACAGGAATCAGCTATTTTGTTCAAACGATTGGGTTGTTAATCCTTTATACTGTAGCATTCGCATCTATTATGTCTTTTTTTGCTATAGTATTTACTGATAGTGGTAAAACCATTGGATTTTTATTATTACTTTTTCTGCTCATCGATTCCTTTCTAAATATGATAGCTACAGTAGAGCTATTCAAACCCATTTTCAACTATTCTGTTTTTAAACTATTTGGGGAAATAAGTCAGTTTGATATAACTGCTAAACACATTGTAGTTCCTGTAATAACTTTCATTGGTTTTGGGATACTTGGTAATTTCGTATTTCGAAAAAAAGAAATAAAGTAATAACTGTTAGGGGTGGGTGAGAATGAGTTTTATCATAATTATTTTAATCATACTAGCCATTATCATTCTCACCAGGTATTATCTTGTAAAGAAAGAAATAAAAAGCATAACGAAACAACTAAATGACTATAATTTCCATAGAAAAGAAAAGAAAATGAGTATCGAGCATCTAGATAAAGATATCGAAAATCTGGCAGAAAGTATTAATCGCCAAATTGATTTAATTGTGCGAGTAAATGCAGAAAAAAGACGAACGGAACTTGAATTGAAACAAGCTGTAGCGAACATATCTCATGATATTCGAACGCCATTAACGTCAATTTTGGGTTATATTCAGTTACTCGATGCTGATGATGTAACTTCGATTGAAAAGACCGAATACCTAAATGTCATAGAAAGTCGAACCAAACGGCTACAGGTACTTTTAAATGACTTCTTTGAACTGTCAGTAATAGATTCGACGGACCACTATTTGAACCTTGAGCTAGTCAACTTGAATACAGTTGTTACCGAGGTAGTAATGGAATTTTATGATCATTTTACAGCTGTTGGTCTTGAACCAATTATTAACCTTCCAAATGAAGCGGTTATGATTATTGCTGATGAATCAGCAGTTAAAAGAGTGATGGAAAATCTCATAAATAACGCCGTAAAACATTCCAATGAAAATGTATCTATTGACCTAGTGAAAAACGTTTCATCAGTTATCTTATCTATAAGCAACACCACAAATGATATTAATGAGCATGACTTAGATTTGTTATTTAACCGATTTTATACATCTGACAAAGCAAGATCAAGTAACGGAACAGGACTAGGGTTAGCGATTACCAAAAGTCTCATGTTGAAAATGAACGGAGAAATTACTGCAGAATATAAAAACGGAAAAATATATATGAATTGTGAATGGAATAGTAAAAAAGAATGAATTCAATTATAATTCATTGACTAATATGATATAAATTAATAGTGTTAAATTTTAATAGAAAATATAAGTTGCGCATTGTCGGGTAGTTAAATCTATACTCAAAAGTAGGATAAATCAAGGATTTTAGGTAAGTTAACTATTCCAAAATCTGAAATTCGTTCAATTAAATTTGGTGAAGGAAGAATAGACACAACTCATTAATGTATGGAGGTAAACATGGAAAATTGGATAACTGACTTTATGGAACAGTTTGGATACATCGGTATATTCTTAATGATGGCATTGGAAAATGTCTTTCCACCGATTCCTTCTGAAATTATTTTACCGTTTGGTGGATTTTTGACGACAACTTCTGAATTGACAGTTGTCGGAGTTGTATTAGCTGCAACTGCTGGTTCAATAATAGGTGCGATAATTCTTTATGGTATTGGTCTTATGATCGATGTTGAACGGTTGGAGAAAATAATTGACCGATGGGGCCACATTATTCGAATTAAAAAAAAGGATATTCATAAAGCGGATGCTTGGTTTGATAAGTATGGTTATTGGACAGTGCTGTTCTGTAGAATGATCCCATTGATTCGTAGTTTAATATCAATACCTGCTGGGATGTCAAACATGAAATTTTGGATGTTCTTGCTATTTACCACAGTCGGAACACTTGCATGGAATATTATTCTCGTTTCAATTGGGGCAATTTTAGGCGAGTCGTGGAAGGATATCTTGCACTATATGGAATTATATTCTACCGTTGCATATATCATTATTGCAACAGGAGTGGTACTATTAATTTTGTTATATTTACGAAGGTTAGCAAAACGAAAAAGATAGAGTAAGGAGATAAACGGGATGGAGATTATTGAATTATTAAAAGCATTAATTCTAGGGTTGGTAGAAGGCCTTACAGAGTTTGCGCCAGTTTCTTCTACTGGTCACATGGTACTCGTGGATGACTTATGGTTAAAGTCGAAGGAAATTTTAGGATCAGATGATGTGGCAAATACATTTAAGGTCGTTATACAACTTGGCTCTATTTTGGCAGTCGTTGTTGTCTATCGAAATCGATTTATTGATTTGTTAGGTTTGGGAAATAAAAAAAGGGAAACGAATCCAGGACAAGGTCGATTGAAACTTACACAGGTAATTGTTGGATTGATACCTGCTGGGATTTTAGGTTTATTGTTTGATGATTATATTGACGAACATTTGTTTACTGCAGGAACAGTATTATGGGGCTTGTTAATCGGTTCCTTCTTAATGATCTTTGCTGATAAGTTTTCTCCAAAAGAACCACGTGTTACAACGGTGGATCAAATTACGTATAGACAGGCATTAACAGTGGGGCTAATCCAATGTTTCTCATTATGGCCAGGATTTTCTCGTTCAGGTGCAACGATTTCAGGTGGTGTTTTAACAGGAATGAATCACCGGACTGCTGCTGACTTTACGTTTATCATGGCAGTGCCGATCATGGCTGGTGCAAGTGGTGTATCACTGTTGGGTAATTGGCAGTATTTCACGATGGATGTACTACCATTCTTTATTGTTGGATTCATCGGTGCGTTTGTATTTGCACTAATTACGATTAAGTTTTTCTTAAATGTCCTCGAAAGAATAGGATTAATACCATTCGCAATTTACCGGATTGTGTTGGTAATTGTAATATATTTAATCTATTTTTAAATAAACTAAAAAGGTACCTTTTACTTGGTTATGAAAATATACCGAGCAGCGGGTACCTTTACTTTTTATCTAATTTAAGGGTCGGATGAATGCTTCTACAATTGTAGGGGCATTTTTAAATAAGAGAACAAATTGGTTTACAAAATACCCCTTAAGGGTATAAATTGTATAGGAAAGCAATTTTGAGATGTAGGAGGGATAGAAAATGAGTGAGCATTTGAAACACGAGCATGATCATCAACACGAAGAACATGAGCATAATGGGTCTGATCATCATCATGACCAACATGATCATCATGACCACCACGCACATATGATGGAGGATTTTAAAAAACGATTTTATATCTCCATGATTTTAACGGTTCCGATTTTAGTATTGTCACCGATGATTCAAGATGCCATCAATGTCGATTGGCGATTTGCAGGCGATTTATATATTCTTTTTGGTTTATCTACCATTGTCTTCTTTTATGGTGGTTGGCCATTTCTTAAGGGAATGGTCGATGAGGTAAAACAAAAGGAACCTGGAATGATGACACTAATTGCGATGGCAATTATCGTTGCATATGGATACAGCTCGTTAACTGTTTTCGGCATTGAAGGTCGCAATTTTTTCTGGGAATTAGCAACCCTGATTGATATTATGTTGATTGGTCATTGGATCGAGATGAAATCAGTCATGAGTGCCACTTCATCCCTAGAAAAGTTAGTTGAACTAATGCCAAACACAGCGCATCGTATCAACGAAAATGATGAGACAGAGGAGATTGAGGTATCTGAATTAAAAAATGGAGATAAGGTATTGGTAAAACCTGGTGAAAAAATACCGGCCGATGGTATCATAGTCAAAGGCCGTTCTGAAATTGATGAATCTATGCTTACTGGTGAATCTGTGCCTGTTTTGAAAGAAAAAGATGCTGAGGTTATTGGCGGTTCTGTTAATGGGGAAGGTTCCCTTACGATTTCCATTGAAAAAACAGGTGAGGATAGTTATCTTTCTCAGGTAATCACAATGGTACGTGATGCACAAAATTCACGTTCTCGTACACAAGACTTATCCGATCGCATGGCAAAATGGTTGTTTTATATAGCGATGGCGGCAGGATTAGTAACGTTTCTTGTTTGGATTTTTGTTGGACCATCGTTTAGTTATGCCTTAGAAAGAACTGTGACGGTCATGGTCATTGCTTGTCCCCATGCTCTAGGACTCGCGGCACCATTAGTGGTAGCAAAATCCACAACACTAGCCGCAAAAAGTGGATTACTCATACGAAAGCGATCTAATTTTGAAGAAGCTAGAAAGATAGAGGCGGTTATCTTTGATAAAACAGGTACATTAACGATGGGTGAATTCGGTGTGAGCAATGTAGTATCAACTGGTAGTCTAAATGAAGAAGAGGTTGTCAAATACACGGCATCTCTCGAATCGCAATCTGAACATCCAATTGCACGAGGTATTGTTACGTATGCTAAAGATCAAAACATTGAATTCCCACAACCAAATGAATTTGAATCGTTGACAGGTAAAGGTATTCAGGGACAGGTAGATGGCAAAAATGTAAAAGTAGTGAGTCCTGGATATTTAAAAGATGAGCAAATTCAGGTTGACCAGGAAGAATATCAAGCCTTAAGTGAGGAAGGTAAAACCGTTTCATTTTTACTAATTGACAATAAGGTTGAAGGCTTTGTTGCACTTGCTGATCAAATTAAAGACAGTTCAAAAGAAGCCATCGCACAATTAAAAGAAATGAACGTGGAGTCAATGATGCTAACTGGCGACAGTAATAAAGTTGCCCAATGGGTAGGGAAGCAATTGCAGCTTGATTCTATTACGGCTGAGGTACTACCTGATCAAAAAGCTGATTTTGTTAAAAAGGTTCAGAAGGATGGAAAACGTGTGGCAATGACGGGTGATGGAGTCAATGATGCACCAGCTCTAGCAAATGCTGATCTTGGCATCGCAATCGGGGCTGGAACAGATGTTGCTATGGAAACTGCAGATATAGTGCTTGTTGAAAGTAACCCGAAAGATGTCGTCAATATTATCGATTTATCAAAAGCGACATACCGCAAAATGATTCAAAATCTATGGTGGGCTGCTGGCTACAATATTGTTGCAATCCCGTTAGCTGCTGGGATTTTATACCCAATAGGCATTGTACTGAGTCCAGCAATAGGTGCCCTTCTCATGTCATTAAGTACAGTAGTAGTGGCAATTAATGCCCGATTTTTCAACTATGAAAAACAATAAGGAGATGGTAAAGATGATGATGAACAAAAAAGTTTGGGTAGGTAGTTTATTAGTAGCAACTTCATTTGCATTAGCAGCATGTGGTAATGGAAACAATGAAATGAATCACGAAGAAAATGGTGAAGAAATGAATATGGAGGAGTCTGAATCACATGAAGGGATGAACCATTCAAGCTCTGGGGAAGTTCCTGAAGATTTAGCTGTGGCTCAAAATCCTAAATTTGAAGTGGGAGATGAAATCACACTCACAACAGATCATATGAATGGAATGAATGGTGCCGAGGCGACAATCGTTGGTGCTTATGACACAACAGCCTATTCCGTCACGTATACGCCAACAACTGGTGGTGAACCAGTTGAAAATCACAAATGGGTTATCCATGAGGAAATTGCTGACGCAGGCGAGGCACCAATCGAACCTGGTACAGAAGTAACCTTGCAGGCATCCCATATGAAAGGGATGGAAGGTGCTACAGCAACCATTGAATCCGCAAAACAAACAACCGTTTACATGGTTGATTACATGCCAACAACTGGCGGAGAAAAAGTCACCAACCATAAATGGGTCACTGGAAGTGAACTGAAGCCAGTAGATGAGTAAAAACTAAAAAAGCGAAATTGCCTAGGCAATTTCGCTTTCTTTATCTAGTTGCATTAACTTCTATTACACCTTCATAAACACCTTTGAAAACTTCCGCAAATGCACTAACTGTGCTTTCTAGTTCCTTCTTAGTATTGTCAATTCCGCCTACTTCAACTAGCAGTGCATTCTTCGAAATATCTTGATTATAGATTCCATTACCCTCTAATCTTGACTTTATATAAATTCCCTTACTTAACCCGGGATATTTTCTTTCAAGCCCTTCGTGGATAATCTTTGCAAAAGCAAGATTTTCTTCATAATTTTGGTGTTCTTTTCCAACGACAAAATATATTCTGGCATATTTAATTCCACTTATAGTAGCGGTTGTACTTTCTTTTCTAGCTGAATCCCTGTGTATATCAATGTAGTATTCAAGCGTTGGGTTTTGCGTTGCAGCAGTCGTAACATATTCACGCGACAAACTGTAGGAATTTTGATAATTCCATCCTCTTTTCCTTAATGCCTTTGCAACGTTTGAGGTGTTATGAAAAGTATTAATTCCATATTTTTCAAGTTTTTTGGTAAGCATGGC
Organism: Virgibacillus sp. GM2-2; assembly: GCF_055329585.1. Taxonomy (NCBI): domain Bacteria; kingdom Bacillati; phylum Bacillota; class Bacilli; order Caryophanales; family Bacillaceae; genus Virgibacillus; species Virgibacillus sp. GM2-2. Next base: position 110,987 of record NZ_JBUZWC010000004.1, on the reverse strand, counting down.
TCCAACAAGCACAACATTTTCGCTATTATCAACACTAGACGAATCACTCGGTTTAACATTTTCATCAATTAATGGTAGATAACCTTCCCAACTATGAGAGTGGTAAATGTATACGGTGGGATTTCGAGCTTCTTCATCATTCTTATTATTTTTTTCTTCTTCAGATGTTGCTAAATTATCCTCATTATCAGATTGATTCTGTAGAAGTTCATTAAAATCTGGAGGAGGTGATTCCTCTGGTAGATTTGTGTAGTCGGACCCTTTTCCTGCTATATAGATCTCCGTGTTGTTTATATTAAGGCCAGGCATTTCATTTTCAAGTAATGTCATAATGTTATCCTTTTTAATTCCAGTAACTGCCTCAAGCGCCAGCCTGGATAGTGACGGAGATTGTAATTTATCATTCGAGCTTCCTAGTTGAGGTAATTCTTCGCCCAACATGTATAAAAATGTATTGGTAAAGGGTTCTGAGTTTATAATACTTTCGAGATTTTGGGAATGTAATATTTTTACTTGTAAGGAAGGTGTACTAATAATTAATGTTACAGAAAATGTAATAACAATAAAAACTACTATAAATTTGAATAGATTTGAATTACTTCTCTTATTCCTTCTATTTTCCATAGTATCACCTCTAATTGAATCTATGAACATGGAAGTCAAAATAGAAGTTTTTATTTATAATGTGACTGAATAAAAAAATCTTTAAAGTAAAAGTTAAATGGTGTAAAAATAAAACGAAGAAAGGGAGTATGTATATGGATAACGCAAATCTTCAACAATGTATTACTGAATGCGAAAGTGCATTAGGACACTTGAATAAGGCTTTGTCACATGCTGATGCAGGAGCTAAGCCTAAAATGCAACATGCTGTTCAGGATTTAGAAGAATGTATTTCTGCATGCCGTGAAATGCTTTAAGCTTAACTACTTTTTAGTAAACCTGGTTCTTTAGTTAGTAGAACCAGGTTTATTTTTTGTGATAACAAAGAACTCCACAATTTCCTCACAAATATATACTATAGTTGAGAGGAATCTGAAATCATGGAGGATCATAATGGAAGAAGTTAATCTGTTATTGGCACTAGCTGCAGGAGTTTTATCATTTATCTCACCTTGTTGCTTGCCTCTTTATCCAGCATTTTTATCCTATATAACAGGAATATCAGTTGATGAGTTGAAAAACGGCAAGGGAATTCTACAAAAACGTGCACTACTCCACACCGCATTCTTTTTAATTGGTTTTTCTATTATATTTATTGCATTAGGATTTTCTACCTCTTTATTAGGTAAACTATTTATTAATTACGGGGACTTGATCCGGCAGCTTGGTGCAATTTTACTGGTCGCGATTGGGCTCATCATAATCGGGGTGTACAAACCCGCGGTTTTAATGAAGGAAAAAAGATTGACAATAAAGGACCGACCTTCTGGTTATCTAGGTTCAATTGTCATTGGCTTTGCTTTTGCAGCAGGGTGGACTCCATGTATGGGTCCAATACTTGCAGGAGTGATTACATTGGGAGTTTCCAATCCAGATCAAGCAATATTTTACATGATTGCGTATGTTCTCGGCTTCTCCATTCCATTCTTTATCATGTCTTTCTTTATCGGAAGAATGAAATGGATAAAGCGACACAATCGTTTAATGATGAAAATTGGCGGAATTATCATGATTCTAATGGGATTTGTACTATTTTTTGATTGGATGACGAAACTGACTTCTTTTTTAGCGAGTAACTTTTTCAATGGGTTTACAGGATTTTAATGCTCTACTTTTTATTTTAAAAAAAAACAAATTATCAAGGAGTGTAAAAAATGAATAGGGCAATCGTATCGATTTTTATAGGGATCTCGCTGTTATCTTTACCTCTAACAGCGTTTGCACATGGCACAGCCGAGGAGCATGCAAAAGAAAATACAATTAATTTTTGGGATTACGGATTAATTGCTTCGTTGGTATTAGTAGCAATATTCCTTACCTTGTATATAGTAACTAAGAACAAATTGAGTAAGCTAAATTTGAAGAACAAATCAAATCGGGAGAAATTTAAAGCGTTACAAATTCAAAATAAAATCCATAAATGGGGTTCCATCATCTCACCATTATTAGCTGTAATCTTTTTAATCGTGGCTAATATTGCAACTGAGGATAAAGTAAGATTTACCCATATTCATGGTCTTGGTTACACAAGTGATGGAGAGGAAATAATTGTCCCAGCTCACGATGGATTAAGGGTTTTAAAAGATGGTGTTTGGCATGTTGCAGAAGTGGATCAAAATGACTATATGGGATTCACGATGTTTGATAACGGATTTTATAGTAGTGGTCATCCTGGTTCTGGTTCAGACTTACCAAACCCACTTGGAATCGTGAGAAGTACAGATAAGGGTAAAACAATTGAAACACTTGCTTTAACAGGCGAAATTGATTTTCATGGCATGACAGTCGGCTATCAAACCGAAGAAATTTATGTTTTTAATCCTTCACAGAACTCGCAGATGGAACAGCCTGGATTCTATTATTCGACAGATCAAACGAAAACATGGAAACAAAGTAAATTGGCTGGACTTGAGGGACAAGCACTTGCTTTATCCGCTCATCCATCTGAGCAAGGTGTAGTAGCTTTAGCAACAAATCAAGGAGTATTCTTGTCAACAGATTATGGTGACAATTTTGAAAAACTACCAATAACGGGCGCAGTGTCAGCGGTTTCTTTTGGTCATCAAAATAACCTGCTGGTAGCAACGCAAACCGACCTTTATCACTATGATTTATCTTCCACCGAGGCGACTAAACTTAGTATTCCGAATTTAGGGGAAGCCTATATAACGTATATCAAACAAGACCCAGCGAATAAGGAGGAATTTGTTTTTGCTACAAGTAATAGGGATATCTATCTATCAAGTGATGGCGGAAACACATGGGAACAAAGTGTTGATAATGGTGTAGCAATAACACAGTAAAAGTGAGGGTTGTTCATGCAAAGTAGAATTCTTGTTGTGGACGATGAATGGAATATGCGGAACCTAGTAAAAATCTACTTAACACAAGAGAATTATTACATCGATGAGGCAAAGGATGGAAATGAAGCACTAAAAATGGTGCAAAGCACTTCATATGACTTAATGGTTTTAGATATCATGCTTCCAGATATAGATGGTTGGAAAGTGTGTGCTAATATCCGAAAAACGAATCAGCTTCCCATCCTGATGTTGACAGCTAGAAGTGATATCAAAGACCGCGTACAGGGATTAAATCTAGGTGCCGACGATTATTTGATTAAACCATTTGCGCCTGAAGAGTTAGTTGCTCGTGTCAACGCATTAATCCGTCGCTACGCAAGCGTTGAGACCAGTAGAGCAGCAATCTATTTCGAAAACCTGACTATAAATGGTGAAAATAGAGAGGTCAAGGTAAATGGAGTATACATTGATTTAACGCCAAAGGAATTTGATATCCTCACCGCGGTGGCAGATCAGCCGCGTAGGGTATTCACTCGGGAAATTTTACTAGATAAGATTTGGTCACAAAACGAGTTTCGAGATTTACGCGCAGTTGATACCCATGTGAAAAATATTCGGGAAAAATTACGGAAAGCAGGTCTATCGTATAATCCAATTAAAACCGTTTGGGGTGTAGGCTACAAATTTAACACTTCTGAGGATCGAACGTAATATGAATAAAATAGTTGTCAAACTAGGCGTTACGATTATGGTCTTGTTCTTAATCGTTTTATTCCCTCTTGGCTATGTTGCTAATCAGATTTTTACTAATTTTTACTATAGTCAAGCCCAGGAAGAATTAGCGAGTCTTTCCCAAAAATATGCCCAAACAATTACAGCATTGGATGATCAAGTTATCCTAAATATGTTCAGAAACCTTGCCGATTTGACCAACAAAGATATTTATATTGTCGATGCAGAGGGAAACGTAGTAGCTGATTCAGGCATAAATAAAATTAGTCCATTTAGGAAGGATCGTAACGCGTTAATGAATGGAGAGTCTATTAAAATAGAAGTAATTGACTCCGAAACAGGCATCCGTTATCTTGGTTCTGGCTCACCAATAATTCAATCTGGTACATATAAGGGAACCTTTTTTGTACTAACCCCTATTAATGATGTTCAGGATCCGATTGACAAAATCGGAGACCTACTCCTGCTATCTGCAATTGGGGCGTTGTTGTTAGCATTTGGATTTACATTTGTTATATCTAGAAAAATGTCAGACCCACTTTTAGCAATGGAAAAAGCAACCAGAGAAATTGCAAAAGGAAATCTGGACGTTCGGTTAGACATTTCTTCTGCTGATGAATTAGGCTCACTTGGCCAAGCAATCAATGATTTGGCATTTGAGACAAATAGATACCGAACTAATCGTAAAGAATTTCTCGCAAATATTTCACATGAGTTACGAACACCCATTTCATATATTCAGGGATATGCGCAGGTAGTCAAACAGGGACTTTATAAGTCAGAAAAAGAAAGAATTCAGTACCTGGACATTATAGATAGTGAAACAGAACGTATGGTTAGGCTAATTAACGACCTATTTGATTTATCAAAAATGGAAGAGGGTAAATTATATCTGCAGTTTTCGATGACGGATGTTGTAGAAGTCGTTGAATCTTCTTTTGCCAAAGTTAACTTGGAACTTAAAAATAAACAAATAACGTTAAAAAAAGAGATAAAAGGTCATATTCCATACTTGGAAGCGGATGGCATCCGGTTAGAACAAATTTTTACCAACTTATTACGAAACGCAATACAATATACGGAAGAAGGGGTAATTACTTTACGTGTATGGAGTGACAAGTTTCACATTTACGTGAGAATTGAAGATACAGGAATGGGAATCCCTAAGGAAGATGTACCACTTATTTTTGAACGGTTTCATCGTGTGGAGAAATCACGTTCGAGAGAGCTAGGTGGAACTGGATTAGGATTAGCTATTGTAAAAAATCTCGTTGAACTCCAAAACGGAACTATTTTCGTTAAAAGTGAGTTAGGAGAAGGTACAACATTTCAGCTTAGTTTTCCAATAGTTAATGAGGAGGCTTTATGAAAAAATTAGAATGGTTAATAGCCATAGTATTAATCATAATGGGATTGACTTGCCTCACGGTATCTGCAACAACAATGTTGGAAACTGAATCGTTTGGCTCCTATTTAAGTACATTTGTTCATCTCTGTATGTGGATGGGGCTACCAGTGTTGGTCGTTGGAGTTATTTATATTATTTATCTTAAAACAAAAAATGATCAGGGCAAATAAGGTGGGGAATCTAGTTTTCCCACCTTTTTCTTCCTTGTTGAACTATGACAGGGAAATAAGTATATATCTAATCTTTATAAATTAAAGGTGTTCTTGGCTTAATAGGAAGGGGCATTCTATGTATCAAGTTTTTAGTGACATTAGTAATTTTCTAAGTGATCCGTTTTTTACTTTAGCGAATCAGTGGGAAGGAATCCCACTTTTATCTGCTTTCATACTTGGTCTTGTTGGCGCGCTCGCTCCTTGTCAGTTTACAGGAAATATAGGAGCAATAACCATATATGGAAATCGTTCATTACAGCAAAAAATCCCGTGGTTACATATATTTCTATTTATGTTAGGGAAAATTGTGGTCTTTTCGGGACTTGGACTTATCGTGTGGATTTTAGGCAATGAATTTCAAGGGAAATTAACAATGGTAATCCCTATACTTAGAAAGACAATTGGTCCACTGTTAATTTTAATCGGAATCTTTATGGTAGGTTTCTTAAAAATGCGTTGGACTATTTATATTGGTAAAATTCCAGAACGGTATTTAAAAGATAGTAAGTTGGGAAGCTTTTTAATGGGGGTTAGTTTTACATTAGCCTTTTGTCCGACCATGTTTATTCTATTTTTTATGACGTTAATGCCAGTTGTTCTTTCCACATCCTATGGTGCAGTATTACCACTTATCTTTGGTGTAGGAACATCGGTACCTTTACTAGTTGCTATTTTCTTGATTTGGTATTTTGGATTAGGTGGAAAGTTGATGAAACAAGGTAGAAATTTTGGTCGAATAGTACAACGAGTAGCAGGTTGGTTACTAATTGTTCTTGGTATTTTGGATACATTAACGTATTGGTAATGTAATGCACTATCGGAATAAATATAGTACGGGCTTAAACATTTAATGATGGCACAATTTATAAAATGGTTGCGAAAGGCGATGAAAAACATGATGTCCATGATGGGTGGTAGTATGATTCTTAACATGATCGTATGGACTATTGTATTAGGAATTCTGCTATATGGAGTTTTCGTATTACTATCTAAATTATTTGGTGAAAAAGGATATTCTTCTATAGAAATTCTTAGAGAAAGATTTGCACGTGGGGAAATTAATGAAGAAGAATTTAAAGAAAAAGAAGCTATTTTAAGAAGTAAGGAATAAATTTTTTAATCATCACAGTTTCAACAAAATTATTGTCTATAATAAAGTTGTCCTAGTAATAATGAATAAAGGAGACGATGAAATGAAACTAAAAAAAGTACCATTTGCGTTATCGTTTGCTTTTGCCACCCTTTTGGTAATAGGAACAACCGTATTTGCCCAAGAGCCAGATAGCAATGGAATGGGAAATATGATGAATGGTAATGGGACGATGAACATGATGGAGAATAGTAACATGACCAATATGATGCAAGCAATGAATTCACCTGAAGTTCAGAAGATGATGAAAGCTTGCGGTGACTTCATGGAATCCAATGGTGACAACAAAGAAGATAGGTAACAATTTTCACTCCCTATTTATAAGGTCTCCATATGAGACCTTATTTTAATCTACATTGATCTTCCAGAGGTGAATAAAAATGGGAAAATGGTTTTCACAAATTTATGATTTAGCACTGAAGCCGCTCGAGCAAACTACATTTAAGAAAATTCGAAGGAAACTGGTAGGCAATGCTGCTGGAAGGGTTCTGGAAATTGGTTATGGTACAGGGGTGAATTTTCCTTACTATAGAAATGCAATACAAGTAGATGCGATTGAACCAAATCCCTTGATAAGGGATCGTGCAGTCAAACGATTTCAAAACCAAAATCCACACATTCCCATCCATACTTATTTAGCCGAAGCTGAAAATCTTCCTTTTGCTGATAATACATTTGATTCAGCAGTAGCGACGCTTGTGTTTTGTACCATTCCAGAACCAATAAAAGCTCTTCAAGAATTAAAAAGGGTTTGTAAACCTAATGCAGAAATATTACTCTTTGAACATGTCAAAGTAGACCAGGTATTTCTAGGGAAAACACAGGATGTATTAACTCCTTTTTGGAAAAAAGTTTGTGATGGATGTCATTTAGATTGAAATACCTTGGAACTGTTGAAACAATCAATTTTATTAATCATGGAAGTGAATTCGTATTATAAGGGGATATTTTTAACTATTAGATGTTTTAATAAATTTGCGATTTAAGTTTTAAACGGAAATAGAATGATTGCGAATTTTAGACTTATCATTTCATTTTTGTTGAAAGAGAGCCCAACTGAAAAAGCTTTCAAAGGGTCTCTCACAAATAGTTGGAAATATCATCTACATTGCCTCTTTAATTCCTTTTTTTACTAGCCACCAGTTGGCAGGATAACTTGTCAGGAACCCTAAAATTAATGCTATCTGCATCATAAACCAAAATGTTGGTTCATTTGGTTTAGGAGGAGTAGAAAAAAGTATATATTCGACAATTGCCATCCAACCGAACATCCCAATTTCAAAAGAAATTAAGGCAAAAGAATCAGCTTTTATTGCATTCTTGAGTGACCTCAAAACACCTTTATCCTTATTCATTGGATAGATTGCATAAAATTGAAAAATAATCCCAAAAACATAAGCTAATATAAATTCAATCACATAGTGAGCAAATAATGTTGATCCAGCTATTGTCAAAGCTGTTATAAATACAATAGGAACACCGACAGCATCACCTAAAGAACATCCTGCAGAACAGTGGCTAGTTGATACAAAAACTTTGCCTGGTTTACCACGATTGTCTTTCTTTTTAATTCCACTCGCCTTTATGCGCCCCCACTTAAAATAAGTCCACAATGCAATAGGGCCAAAAAACAATGCATTTATCGACCACACAAAGTTCATGACCTTCATTTCCTGTGGATATTTTAGCACATCTACTATAATTATTATTGAACTTATAAATCCTATTGCAATCATGAACCAAGAGACTATTTCTAACATTTTATCACCTCTAGAAGGTTTTTACCCAGTGGAAAAAGAAGATAAACGTTTTTAAATTCAGGTAATCTTTGACCTTTTTACTGCATTTGGTTTAAAGTGTTTACACAGGGAAACATTTTAGTTTTAGTGCATAAATTGTATAGAAATATACTTAAATAGGGAGTGGGAAAAATGATGGATTTTTTTCAGGAACTTCATCCTGTAATACAAGCCACATTTGCAACATTATTTACTTGGGGGATGACTGCACTTGGAGCAGCTATCGTATATACTACAAAAAGATTTAATCAAAAATTATTAGATGGGATGTTAGGTTTTGCGGGTGGGGTAATGATTGCTGCGAGTTTTTGGTCTCTTTTATCTCCTGCATTAGATATGGCGCAAAAAAGCAGCACACACGCCTGGGTACCTGCAGCGGTCGGTTTTATGTTGGGAGGAATCTTTCTTTCGGGTATTGACAAGTTACTTCCCCATTTACACCCAAACGCACCAATAGAAGAAGCAGAAGGAATAAATTCTAAAAAAAAGAAAAGAAGTACGTTACTTGTGCTTGCCATTACGTTACACAATATTCCAGAAGGGTTGGCAGTAGGAGTTGCTTTTGGCGCTGTTGCAAATGGTTCACCATCTGCCACTTTAGCTGGTGCAGTTGCTTTAGCGATAGGGATTGGTATTCAAAACTTCCCAGAAGGGGTTGCGGTGTCAATGCCTCTTAGAAGAGATGGTATGACTCGGAGAAAAAGTTTTCTGTACGGACAATTCTCAGGTATGGTTGAACCTATTTCCGCTATAATTGGGGTTTTAGCGGTCTCATTCGTTGAACCACTTTTACCGTACGCATTAAGTTTTGCTGCAGGTGCAATGATATTTGTAGTGGCCGAGGAGGTAATACCTGGTTCACAAGAAAACGGTAATAAGGATTTAGCTTCCATGAGTTTAATGATTGGTTTTACTGTAATGATGATACTCGATGTAGCACTCGGATGATAATATGGAATAACCACAATAAGTTCTAATTTAAGTGAAAAGTTTGCAAGTTGTGTGGGAAGGCTAATCCAATGTGGTTAGTCTTTTTTTTCAACTACATAAAATCTACAAATTTGTTTGTTATGCTTTCAATTGGACAAGGAGTGATTGCGTGAACTTAGATCAAGTAAAAGCTAACAAAAGTCGAAAAAAGCGGAACCGATTTATATTTCGTATAACCATTTTAGTAATCTTACTTGCTGCAGTAGGATATGCTTTAGTTTCTAATCTAACCAAAGATACTACCAAAATTGACGTGGGTTCAATGGCGCCTGATTTCAAGCTTAAGCAAGTTAATAATAATAATAAAATGGAAACAGTTAAACTCAGTGATCTAAGAGGAAAAGGTGTCATGTTGAATTTCTGGGCTACGTATTGTAAACCTTGTGAAGCCGAGATGCCTTATATGCAAAAGCTGTATCCTGAATATAAGAAAAAAGGAATTGAAATTGTTGCAGTGAGTTTAGACTCGACAGAACTTGTAATTGACCGGTTCATTGATAAATACAATTTAACTTTTCCTATTCCGCATGATAATACTGGGCAGGTAATGGAGGAGTATGGAATTGGTCCGATTCCAAGTACCTTTTTTATCAATCCAGAAGGTGAGATCGTTAAAATAGTAGCAGGCGCACTAACATTGGAAAGTTTAGAAGGTTATTTTAAGCTTATCCTTCCAGAACAAAAATAAATTATACCTATAGGGGGTATTTACACATGAATAAGATTAAGGTCTTACTTTTATTAGTATTGGTAGTTATAGTAACAGCATGTACAAATGAATCATCGTCGGTTAGTGAGGATAATTCAGAATCCTCAAAAGAAACCGTTACCGTCAAGACAGTAGATAAAGAAGGAAAAAAGGTAAATGAAATCAACATCAAAGCTCAAGAAACAACTTGGATGTTAAGTGATGATAATATGATTGATGCTTGGACGTATGGTGGTACAGTTCCGGGCAAGGAGGTACGTGTAACAGAGGGAGAAGTTATAAAGGTGAATTTAAAAAATTCACTACCGAAACCTGTTACAATCCATTGGCATGGTTATCCGTTGCCTAATACGGAAGATGGGGTTGCTGGTGTTACACAGGATGCAGTTCCACCGGGTGAGTCCTATACGTATGAATTTGTTGCAACTGTTCCAGGTACTTACTGGTATCATAGTCACCAAAATAGTGTAGAACAAGTGGATAAAGGGCTTTATGGGGTACTAATTGTAGAACCTAAAGAAGGAGTAGACGCTGACCGTGACTATACACTTGTACTGGATGAGTGGCAATCCAATCCGCATGAGGGAATGAATATGGACGAAGGCATGAATATGGATGGAATGGATCACGGTGATTCTGAAAATGATATGCAAGGGATGAATGGTGGACAAATGATGATGGGTCACGACATGTCATCGTATAATATTTTTACTATAAATGGTAAAACATATCAAGCTAACGATCCATTGGTAGTTAAAAAAGGGGATAAAGTAAAAGTAAGGTTAGTGAATGCAGGATATATTGTTCACAAGATTCATATTCCAGTAGATTATAAGGTTACACACGTTGATGGGCAACCAGTAAACAATCCTTCACTTGAGGAAGGTGCTGTTCTTGAAATAGCACCAGGTGAAAGATACGATATTGTTTTTAATGCAACGTCTGGTCAGAATTTTACAATCGATGATCATACAGATATGCCTGGTGCGAAATATATGAAAATGGATGTAGTTTATGCAAACAATAAAAATGGAGAAACCATTCATGAAAAGACTGCTGATAAGGTTAATTTGATGAATATTGGTGAAGAGACAAAAGGAAGTTTTTCATTAGAAGATAATTTTGATGTTGAATATACAATGGACTTAGGATCAAAAATGGATATGGGATCAAGTATGGGGATGGCGTATACGATTAATGGAAATGCCTATCCAGATGTACCTCCATTAAAGATAGATAAAGGCGATCTCGTTAAGGTCACGTTGCGAAATGATGCTGGCGGGGATGATCCAGAAGCTGTTCACCCAATGCATTTGCACGGTCACTTTTTCCAAGTGTTAAGCAAAAACGGTGAACCAGTAAAAGGTTCGCCTATAATGAAAGACACACTTAACATAAAACCTGGTGAGGAGTACGTTATTGCATTTAAAGCTGATAACCCTGGAAATTGGCTTTTTCATTGCCACGATTTACATCATGCTACTGCAGGAATGCTGCAATTAGTCAAATACAATAACTTTGAGGATTTCGAACCAAGTGGTGATGTAAACAATATTACTGAATAATCGTTTAGAAAGAGATTGCTTAATAAATAGCAATCTCTTTTTGCACTGGTTAGAAATAATTATTGACCCCGTACCATAGTCTAAGGTGCATACTAATATTGAGGAGGAGATGAAATGGAAGGATTAACAATAAGTCAAGTAGCAAAAGAAGCAAACGTAAATGTTGAAACCATTCGATATTATGAAAAACGGGAATTAATTTCTGAACCTCCTCGAACGGAAGCAGGTTACAGGAAATTTCCCCAAGTAGTCATCCAAGATATTAAATTCATTAAACGTACGCAGGATTTAGGCTTTACTCTTCAAGAAATTAAAAATCTTTTAGTTGCTTCAAAAGATGAACGTTTTCGTTCAGAAGAAATACGAGATTTTGCAATAAGTAAAATGAAAGAGATTGAAATGAAAATTCATGATTTAAACCAAATGAAAACATTGCTTGAAGATTTGGGGAAAAAGTGTCCTGGATTTGGGGTTTCAAAAGGTGAATGTCCAATTATTCAATTTTTAAAGGAGTGAATTAATTAAATGGCAAAACGATTAGTTGAAGTATTTACAGCAGGTTGTAGCATTTGTGAAGGTGCTGTGCAACAAGTAAAAGATTTAGCCTGCGATAATTGTGAAGTAGTAGTTTATGATCTTAATAAAAAATGTGACACACTTGAATGTGAGGTAAAATCACATGAATATGGCATAAAGTCTGTTCCAGCCGTTGCAGTTAATGGCAAGCTGATAAGCAGCAATGGGATAGACACTAATGTATTAAAAACAGCTGGATTAGGCCAATAAACAACGACGGCAAGGGTAAAATTCATACCCTTGCTTTTTTATGGAAAGGCACACTTGTGGTTTCTTTTTCATACAGTATTAGGGGAATACCCAAGAATGACGAAGGAGGCTTTATATGACTGCCTTACCTGCTGTAGATTTAGGGATAATGGCTGAACATCTGTCAGCTCATGAAGGTGTCATCAACAAATTGGAAGTTTATCAGGCAAATGTTTCAAATTTAGATCTAAAAGAAATAATTGTTCTACAAACCAACATGATGCGAGCGCATGTGAAAATAATGTTAGCCTTCATAAATCCAGAGGAGAATGGCTATATTGAAGTACCGAAGATTTCTAGTTATTTAAGAGCTGAATATCATAGCTTGCGGGAGGATAGTCCAAACAATAAGTGGATAGCATTGGAGGCACATACAACCGCAAAATGTATGTCGAACACTAATTATACTTCTGCCTTAATGATGCAGAATAAGAATGTGAGAAACGCTCATGTTGAAATGGCATTACAACAACTTCAGGTACAGGAAAAATATGCAGCATTTATAAAAGAAATGGGTTGGGCATTTGTTCCAAAGGTATCGACTCAAGATCAATTAAACACGTACCAACATTTTAAACACATACTCGATGAATAGCTGTATAAATAGTTCTGTTTTAGTAAATAAATCAGAACTATTTTGTGTTTTTATCAATAAATTTTTAATAGAAGTATTAAATTTTTATTACAAGACCATAAACTCCACACTTTCTACACAAAATAAGTTAACAATACAAATTACTGCATTATTTTTAAAAGGAGTAATTTACCATGCAATTATCACAAATAGTAAAAGATCTTAATGTGGAAAATGTTCACTACGTGGATAAACCATCTAATAGCACGATTAAGGGGGTTGCAGAAAATTCCGCCGAAGTTAAGAGTGATTACATGTTTGTAGCTATCAATGGTTCTCGAAGTGATGGGCATGATTATATCCAAAGCGCCATCATTAATGGTGCAAGCGTTGTCGTTGGTGAGAAGGACTTGTATGGTTTAGCTGTTCCATATATTAAAGTAAATAATAGTAGAAAGGCTTTAGGTATAATTGCGAGGAATTTTTATGGTAACCCGTCAATGAATAAATTGATAATTGGTGTAACAGGCACAAATGGTAAGACTACTGTTACTCACCTTATTAAGCATATACTAGAAAAAAACGGTTTAACTTGTTCAATGATAGGGACAATTAAAAATGTTATTAATAGGGAAGTAACTTCCTGTATAAATACCACCCCAAGTTCGCTTGTTTTACATAAACTACTATCCACCAGTAATGACGATGTTGTTATTATGGAGGTATCTTCACATGGTTTGAAACAATTTCGTGTCGAGGGTATTCAGTTTGATTTTTGTCTATTTACTAATCTTGACCGAGATCATTTAGATTACCATACATCAATGGATGAATACTTTAAAACGAAATCATTGTTATTCGACAAGTTAAGAGAAAATGGACAAGCTATCATAAATACTGATAATCAGTGGGGTGAGAAATTAGAAAACAATCTGAAATCAAATGGAAGAAAACCATTTACCATTGGAACATCTGAAAATAGAAATTTGGAGATAATTGATTTTTGCCTTAAAAATTCTACAATAAAAGTAAATCAGAAGCACAATGAATTATACATTTATTCTCCAATGCCAGGAATTCATAATATGTATAATGCATTAATGGCATACGGTGTCGCCACACTTATTGGGTTAGGAAAAAATGAAATTATTTCTTCAATGTATGATTTTACAGGAGTCGAAGGAAGGTTTGAAATTGTAAAACTTGATAATGATATTACAGTAGTTATTGATTATGCTCATACAGCAGATGCTTTTTCACAATGCTTGAAAACAGCAAGACTTTACGGTGCAAAAAGACTAACGCATATCTTTGGTTTTAGAGGTAATAGAGATATAAGTAAAAGAAAAGAAATGTTGTCAGTTAGTGCAAGATTAAGTGATCAATATATACTAACCTTAGACGACTTAAATAGTGTTACAATTAAAGAAATGATGAATAATATGGAGCATTTGCAAACGGAGTTTGGAAATGATAAAGGATTAATAATCGAGGATCGAACCATTGCAATAAAAAGGGCCATGGAACAATGTATCCCTGGTGACTGGATCGTCATTACTGGAAAAGGCCATGAAAAGTATAGGGAACCATATTATTATCCGACCCAATCTGATAAAGAAACAGTTATTTACACTAGTATTAATAAAGAAAAAAAATGTATAACATGATTGAAGAGGCTGGCTATGTTTAATAAATTATCTATAAAAATCGGTTCACTATTCTTTGTGTTTATTTTATTTATTGAATCCTTTTTATTTTTTATTCTTTATAATAATCTTGTACACAATAGAATAGATGAAGTGATGGAAAGCATTCTAGCACGTGGTAATACACATCGAGACGTCTTAGAAGAAAATTATAATCAATCAACAATAGAATATGTTGGAATAATGGAATCTTCCTCGGAATTTGAGGTGGTAATAACCGATAGATCAGGTAACGTAATTGTATCTTCCGATAATCTTGATCAAGAAATGTTAAACGTGATGAAGCATACAGAAGGAACCATTATCCCTAAAGAGGGAAAAGTCGTTGAAGATCGATGGAGGGAAAAAGAATACATCGCTACTGAAAGTCCTATTACAATTAATGGGGAACATAAAGGTCATGTTTATATGTTTGCCGATACAAGCAGTGTGAAAAAGGTTGTTGATCAATTAAATCAACAATTTATTGTTGTGGGTGTTATAACAATTGTTTTGACAATTATTACAGTTTTTATTTTATCCAGACTTATCACGATTCCTCTTATAAAGATGAAGGAAGCAACAGAGCAATTAAGCTTGGGAATGACTAAGGTTGAGTTAAATACAGCGCGTAAGGATGAACTCGGAGAATTAGCAAGTTCCATTTCAAGATTATCCTATGACTTAGAACGATTGAAAACAGTAAGGAATGATTTTTTAGCAAACATTTCACATGAGCTAAGAACACCGCTCACTTATATAAAAGGATATGCTGATGTAATTAACCGTCAAGGTATTTCTAGCAAAGATAAGGTGGAATACATCTCAATTATTCGAGAAGAAACAGAACAGTTGACAGGATTAATCGAAAATCTATTCGAACTAGCAAAAATGGACCAAAATAATTTTTTAATTGAACGAGAAGAAGTGGTTTTATCTGAGTTGATTCAATCTTTAGTTAACCGTATTAGCCCTATGTATGAGGAAGAAAATATCAAATTAACGGTAAACAGCACTGACGACATTGTTGCTTTTATAGATCCAGAACGAATTGAACAGGTATTGATAAATATCTTGGATAATGCAAGAAAACATACTTCAGCTGATGGTCAGGTAACAGTTGAGGTTGTGCAGACTGAAGATGATACTAATATTATAATAAGTGATAATGGGGAGGGAATACCCAAAGAAGACTTGCCATATTTATTTGAACGCCTATATCGAGTTGATAAATCGCGTTCAAGACAAAGCGGAGGGAATGGATTGGGTTTAGCAATTACAAAAGAAATTGTAGAATCTCACGATGGATCTATCATAATTAATAGTGAAGAAGGAAGAGGAACTACTGTTTCCATTAGATTAAAAAGAGGGTGAACATTGTTGCACAAAGTTCTGTTAGTCGACGACGAGAAACGTATGTTAGATTTATTAGCATTGTACTTAGAGCCATACAACTATAAGTATAAAAAGGCATTAGGAGCAAATGAAGCGTTATCAATTATGGATAAGGAATTTTTTGATATTGTTTTACTTGATATTATGATGGCAGAATTGGATGGTTGGGAACTTTGCCAAGAAATAAGGAAGATTTCTGATGTGCCAATTATTATGGTAACCGCGCGAAATCAAAATGATGACATTGTTAAAGGACTGAAGTTGGGTGCTGATGATTATATTACAAAACCTTTTAACGAAGCTGAATTATTGGCCAGAATGGAAGCATTACTCCGTAGAAGCAAACCTACTAACCAAATTGAAATAGGCGGTTTATTGTGGGACGAGGATCGATATGAATTATCTTATAACAAGCGACCAATACAACTAACTCCAAAGGAATTTGCATTGATTGGACATTTGTTAAAAAAGCCTAATCAAGTTTTTACAAGAGAACAGTTAATTGAACTAATATGGGGATTCGATTCGGATACAGAGGGAAGAACTGTTGATTCACATGTACGAAATATAAGGGAAAAAATTAGGAATTCGGGCTTCCATATTGATGATCATTTCAAAACGGTTTGGGGACTTGGTTATAAATGGATTAACTAAAGTTATAAAAAACCTTTACAAAGTTAAGTAATTTATGGAATAGCAATCCACCTTTATTAACAAATCGTTGTAGTGTATTGTAATTTCTAATAACGGTGCAAGTGAATGGTGGTAATATCCCAAATTATATCTGCTTACAAGAATTAGTATAAAATATGTAAAACAATTTTAATGAAAAATCCATTAAAACTGCATATTTCATTGCTACTCTATTTCTGAATTATATAATAAAATCATTTATAAACATTCAAATTATTTGTTTAATAGTCTTTTACCACACTTACTTATTGTACAGGAGGTAATGTTATCAAAAGAATTGCATCCGTGTTAATAGTTATTATTCTTATAGTTATCTTGTATTTTGTATCACAGGTTAATGGTGCTGCGCTAGTATCCAGTAAAACATTTTCGAAACAAGGAGATAACTTTATATTACATATTAGAGTTGAAAATATTGATGAAGGGTTAAAAGTATATCGATCTATCCAGTACGTTGGCCAAAAACCGATTGAAATTAGTCATCATATCCCTTTGATATCGATTACATTTAAGACTAAAAAACACGAATTTACTGGAAAGAAAGTTACGAAAAAATTGAATAATGGCCAAAGCTACTATCCGTATGGTTCCTTAACGTTTAATTCTCCTAAAGAAGGAAAACATAAATTGTTTATAAAGGCTCGTTTCAGTGTTAAAGGAGAACAGAAGACAATATCCCATGTTGAAAATCTTGTATTCGAATAAAAGAAGAAAATTAAGTGTGAGTATTATATATAATATAGATAGCTATTAGTAGGAACAGATTACATTATAAGTTTATTTATTGCAATAAAACTTAAAATATAAAAATCTCTAAAGAATATAAGGGAGTTTATACTTAATTCAAAATCTTTTTTAGTAGAATAGTTTGTGAACAGTTTGAAACATAGATCTGAAATATGTCACCTTTGGTCAAGCATAAGGATTTTCTTAATTCTTTAGGAATCCATACTTTTCCTCTTTCACTTATAATCATTTTGTTATCTAGCGAATATCGATTATTCTTACGGATAATCAATCCAAGGTTATTCAAACCAACAGTGACTTCATCACCAGTCATAAACGATAATGCTTTTCTAATTGACTTTGGAATTGTGATAGAATGTCCGTTGTTTAAAACGCAGGATTGTTCAGTATTAATGAATTTTTTATACCTAGTTTTTATGTTATAAGTATCACACATAACTCAACCCACCTTACTAGTAACTTACATAATCACCATTGCATGACTTCCTGCTAATTCATAAATCTTAAAGAATTTATGAGCATTATATTTTACTTGGCCCTTCAGTGGATCCATGGTATATACGAAATTATTGTTGTAACCAGTTAGTACCACAGTGTGGGAATTAGACAGTGCATCATATTTGTTTTGTGTTCCTGTAAGATACCAAGAATAATCTATTTGTGGCTTTTTCATGTCAGTAGTAACCCATACGATAACAGGTATGCCCATATCAAGCATATTAATTAATTCATTGCGTGTACTTCCACTTATATCTGTTGGTAAGATATCACCATTCACATCTTGGAGAAATTTGTTAGCAGTCTTAACTATAGGGGGAGCATAACTGTAAAAGCCTCCTGGTTCTCTACTAGGATTCCCAACATACGCCTCATACGGGCTAGGACCATATAACCGATTATTACTACGTGTGAATGGTAACTTTGGTAGATAGTTGTTTGCTAAATTTGTTTTTGTTGTTTCATAACCGTAATAATTAAGGACAGCAGCTAACGCAGTAACTTCGCATCCGTTAGGAAGTTCGGGATTTTGTAAAACTGTATCAACTGGTAACTGAATATCTGTAATCTTTACAGTGTTATTCGCAGTCAAACGATAGTCTTTAATATATTTCGGCATTTCATTTTTAGTGATTAACAAATTAAAATCATCATTTAATTCCACAATATACTTTTTAGTGGATATTTCATATGGTTTTTTGATAGTCGTTTGTATTACCTTGTATTCTTTATCTGATTTTAATACTGTTGAGACTGTTTGACCGTCTTTGTCGGTTCTGAGCATCTCAACAGTATTATTAGTTTTCGAATCAATAATTTTATAAACGGTATTTTTTATAGGGTTTCCAGTACTTAAATCAACATTTACAATCGTTAATCGATTCTCGTCCTTATCCAAAAATTCGTGCACTATATCATAAATTTCACTTTTGTTTATGAAAATCAATGTAATGAACATAATGAGAATAAAAAAGAGTAAGGAATTTCGGATGATTAATTTCATTACACACATTCTCCTATAAATGTGATTATACTGATACAGCAACCTTATTAGTACTTGAGTCTTTTTTTATTTCTTCTTTATTTTCAAAATCAACAAAGAATGTTTTATACCATACGAGAAATACATATACTGTCCAGACATAACGTGTACGATTGGTTTTGCCATAGTAATGTTCATCAAGATATCTGACAAGTTCATCGGTATGGAAAAAGGTTGAAGCCATTTCAGATCTAAATAGATCTTTTACTTTGTTATAATACTTTTCCTGTTTTAACCAATCTCTAAGTGGTACAGGGAATCCAACTTTTGGTCGGTTCGCCCATTCGTTTGGCAAGACTTCTTCTGCAGCTTTACGAAATACATATTTGGTTTTTTCTTCGTTTACTTTTAATTTTGAAGGTATCCTTGAAGCCATCTCCATTACTTTTCTATCTAAAAACGGTACACGAAGTTCGATTGAATGTGCAGCGCTCATCTTGTCAGCTTTTAAAAGAATATCATTAGGTAACCAATGCTTCAGGTCAACATATTGCATTTTTGTAACGTTATCTTTGCCTTGAACTTTATCATATGATTGATGAACAACTTCTTCTGGCATTGGAGCATTTTTAAACTTATCATGTAGAACTTTCAAAGCATCTTCTTCCTCAAAAATTTTTGCTTGACCGATAAATTCCTCTTCTATTTTTTTGCCTCCCTTGACTAGAAATCTTGTGATTTGATTCGTAGGTATTTTTCGAGTTAGCGTGGAAACAAATCGCCGAATAAAAAATGGTATTTTCTTATACTTGCGCATCGTGCTTGAAGTATTATACCAGTCGTATCCACCAAATATTTCATCGGCTCCTTCTCCTGATAAAAGAACCGTCGCATGTTTGCTAGCCAATTCTGATAGGAAGTAAAGTGGTACAGATGATAAATTTGCATGTGGTTCATCCATATGGTATTGAATGGTAGGAATAACATCGAAAAATTCATCAGCACTAACAATTTTTTTATGATTTTCAATCCCTAAAATAGTTGATAATTCTTCTGCCAAATTCGTTTCATTGAAAATTCCTTCATAATCTTGAAATCCAACTGAAAAAGTCTTGTCAGGTTTTAGTAGTGCCGCAATATAGCTTGAATCAACACCACCTGATAAGAATGCACCCACCTTAACATCGCTAATTTTATGGTAGTTAACTGATTCCTCCATTGATTTCTGAATTTGATTTACATAATAATTTAGACTGTTATCCACTTCTTCAAAATCTACGTCCCAATAAGGCTTTATTTCCAATTCACCCTTTTTATATACCATGTAATGTCCGGGTTTCAGTTTATAAACGCCTTGAAAAAAAGTTTCGTTAAGAGAGGAGTGCTGGAATGTCAAATAGGGTTTTAAAGCTTTTTCATTCAGTTCTTTATTAAAAACTGGATTTTTTAAAAATGATTTAATTTCCGAACCAAAGATTAAGGAATTGTTGTGTGTGTTTTGTGTGTAATATAATGGTTTTATCCCAAAGAAATCTCTAGCAAGAAACATGATTTCTTTACTTTTGTCCCATATTGAGAATGCAAACATTCCCCTTAATTTGTTAACAAGATTAACTCCGTATTCTTCGTAACCATGGATAATAACTTCACTATCACTATGGTTTCTAAATATATGCCCCTTGGCTATAAGGTCATCCTTTAATTCGTGATAGTTATATATCTCTCCATTGAATACTAGAACAATAGACTCGTCCTCATTAAACATAGGTTGACTTGCATCAGTTGAGAGATCTATTATTTGTAACCTTCTAAACCCAAGTGTTATATGATCATCAGAATAATAACCTTCACTATCTGGGCCACGATGTTCAATTGCGTTCATCATTTCTTTTATTACTGCTGTTTTATCAAATTTTGTTTCATTATTTATAAATCCAACGATACCGCACATGCACAAGTCTCCTATGAATAAAGTTATATTGTTGATAAAGAAAAATATTTGATTTCTACTATTTCCTTTATCCGATTAATTACAGCAAATTATAATTAATAGATTTGCATTTTTCATAGAGAAAATGTGACATATATGTGAACAAATTAACTATGAAGTACTGAATTAAGGTAATCTGTTACAAAAGATTAACAATTGTTAAATATATATTACATACTGCAATCCTCACACTTTCTGCAATAATTAATCCTAGACTTACTAATATCATGGTATGAGAAAAGTAGAATTAGAGAAATTACACAATTTGATGACACAAATTGGATTAGAGTACGACTAAACATGCCTGGAATATGCAATAAAGATTGCAAGTTTAGTTTGAAATGTATGGGTTGACAATTGTTTTCAGGAGGATAATAGAATGCTACATTTCATCGATCTGAATTAAAAAACGAGAGAATAAGAGATAAGAACCTTGAATTAAATTGGACATGTCATCAATATCATCCGAATCAAAAATACAATAAATATCGAAAATTCATCCAGGTACCTAAATTGAAGTTAACGCAATATATGAAAGTAGGAAATGAAATGAAAAGAATAACCCTGATTATGGCAGTTGTAATTTTGGCTAGTACCTTTTTTTCCCCAAAAGTACTCGCTTGGTCAGACAAGGCTGCACCATCAGTAACAAGTGAAGCCGCTATTATGATTGATGCAGATACTGGTTCGATACTTTTTGAAAAAAAAGCTAATGAATCAATGTATCCTGCTAGTCTAACTAAAATTGCCACAGCTATCTACGCAATCGAAACAGGTAATCTAAGTGATATGGTAACGATAAGCAAAAGAGCTAGAAATATAGAAGGAACTAGAGTTTATCTAGTTGAAGGAGAACAGATTACATTAAAAAATTTAATTCAAGGGCTTTTAATCAACTCGGGTAATGATGCAGGAGTGGCAATTGCTGAACATTTAAGCGGTAATGTAGAGAAGTTTTCATCTGACATTAATAGTTATTTACAGAACGTAATTGGTGTTAAGAATACAAATTTTACGAATCCCCACGGTCTTTTTGATCCTAATCATGTATCAACCGCTGAGGATTTAGCGAGAATAACACAATACGCAATTAAAAATGAGGTGTTCCAAGAAATTTTCGGTAAAACTAAGCTAGATTGGGATGGTGAAACGTGGGACACTACACTTTATACACACCATAAATTAATGAGAGAAATGCCCTATAAAGGGGTAACGGGTGGTAAAACTGGCTATGTCGACCAATCAGGGTTTACTTTAGCTACAACAGCGAAACGAAATGAATTAGAATTGATTGTAATTACTCTAGACAGTAATATGCAATCTGAGGCGTACACAGACACAAAAACCCTTTTAGACTATGGATTTGAGTATTATAGACACTCCACTGTTCCTAAGGGGGAAATCTTCACCATCTATAATGAGAAATATAAGACACCTAAAGCGTTAACCTATACGCATCTATCTAGGGAGGGAGTACATAAAGAGATAGATGCCCAGGGGGTACTAAAAATTATTAATCAAAATGGGACTGTAATCAATTCATTTCAATTAAAAAGTATTAAAAAACAAAGAAATGAAAACGAACTGTATACAGGGGTTTCAAATAAAAATTCTAACCATACATTGGTGTCTTCGGGTAGTTTTATTGTTATTTCAATTTTGACTTTGTGTTTAGTTTGTGTATATTACCGTAAACATAAAAATACAACTTAATTTAATTTTCTATAAAAAGCTGGTATTTCACAAAACATACTAGCTTTTTTCTGGTTACGAGGATATTTCTAACGTTCCTACCATACCGGATTCAGCATGCCCGGGGATGGTACACGTATATTTAAAAACACCAGAAGTTAAAGGAACAAACGAGATTCGTTGTTTTTCCCCTGGTTCGGCATGAACATGGATAATACTTGGCTTGTGGTGATTATGTGAACTTGACGATTCGACCTGTTCCACATTTAATCCAGTTATTTCGAGGTCATGTTCCACATTTCCAATATTCTCTAACACAATTGTTATTTTTTCTCCTGCGGTAAATTCCAGTTCATTAGGCGAGAAAGAAAATTCATCCGCCTGAATGGCGAGGACCTTGTTATTTATTTGATGCTGTGAGTGAGAATCACTACTTTGAGAAGTTGAACTAGGAATAAGTGGTCCTAACAAATTGTATCCACTAACAAAAAGTATAAATAAACAAATTATTATAGTAGGATGCGTTACAAGTGATTTTTTCTTGTTCAACAATTCCTGATTCATCATTTGGAATAAGATGAATGACAAACCTACAAATAATAAAAACATAATTCTGATGATTGAGTCCTGATAGTCTGGTGCAATCATCTCTCCAAGCATTGCCCCCATCATTCCCCCCATCATACCTGATAGTGCACCATCCAAGACAGCCATTAAACTTACAGGCAGCCCTAATAAAAATCCCACACTTACACCAACAATCATCCCAAGGATTGTTGAATAAAACAAATTCCCTGCCAACAATATACCTAGAATTACACCTGTAGTTAGCCCAACCATCATACCGAGAGACATTGCTATCATCATTCCCGTCATACAAGGAATTCTCTTACGATACTTTATCGTTTTACCTAAGGCGGTTGCAGTCAATATGAACATAAGAATAAACGTTACTGATAAAGCTAGTGTCATAATTATTCGCTCCTAACAACTTGTCTTGTTAAATTTATATGAGAACATTTCAACTATCATTCATCAAGGGTGATAATAAGCCTTAGGTCTTAGTCAAAGATATGGCTCAGGATCATTATGAAAACCGTTGTTTCTCGGTATGATGGATTCAAGATAAAAGAAAGGAGGCGGAATGAATGAAAAAATTCATGTTGTTCGTCGGAGGATTGATCGCTTTATTAGTGCTACTGTCAATGCTTGGGCCAATGGTATTTCTAGCAGTAAGTGTTTGGTTACTGTATGTAATATTTAAGCAATTTGTTAAAAGTGAATCAACTATAGGTAAAATCGGTTGGGTTGTAGCAGGTCTAATCGTTCTAGGTATCGCTTTTTCCAACATATACGCTGTAATCGGAGTTGCTGCTGCATTAGCGCTATACCTAATCGTTAAAAACTGGAATAGTGAAAAAGTCGAAGGGACACAAACAATAAAAGAAGAAGATGACCCATTCAAAAATTTTGAAAGACAATGGGCAGAATTAAATAATTAACAAAGAGGAGCGATTATAATGACAAACGTTTTTACACGAATAAAGGATTCTGTATCTGCCGATTTACACAATATGCTGGATCAAAAAGAGCAGAAAAATCCAATTGCTGCATTAAATCAGTATTTGCGTCAAAGTGAACTAGAGAAAGAAAAAGTAAGAAAGCTAGTAGAACGCCAGTATCGATTACGGGACGAGTTTACTAGGGAGTACCATAAAGCACAAGACTTTGCCGATAAACGATTAAAACAGGCAAACATTGCAGAAAAAGCTGGGGAAGATGATTTACGTGAATTTGCGATGAGAGAGCACGAGGAATATCAAGCAAGAGCAAATCGCTTAAAGGCATCACATGAAGAAGCTGTTGAACAGCTCGAAACACTAGAGCGTAAATATGAAGAAATGAAGTATAAGCTAAAGGACATGCATTTACGTCGAATGGAGTTAATGGGTCGGGAGAATATAGCGAAGGCGAATCACCAAATAAGTCGTGTGATTGACCATTCATCGGATAAACCATTTGCTCGTTTCGCAGAGATGGAGCAGTACATTTCTGACTTAGAATTCAAAGTAAACAGTTCCTACTATCGAAATACATTCGACAGTAAAATTGAAAAGCTTGAAAATGAATTAAAAGAAAAAGAAGAAGTAAAAGCCGAGTAAGTTGTATTATTCTTCTTTTGATTAGAAAAGCGGAAGCGCCCTGTAGCGGCGTACAAATAGATAGGCAGGTGAAAAGTAGGGTGCTCTTTCCCTACGTTCATCCTGACTAACTATTTGTTGGGCGCTGGAGCTAGACATTCTTTTTAGAAAAACTCGGCATGCGCCACGTCCTTAATAGCGAATGCCGAAGTTTTTCTTATAAGGTCTACCATAACTTATACTTTGTGACGTTACAAAAAATGATATACTTAATAGACGCAGTACGCTGCGTCTCTTTATACTGATGAGGAGTATGCATGTTAAGAATATCAGTATACGGGCAGCTAAGTTTTTGTCATTAATAGTTACCGATAAGCCTAGTTTTCTAACATAGCCAAAGGGGGTCATCTTCATGTTCCAACGACTAACAACTGATACATTTAACTGGATATTAATTATTGGAGTGATCCTCTTTATTATAGAATTCGCTTTCTTCGGTGGAGGAATGATTATAACTGCAGTATTCTGCGGTCTGTTAATTTATGTTGGCTGGAAAAAGTTTTATCGACTATGGGGAAAGATTTTTTTCTGGACCGGAATAATCGCTCTTGTATTTTCCGTATTTAATATGATAGCAGTACGGTTTTTTATTATAGCTGGGATAATCCTATTTATTGTGAATTATTCAAAGTCCAAGAAAGAAGCACAGCATATTCAACCGACCATCCATATGGATGCCGGTCAAGAGGATATGATGGAAACAAAACCATTATTTGACCAAAAGCTTTTTGGTGATCAAGAAACAGCTGAACACGCTTATCAATGGAACGATATTAATATACATGGTTTTTTCGGCGATCGAGTTATTGACTTAAGTAATACTGTACTACCTGATGACACAGCTGTCATTTCGATACGACATGTAATTGGGAACATAGAAGTATATGTTCCGTATGAGGTTGAGGTAAGTATTCATCACAGTTCA
Organism: Virgibacillus sp. GM2-2; assembly: GCF_055329585.1. Classification (NCBI taxonomy): domain Bacteria; kingdom Bacillati; phylum Bacillota; class Bacilli; order Caryophanales; family Bacillaceae; genus Virgibacillus; species Virgibacillus sp. GM2-2. The sequence continues at coordinate 85,249 of NZ_JBUZWC010000004.1, read as the reverse complement.
GTTGTTGGGCGTGCACATATTTTTGGTAAACATCATACGCGATTAATGAATCAGTCGTTGCAGTACCGTACGGAAAAATATGATACTACTTATCCAAGAGTCAAGATTATGACCTCAGTGATATCTGGTGACATTGAGGTGAAGCGGATATGAATATTGTTATTCGCCATGTTTTCACTGCTGTTTTCTTTAGTATTATGGTTACGGTTATAGGAATTGGCATAACGTTCATTACCTTTCCCTTAGAAAATTGGTCACGTATTCTTGAACAAGAAATAATAGATTTACCATATATGTTGTTAATTATGTTGGTTCCAACATCAGCAGGCATTGTGATTGGTATCATTACTGGTCTATATTGGCGTCAACGATTACATCGTATTGATCGCCAGTTACATGAACTGGTAAAAGGGCAAAAACTCACTATTGACGGTGAATCATATAAGGAACTTCAACCGATTCAAGAACGAATAATTGAAGTACAAGAGAAATTCAGAACTCAAGCGGAGCAATCGCAAAGACTTGTAACAGAACGAGCTAACGAACGAGAGAAAAGCTTACAAGAAGTAGTTTTACAAGAAAGAAATCGATTGGCAAGAGAGTTACACGATTCCGTGAGTCAACAATTATTTGCTGCTTCCATGATGATGTCTGCTATTAATGAAGAACAAGCTACTGATCAGCAAACAACGAAAAAACAATTACGATTGGTAGAAAAAATGATCCACCAATCACAGTTAGAAATGCGTGCTTTGTTACTACATTTACGACCAGTAGCATTAAAAGGAAAGTCCCTCCAAGAAGGCGCAAAAGAAATATTGCTTGAACTTAGACAGAAGGTCCCTATGGAAATTTCATGGAATATGGAGGAATTTTCCGTTGAAAAAGGGATCGAGGATCAGTTGTTTCGAATTTTACAAGAATCAATTTCTAATACGTTACGGCATGCAAAAGCATCAACGCTTGAGGTCCTATTGATCGAACGAGATGATACAGTGATCTTGCGGATTGTTGATGATGGTGAGGGTTTTGATGTAGGTCAAGTACGTGCGAGCTCTTATGGGTTACAAAATATGAATGAACGTGCAAGCGAGGTTGGCGGAATTTTTAAGATTATTAGCTTACCAAATGAAGGGACTCGTGTAGAAGTGAAAATTCCTCGATTGAGAAATGAAGGTGGAACTAGTGATTAAGGTATTATTTGCAGATGACCATGAAATGGTTCGAATTGGTGTTTCAGCTTACCTATCCGCACAAGCTGATATTGAAGTGGTTGCCGAAGCCGACGATGGAGCGGAAGCAGTTGAAAAATCTTTGGCGTTAAAACCAGATATCATCTTAATGGACCTAGTAATGAAGGAAATGGACGGTATTGAAGCAACAAAACAAATAATAGAGAAGTGGCCGCAAGCAAAGGTCATTATTGTTACAAGTTTTCTTGATGATGAAAAGGTTTATCCAGCACTTGAAGCGGGTGCAACGAGTTATATGTTAAAAACATCGAAAGCGAGCGAAATAGCAAAGGCGATTCGAGCAACGTATGAAGGACAGTCGATTTTAGAGCCAGAAGTTACAGGAAAAATCATGTCACGTATGCGATCGAAAGAAGTTGATGACTTACATGATCATTTAACAGAAAGAGAGATGGAAGTTCTTCTTTTGGTTGCAAAAGGAAAAACAAATCAAGAAATTGCTGATCTATTATTTATTGCTTTGAAAACAGTGAAGGTCCACGTTAGTAACATTTTAGGGAAACTTGAGGTACAAGATCGAACACAAGCTGTTATTTACGCCTTCCAACATGATTTAGTTTAAAAAGTGCAAGCTATCGAGGCTTGTGCTTTTTTATGTGTAAGAATGTATGATTGCGATTTGCGTGCAGCATGGAAATGGCAGCTAGCGGACACACGATCCCTTATTTGTGAAAAATGAGGCTAAATGCAGTTGTTATCGGACTCAGGATTCCTTATTCGAGTAAAAACAGTTTAAAATCATGGTTTTTAGCTGCATAAGGCATCGTGTGGAGCTCTGTCAAGAAAGTGGACACCAAAATATCAAATAACGGAATTTTTTAAATGACTTTATCCAAATGAACAGATCATTCTTCACTTTTCAAAGCATAGATGATGCCGTGGTAGCGTCAAGCCCAAACCACTTGATCCTGCCACTTTATCATCTTCTTGGCAGCTAAGTGAAGAAGGGATCGTTCTGTCTGTCCTAGAATCGTTTTAAGCAACATTTGGTGCATATCGCTTGGCATACTGTGCTGGAGATACATATCCAAGGGCACTGTGAATTCGTTTTCGATTGTAGAAAAACTCCAAATACCGATAGATCTCCAAGTACGCCTCTTTCTTTGTTTGAAATCGTCCGCCTTGTATTAATTCTTTTTTAAGAAGGCTGAAAAAGGATTCTTTACAAGCGTTGTCGTAACAGTTTCCAGTACGACTCATACTTGCCACCACACCGTATTTATCTAACATGCTTCGATAGTCGTTTGATGCATATTGTGTTCCACGATCAGAATGATGAATCAACCCATCTTTAGGTTTTCTTGCTTCGTAAGCATCCTTTAATGCACCAATTACCAGTTTTGCTTCCATATGTCCTGCTAATCTCCAACCTACGATTTCACGTGTACAGAGATCAATAATGCTAGCCAAGTATAACCGTCCTTCTCAGCAAGGAATATAGGTGATATCAGCCGCCCATACCTGATTTGGTGCTTTCGCCATAAACTGTTGATTCACTATATTAGGTGCGATAGGGTGGTTATGGTTCGAATTAGTTGTGTTTACTTTATATTTTTTCGAAACACAGGAGCGTATCTTTAGTTCGTTCATATATTTACCGACAGTACGTTCCGATATCTTGAACCCTTCTCGCACCAATAAATGCGTAATCTTTGGACTTCCATATCTTTTTCCGGAATCATGGAAATGAAACAGGATCCGCTGCTTAACCTTTTCCTTACGAAGTTCCTGTTCACTTGGCTTATGGTTTCTCCACTTGTAATAACCGCTCCGAGTGACTTTAAATACCGTACACATCTTCACTATAGAAAACGTAGAGCGATTATTTTCAATAAATTCAAATCTCACTGATTTGGGTTGCTGAAGATGTGCACCGCCTTTTTTACAATAGCCAATTCTTCCTCTGTATCCTTGTTTTTACGTTTCTGTTCATTCAGTTCCCGTTCCTTTTCCTTTAGCTGGTTTTCTAGCTCTCGAACACGCTCGGAACTTGCGACTGGTTCATTCTCAAATTCTCTATATTTCGCAATCCATTCATGTAGCGTGCTTAATGGAATATCCAAATCAGCCGCAATCTCTGTTACCGTTTTTTTCTGTTCCTGTACAAATTTAACCGCTTGACGTTTAAACTCTTCGTTGTACCTTTTACGTAACTCACCCAAGGAAACCCCTCCTAGTTATTAACATTATACCCTTTCCTCCTTTCCGTTAAAGGGGTGTCCACTTATTATTCTAGTTGCAGTGTGTCCGTTAATCCTCAAAATAAAGGTGAAAAAGCTTAATAAGGCACCCTCAGTCCGATACCGAGCAGTGTCCTTGAGTTAATATACAGTTGAAGGAAACTTAGAACTAATGAAAATTCGTGATCAGTGTTCCATAGCCGTTCCGAAAATACACTTTGCTTTCCGCGGGCTCGCGATGAGCCTCCTCGTGAGAAAATCACTCACTGCGGGGTCTCATCGTCTTCGCTTTTTCCGCAGGAGTCAAAGTGTATTTTCTCCACTGGAGTTGTGTTCGATAACTATTATTTCTTTTATGGGACGCTTAAAAATATTAATTTTTTTCTGCTATTTTGGCAGTTGATTGAAGCGGAGGGCAGTCGACTCCTGCGGGAACAGCGCGAGCTGAAGACCCCGCAGAGTGGTAATAGTGAAGGCCGACTAAAACCGTCCTTTGCGGACAACGTCGGCATACCCCTTGCCGGGGCAAGGAGGCTGAAGCCGTGCCCGCAGAAAGCGACTGCCCGCAGCGGAAATAAACGTTGCTTTTAGAATAGACATAAATTTCCTTTAGTTCGCAGTTTACGCATATTGTTAAAAACAACAATCTTTTAAAAACAGCCTTTATTTAAAAATAAATTTTTTTGAAAATTATAGTTGCATTTTTGGTTTTTATTGCATAAACTGTATTATAACAAAATGTAAATAATTAAAACTGTTATATATAAGGAGGGTGAACTGATGAGTAAAGTTATTTGCACAGAGTGTGGTAAGCGAATCAAAACGAGTTTAATTCTTCAGTGTGAGCATTGTTTATCAAAGGTAGAAGAGTAAATTTTTTTGTTTAAAGTGTATTATAACAATCGATAATTATTTAAATTGTAATATAACAATGGAGGGGACTTATGGTTACATCGAATAAATCGATTCAAGTAAACGGAAATACAAATGGTAAATTTTCTATCATTCTATCAGAGCCAGCACTACAATTTTTGGAAAAACTACATCATCGTTTTAACGATAGGAGAAAAAGCTTACTGCAAATGAGATTACATCTCCAGGAAAAATTAAACGCAGGCAAGAGACTAGATTTTTTGACAGAAACAAAAAATGTCCGTCATGGAAATTGGGTGATAGCGACATTACCAGAAGATTTGCGTGATCGACGTGTAGAGATCACTGGACCAGTTGATCGGAAAATGATCATCAACGCACTAAATTCTGGTGCTAAAACATTTATGGCCGATTTTGAAGATGCGACGTCACCAACTTGGGAAAATGTTATGAATGGTCAACAAAACCTATACGACGTTATTCGAAGAAAAGTTGATTTCATAAATGAAGAAGGTAAAGAATACAAACTGAATGAAAAAACGGCTGTGTTAATCGTACGTCCACGTGGACTTCATTTAACAGAGAACCATATTACTGTAAATGGAACAGTGATGTCTGCAAGTTTAGTAGATTTCGGTTTGTATTTTTTTCATAATGCACGTGAACTTTTAAAGCGCGGATCAGGTCCCTATCTTTATTTACCTAAGCTTGAAAATCATCTAGAAGCACGTTTTTGGAATGACGTTTTTCTGTTTGCTCAAGAAGAGCTTGGAATACCAACGGGGTCTATTAAAGCAACGGTCTTAATAGAAACAATATCTGCTGCGTTTGAAATGGATGAAATATTGTATGAGCTTCGCGATCATTCAGCAGGATTAAATTGTGGTCGCTGGGATTATATTTTTAGCTTTATTAAAAAGTTCCAACGAGATCCAGACGTTATCCTTCCAGATCGTGTAACGGTGACAATGGAAGCTCATTTTATGCGATCCTATTCATTGCTCGCAGTTCAAACATGTCATAAACGGGGTGCTCCAGCAATTGGTGGAATGGCAGCGCAAATTCCAGTCAAAGGGGATGATGAAGCAAACAAAAGTGCGTTTGCAAAAGTTAAAAAAGATAAAGAACGAGAAGTGAGAGATGGTCACGATGGCACATGGGTTGCCCATCCAGGAATGGTGGAGTTGGTACTTGATATTTTCAACAAAGAAATGCCTACTGAAAACCAGATTACGAGAAAACTAGAAGATGTTCAGATAACACAGAAAGACTTGTTAACATTACCTGAAGGCAACATATCGGAGAAAGGATTACGTACGAATATTCGGGTAGGGATTCACTATCTGACAGCTTGGTTACAGGGAAGGGGTGCAGTTCCAATAGATAACTTAATGGAGGATGCAGCGACTGCTGAAATATCCCGTGCACAAGTATGGCAATGGATCCGCCATCCAAAAGGAGTGCTTGATGATGGTCGAGCGATAACGAGACAATTAGTTGATCAATTACAAGCAGAAGAGCTAAAGCGGTTACGTGAAACAGGGATTTTTGATACAAAAAGTCTTGCCGAAGCAGCGGGGATTTTTGAACAGCTTGTAAAAAGTGAACGGTTTACCGAGTTTTTAACGATTCCGGCATATGAAAAATTAATTCAAGGGGGATATGAAAAATGAACAGTAAACGTGTAAAACAACTAACAGAGCAATGGAATTTGGAGGATCGTTGGGTTGGTGTTAAACGACCATATTCAGCTGAGAAGGTAATTCGTTTAAGAGGATCTATCGATATCGAATATACGTTAGCTAGCCGTGGTGCAAAAAAACTTTGGACGCTTATCACAACCGAGGATTATGTAAATGCCCTCGGTGCATTAACAGGTAATCAGGCTGTTCAACAAGTAAAGGCTGGTCTGAAGGCAATTTACTTAAGCGGTTGGCAGGTTGCGGCCGATGCTAACTTGGCAGGGCACATGTATCCCGATCAAAGCTTGTATCCAGTTAATAGTGTTCCCCAAGTAGTTAAACGGATTAACCAGGCTTTGCAACGGGCTGATCAAATACATTTTGCGGAAGGAGATAATAATAAAACTGACTGGTTCGCTCCGATTGTAGCTGATGCGGAAGCCGGGTTTGGTGGTCAGTTAAATGTATTTGAATTAATGAAGTCAATGATTGAAGCAGGAGCAGCAGCTGTACATTTTGAAGATCAACTATCTTCTGAGAAAAAATGTGGTCACCTTGGCGGGAAAGTTTTGCTACCAACACAAACAGCCGTGAGGAATTTAATTGCAGCACGTTTTGCCGCCGATGTGATGGGCACACCAACTATTTTGATTGCTCGAACTGACGCCAATGCGGCCGACTTGATTACGAGTGATTTCGACCCTCAAGACAACGAATTTATTACTGGTGAGCGCACACCTGAAGGATTTTATAAGACAAGAGCGGGAATCGATCAAGCAATTGCCCGTGGTTTAGCGTATGCGCCGTATGCTGATTTGATTTGGTGTGAAACGTCAGAACCAAACTTACAAGAAGCGAAAGAATTTGCTGAGGCAATACATGAAAAGTTTCCTGGGAAGTTACTTGCCTATAACTGTTCACCGTCGTTTAATTGGAAAAGTAAATTATCAGATGAAGAAATTGCATCCTTCCAACAAGAATTGGGCAACATGGGATACAAGTTTCAGTTTGTCACCCTTGCAGGATTCCATGCGTTAAATCATAGTATGTTTGAGTTGGCAAGGAAATATAAAGAAGATGGAATGGCTGCTTATTCAGAGTTACAGCAAGCCGAATTTACTAGTGAACAATATGGTTATAGTGCAACAAGACACCAACGCGAAGTTGGCACTGGATATTTTGACGAAGTGGCACAGGTTATATCAGGGGGAACATCATCAACTGTAGCACTAAAAGGGTCTACAGAAGCTGCACAATTTTCACGTTAAGGGCGAACGAACTAGGCAAAAGGATTAGATATTAACCTTTTGTCTAGTATCTTTACGTGTTAGGAATGGAGAAATTGGGTAAAAGAAGATATATAAAACAATAGAGAGTTTGAGACCATGATTACAATTTTTGCAAAAAATGAGCAAGAACAGCAGGTAAGGCAAATTTCATTACAAGAACTAAAACAAGGTACATATGATTGGTATTGGGCTGATTTTGAATCGCCAACTGAACAGGAAACAAGGCTATTGGAAACGTATTTTAACTTTCATCCATTGGCGGTTGAAGACTGTATGCACGATTTACAACGACCGAAGCTTGACTATTATGAGGATCATACGTTTTTTGTAATCCATTCACTGAACGAACAAACGTTGATGAAAAATGAAATTGATCTTTTTATCAGGGATAATTGTATTGTTACTTACCACAAAGCACAATTAAAAGTAATTGAATCGATGAAAAGCCTGATGCACAGAAAAAATAGTCAAGAAACACTGGATGAGTACCATATTTTCTATCAATTGTTAGATTATGTTGTCGATAACTATTTTCCAATTGTATATAAAATTGAGGATCACATTAACGAAATAGAGGATAATACCAAGCGATTGTCGATGGAGGAGTTACTAGAACAGTTATTCGATCGAAGAAGTGAACTCCTTACGATGAGACAGACAGTACATCCAATGCGGGACTTATTATATAGGATTATGAACTCGCATCATTTAGATGGAGTAAATGACAGGAAAGAATATTTTGCTGATATTCACGATCATTTGATAAAGGTAGCGGATATTATTGCTTCCAACCGTGAATTGACTCAAGACATACGAGATAGTTATTTATCCCTAAACGCCCACCAGACCAATCGAACCATGCAAGTTTTGACAGTAATTTCCGTCATTTTTATGCCGTTGACATTTATCGTTGGGATTTATGGCATGAACTTTACATTTATGCCAGAGCTTGACGAAAAATATAGTTATTTTATCGTTTGGGCTGTTATGATCAGTATTTCAATTGGGATGATTATTTGGTTTCGTAAAAAAGGCTGGTTTGATTAAGGATAGGACTCTTTCGGTAGTTATTTAGTTTTTTTACCTTTGTACTTTAAGTAACAACAAAAAGCGATCACAGAGACAAATCTGTGGTCGTTTTTTGCTTTTTCGCTTCTGTTTCATTTACAAATTATGTCATATATAAGAGGATTTCATCGTAAATTGAAATATAATTGTAATATTGTTATTACATTCATGTCATTTTTGGATGATATACTACTAATTGCCTAAGAAAATAATAATAGATTACATACTATTAAAAGAACACCTTTACATAATTAGATAGACAGAGAGAAAATAATCATATAGGTGTAAATAGGGGAAGCGAGGAATTAGAATTGAAGAAATCATTAGTGACTTTAACTACTGTTGCAGTAGTTGGGTTGGGGAGCATGTTCGTCAATAACACCGTCCAAGCAGAAACCACGGCTGATTTAAAAGATAGACAGTCAGAAATACATAGTGAGCGTTCAGCCATTAAAGCAAATCTATCAGAAGCTGAAGCAAAAATTGCCGATGTAATGATAGAGTTAGAAGATCTTAACAAAAAGATTGAGCAAGTTAATCAAGCTTTAAAAGAAAACCAAGCAAAAATGGATGAAACAAAAGACAAGATTAAAGATACAAAAGAACAAGTTCAAGCCTTAGAAAAGGAAATTCAAAAGCTTGAAGATGAAATTGAAGCACGATATAAAATTTTAAAAGATCGTATTGTATCCTATCAACAAAGTGGTGGAAACATTGGATATATGGATGTAATTTTTGGTTCAAATAGTTTTGGTGAATTCATTAGCCGCGTGTCAGCAGTAAATAAAATTACCAATTCTGACAAAGAGCTAATGGAAGAGCAAGAAAAAGCGAAAAAAGAAGTAGTAGAAAAGCAAGATAAAGTGAAAGAGAAACTTTCAGATCTAGAAGATATGAAGCTAGAGTTAGAACATATGCAGTCCACTATTTTAGAACAAAAGAAACAAAACGAAGCAGATAAAAAGGAACTAAAGCAAAAACAAGAAAAGCTACAGAAAATGAAGGAAGAATTGGAAGCAAAAGATGGTAATTTAGCTGCTTTAGAAGCAGAAATTAGTCAACGAATTGCTGCTACACGTATTAATAGTGAACGTTCATCAGCAGGTTCTGGATCTTCTTCAAATGGTAGTTCAAATTTATCTACATTAAGTAGTGAAAGTAGTGCTCTTCCTCCAGCTCCAGGCGGTGGCGTTTCAACTGCTATGACTGCAGGGTATAAGTACATCGGAAACTCTGTTTATGTATTCGGTGGTGGACGTAGTGCTTACGATATTCGCAACGGTAGATTTGATTGTTCTGGATTTATTGCATGGGCATTTAGACAAGGTGGAATTTCGTTACCGGCAAGTACTTCACAGTTGCAATATGTTGGGAAACAAGTTTCATATAGCAACATTCAACCAGGGGACTTAGTATTCTTTAATACGTATAAGACCAATGGTCACGTTGGAATCTATCTTGGAGGCGGTAACTTCATAGGCTCACAGAGTTCAACAGGAGTTGCAATTGCTAATATGACTAGCGGATACTGGGCTAATCACTTCGCAGGACATGTACGTCGCGTACGCTAATAAATATTCAAAAGGTCTATCCATTTCGGATAGACCTTTTTTTGGCAGGTAAGAAAGTATAAAACCTTTCTTACTGCATAAGTGCAACTAAGGCTTTGCGATAAGCCAAGTTTTCTAATATATAATTATCTACCCACCTTGCTTACAAAAAGTAAAAAAGTTTCATTTAGTAAGTATATAATGTATAATTGTTCTTGGATTTTCAACTAGGTTAAACAGAAAAGGAGCTATTTTCAGTATGTCTATAATTAAAGAGTTTCGAACTGCGTCACACGATATTGATCCAATTTACTTACAAAGATGGTCGCCAAGGTCATTTCTAGATAAAGAAGTACCTGATAATGTTCTTCATCGTATTTTTGAGGCAGCACGTTGGGCGCCTTCTGCTGCTAACATGCAACCATGGCATTTCGTAGTCGCAAAAAATCAGGAAGATCGTGAGAAATTTTTATCATTTATCTTTGAAAACAATGTAGCATGGTGTAAAAAAGCACCTATTTTGATTGCAATTACATCGAAAATGGATTCAGAAAGATTTGGTGACAATGTTACACATGCATTTGATACTGGAGCTGCTTGGGGATATTTAGCACTTGAAGCGACCCGACAAGGTTTAATCACACATGGTATGGGTGGATTTGATCGAGATAAAGCAAGACAGGTGCTGCAAATTCCTGATAACTATGCAATTCAAGCAATTATTGCAGTTGGTTATATGGGTGAAAAAGAAACACTTGAAGAAAAGTTTCGCGATCGTGAAAAGCCTTCAAATCGAAAAGAAGTCAATGAATTCATTTCTGAAGGAACGTTTACAAAATAAAATAATCGTACGAGAGGAGTATCTTTTCAAAGATGCTCTTTTTTTAAAAGCAAAGAAAGTATAAACGAAAAGCTGTCTAGCTCCAGCGCCCAGCAACTATCAAACTTCACACTCCTCCACTGCGATAAGTCAACATCGGTTCGTCCCTCACCGTGTTTCCTTTATCTCATTTCGGGGTGCTCCAGTTTGTACGTTGCTAAACGGGCGCTTGCGCTTTTCTAAGGTATAAATTATGGTGAACCTTATAAGAAAAACTTCGGCATTTGCTATTAAGGACAAGACGAATGCCGAAGTTTTTTATTGTGCTGAAAGTGTTCTTGTGCTAATATTCTAATCTTATAGAATTAGAGAAAAGAGGAACAATAATGACTCCAAAGAACCGTGTAATAGCTATAGCATTATTAACTGCCATCGCCATAACTGGGGATGCGATGCTCTTAATAGTTTTACCTATTTATTGGGAAGATTTTGGTTTATCTGCACTTTGGCAAGTTGGGGTATTACTTTCGATAAACCGTTTTATACGTTTACCAATTAATCCGATGGTAGGACTTTTTTATAAACGATTTCAACTTCGCACAGGGTTAGTTATTGCGCTTATTTTTGCAGTTATTTCTACTTTTTCTTACGGTGTATTTCAGTCGTTTTGGGTTTTATTTATCATGCGTGCAGTATGGGGTATTGCATGGTCATTGCTTAGATTAGGTGGCTTTCTTACGATTATTGAAGTTAGCTCTGAAAAAGAGAGAGGCAGTTTTGTTGGAACCTATAATGGATTATGGGGGCTAGGTGGACTGATAGGTATGCTAGCTGGGGGCTTTTTAATCGATCAAACATCTATTTTCTTTGTTACAACACTTTTTGCACTAATTGGGCTTATTGGTTTTCCACTAATAATCCGATTTGTTCCAGTTATTCCAAAGCAAGATGCTAATACGGTTCATCGGGCCAAAACAAAACTTACATATACCTTTTCTACGTACATATGGATGATTCTAATTACCGGTTTTACAATGGGCTTTATCATATTTGGTTTATTTGCTACAACGTTAAGCACATTAATCGAGCGAGTTTATATGAATGAATGGGAATGGCAAAATGTTGTGATAGGAGCTGCGACCATAGCAGGTATTGTTCAAGCAATACGTTGGGCGTGGGATCCATTTTTGGCACCTATTGTTGGAAGAAAGCTAGACACGTTAGCCGTTAAAACACATATGCTTTTATTACCATTAATTGGAGGAACAGTCCTCTTCGTTATTTTTACAAGTACACAATCAGTTGCGCTATTATTATTTTTTTTAATCGTATTTCAATTCCTTTCTACTATATTCGTAACTACAGTGGATACGTTAGCAACGAACGCTTCCAGTGGTGAAGCATCCGTTAAAATCATCACAGCACACACTATTGTAGTTGATGTTGGCGCCGCGCTTGGCCCATTATTGTCATTCTTGTTAATCCAATACTTCGGATTTAATGCAGTCTATTTCTTTGCAAGTATGTTATTTGCTACATTGGCAATTATGTGGCTTTTTTTCACTCGGGTTAGAAAATAGGCTTATCGCCAAGCTTTAATGGCGAAAGCTTACTTGACCTAATATTGGTACCCATAAAACTTATTTTTTCTATCAGTGAAAAAAGACGTTTAGTAGGTGAGAAAAAAGGTTAAAGTAAATATGTTAATCCCTTTGATTTTGTCTACATACCCTTCCTATTTTTACTCAATAAATTTAAGAAAGGATCTGTTATGGAAAAACACACATATAAAAATCCCGTATTTTTTATTTCGGTTGTAATTGTAGCGTTTTTAGTTATTTTTGGTGCGGTTTTGCCAAAAAAGTTTGGTGAAGTCGCAAATGAGTTATTTACCTTTACAACAACCAAATTTGGTTGGTTTTATCTTCTAGCCGTATTTATTTTTGTTTTATTTTTAATCGGAATTTGCTTTACGAAGTATGGAAAAATTAGACTTGGTCCAGCTAATTCACGACCAGAGTATCCATTTTTTACATGGATTGGAATGTTATTTTCTGCAGGTTTTGGTGCAGGGTTAGTGTTCTGGGGTGTTGCAGAACCAATGAGTCACTTCTTTGAAACTCCTTTTCCAGGATTGGAAGGGCAAACAGAAGAAGCTGCAAGAACGGCTATGGGATACGCTTTCTTTCACTGGGGAGTTAGTCAGTGGTCCGTATTTGCTATTGTTGGTCTTGTAATTGCATTTTTACAATTTAAAAAAGGTAAAAAAGGTTTAATTTCTACATCGATTAAACCTGTCATCGGTAGGAATAGCGGAATAGCAACAACGATTGATTCATTAGCTGTTATTGCAACAGTAATGGGGGTAGCAACTTCCTTAGGGCTAGGAATACTGCAAATGAATGGTGGTCTAAAAACGGTATTTGATGTTCCAGACGCACTATGGATTCAAATTGTCATTGCAGGTGTTATGTTAGTAATGTACTTACTATCCTCAACTACTGGCTTGAATAAAGGAATTAAATGGTTAAGCAATATAAATTTAGGATTATGTTTATTATTGTTATTGTTTGTATTTGTTGCAGGACCAACGGTGTTTATACTAGATACATTTGTACTTGGTTTAGGTGATTACTTAACTAACTTTGTACAATATAGTTTGCGTCTAACCCCATATTCAGGTGATACATGGGTAACGGAATGGACAGTATTCTATTGGGCGTGGGCCATTGCTTGGTCTCCATTTGTAGGAGCGTTCGTTGCACGCGTTTCAAAGGGTAGAACAATTCGAGAATTTGTTTTTGGAGTCCTAATCGTTCCACCAGCGATCGCATGCTTATGGATTGCTGCATTTGGCGGTACCGCATTATTTAGTGACTTAAATAATGGAACTCAAATTGCGGAAGCGGTTAACAATGATTTATCCGTTGCTTTATTTAAAACATTTGCTGGGTTACCATTAACCGATATTATGTCAGTGTTAGCGATAATCTTGATATTCACATTCTTGGTTACCTCAGCTGACTCTGCAACATATATATTAGGTAGTATGACGTCACGAGGTAGTCTAAACCCTGGTCTAGTAGGGAAATTAATTTGGGGTGTATTAATTACTGCAATTGCTGTAGTGTTACTTATTGCTGGAGGATTAGATGCATTGCAAACCGCGTCACTTGTTTCTGCACTGCCATTTACGTTAATACTGTTGATTATGCTCATTGCATTTATCAAAATGGTTAAAAAAGAAACATTACCAGGTAAAAAGAGAGAATAGAAAAAATGCAGTTAAAGGAAAATTCCTTTAGCTGCATTTTTTCTATCTACGATTGATGTTACGACAGATGTAGTTAGTCCAACCATTAAAATCATAACTGCGGAATAAATGATGTGCACATTTGGAATTAGGATCCATCCCATCCCGATTACAAGGACATCGATAAAAAATATGATGATCCCAACATTCATCCGTGTATTTTTTGAAATCATTAATGCTAATAAGTCTGTCCCACCTGCACTCGATTTTGTTGCTAACAGGAAACTGATTCCGATTCCAATAAGCAATCCACCACTTAATGCTGATATTAGGATAGGATATGGGGATATATGTGACAATGAATGAAAAAAGTCGATGAAAAATGAACTAATAAGCAAACCGTGAATGCCATTATAAAAATATGGACGCACATATTTCCATGCAAATAAATAGATCGGTAAACTCAAAATCATTATCGTTAATCCTGGTTTAAGACCAAGCGTATATTTTGCTATTAATCCCAACCCTATAATACCACCGTCCAGTAGATGGTTTGGAATTATGAATAAATTGATACCTAACCCAATAAAAATGCTTCCGATTAGAATCATTACCATTTTTTTAAGCATGTACATTCCACCCTTGTCCAAAAAACTCTATGTGTAAATGTATGCTTTTCGATGCAAATTTATCTCATAAGAATAGACTTGTATAACCATTTAGCTTATACTCAAAATAGAAAGTAGGTGATTCAGATGGGAAGGATCTAATTCAAATACATATCCATAAACGATTTAGCAAATCGCAGAATCACTTACAATTGTTCGGTTCATAGAAACACATACCAGGAGGTGAAGTCCTTGTATTTTCAAATACAAGGATCATAATTGGAGATAGTTAACTTAATTATGGTTGCCATATTGATTGCTCTTACAGCATTCTTTGTGGCAGCCGAATTCGCAATTGTTAAAGTAAGAGCAACTCGATTAGACCATTTAGTAGCTGAAGGAAATAAAAGTGCAGTTTATGCAAAAAAATTGGTAGATAATTTGGATGCTTATTTATCGGCATGTCAGCTCGGTATAACCGTAACAGCCTTAGGATTAGGTTGGTTAGGGGAACCGACTTTTGAAGTAATACTTAGTCCACTTCTAGGTGAATTGGATCTTCCATCAACTGTTACACATACGTTAAGTATTTTCTTGGCTTTATTAATTATGACTTACTTACACGTAGTACTTGGAGAATTGGCACCAAAAACAATGGCCATTCAAAAAGCAGAAACGATAACGCTTTTACTATCAAGACCATTGATTTTCTTTTATAAGATTATGTATCCATTCATTTGGTTATTAAATGGGTCTGCAAGAATTTTTATTCAGTTATTTGGTTTTAAACCAGTTAACGAACATGAAGTAGCACACTCAGAAGAAGAAGTACGTTTGATACTTTCTGAAAGCTATAAAAGTGGTGAAATTAACCAAGCAGAAATGACCTATGTAAATAACATTTTTGATTTTGATGATCGTGTTGCTAAAGAAATTATGATTCCACGTACAGAAATGATCTGTTTTTTTGCAGAGGATAGCTTCGAAGAAAATTTAGAAGTAATTAAGGAAGGTCAATTTACTCGTTATCCTGTTGCTGATGAGGACAAAGATCATATCATTGGTTTAGTTAATATTAAAGAAATTTTTACGGGACATATTCATAAAGAAAAGCAAACATTAAATGAATATGTCCGACCAATTCTTCACATTACAGAAGCGACTCCAATCAAGCAGGTACTTATCCAAATGCAAACAGAACGCATTCATATGGCGATTGTCATTGATGAATATGGCGGAACAGCAGGATTATTGACCGTTGAGGATATACTAGAAGAAATTGTCGGGGATATCCGTGATGAATTTGATACAAATGAAAAACCAATGATCGAAGAAATAGACGAAGATACAACCCTAATCGATGGAAAAGTCTTGCTTGATGATGTAAATGATTTATTTAGTGTTGACTTAGAAGACGATGAAGTAGATACTATTGGTGGTTGGATTATTACACATAATTTAGACGCCGAAAAAGGTACTACAATCGAGTTTAATGATTACCACTTTATTGTTGAGGAAATTGATGGGTATCAAATCAAGAAAATTAAAGTTGTTAAAGTAAATTAAATGCTTTCTAGGGTTCCGCATGTAAGTGGTCTGGTCCGAGAGAAAGCGCACATTATATGTGTACACGGAGGGACAAAAGCCCGGGAGGATATCAAAAGATATCTTCCTGGGCTTTTTTACTTAGGAAAATGCGGGGCAACAATTCTAAGAGTTGAAGGAAAGGTGTGAACTAGTGACAATTTATGTTTATCGTAATTACATCGTTGTTCACAGCTTCGGTCAAGGCTGGTGAAGTAACATTTTCGAGCGTAGTGGAATGATTGCATGTAGGATGGCAGCTAGCGGACACACGATTCCTTATTTGTGAAAAATAAGGGTAAAAGCGCTTGTTATCGGACTCAGGATTCCTTATTTGGGTAAAAACAGTTAAAAATCATGTTTTTAGGCTGAATAAGGAATCGTGTGTCCGATAATCCTCAAAATAAAGCTGAAAAGGGTAAATAAGGCATCCTCAGTCCGATACCAAGCAGTCTCAAGTTCTAATTTAGTTCCAGATAGTGCAAGTTCGAGCGTCACGAAGAATTAACTCAAAATACACCAGGGTACAAGGAGGAAATTATAATGAAAAAAGAATGGAATATTGTTTTTCTAGCAGGATTATTTGAAATAGGTTGGGTAGTTGGATTAAAGCATGCAGATAGTCTACCAACCTGGATTGGAACAGCAATTTGCATTTATGTTAGCATGCATTTATTAATAATTGGTTCCAAAAAACTGCCAGTTGGCACTACCTATGCAGTATTTACAGGAATCGGCACTGCCGGAACGGTTATGTTAGATTTTGTCTTATTCCAAGAACCGTTTAGTTTCATAAAAATAGGATTAATCGCCCTATTGCTTGGAGGGGTAATTGGTTTAAAAACGATAACGCCCAAAACGGAGGTGAGTAAATAATGGCTTGGTTCTATTTAATAATTGCAGGCATTGGAGAAGTAGTTGGGGTTATTGGTATTAATAAAATTATTCATGAAAAAAATGTAACTTCCTTTCTAACTTTAATTGGTGGATTCATTGGAAGCTTTTTGTTTTTAACACTCGCCATGCAAACAATTCAGATGAGTACAGCTTATGCCATATGGACTGGGATAGGTACGGTGGGTAGTGCGTTTATGGGGATTGTTTTTTATAAAGAATCTGCAGATTGGCGAAGGATAGTTTTTATCGGAATGATTATTTCTGCGGCAATTGGATTAAAACTTATAAGTTAGATGTTTAATATTCTTGAATTTCGGTAATTTGTCTACTAACTAGAATTTAAAGGGAGTGCATATCTAGTGACTTTAGTAGAGCAAATGAACGAATTAGAACAGGTGCACAAGGATAACAACAATAAAGTATTTTCGATGTATTTAAATACGGACCCTGCTGATCCTGAACAACAGGGTGGAGAATGGAAAATTCATTTGAAGAACGGATTACGAAACTTTGAAAGTTATTTAGAGGAAGACGATAACAAGGAAGAGTTGAATAATTTTAGAAAAATTAAAGAAAAGGTAAATGATTTTGTCCTAGGAAATGAACAAAACTTTCGTAAAGGGATTGTTCTTTTTGCGACAGCCGACGAGGAAGTATGGTACGCAGAAAGAGTCCAAATGCGGTTAGAGACAGCATTTTATTGGGAGAGTTACCCTGTACTTGATCAATTAAAGCAATTAC
This sequence comes from Virgibacillus sp. GM2-2, assembly GCF_055329585.1. Taxonomy (NCBI): domain Bacteria; kingdom Bacillati; phylum Bacillota; class Bacilli; order Caryophanales; family Bacillaceae; genus Virgibacillus; species Virgibacillus sp. GM2-2. The sequence goes on along the minus strand of NZ_JBUZWC010000004.1, from coordinate 67,451 downwards.
ATGAATCCTTCCCGAAATCAGGTATTGTTCTTGCTCAACAAGATAAGATTAAGGTAATCGAAGCTGAACTGGGCGAAATAAATGATACTGACCACTTTGAACTAGATATTAATACAGATAATTGGCGGCAAATGACGGGACCACACAAAGCAGATGCTTCGATGGGATCTGGCGGTAAAAGTACACAGCAGGATAATTTTAATGCAAGATATCAAGCAAATAAGCATCGCTGGTATAAAAGTATTGCTCCAACCCTAGATAAACAAGCAAAAAAGCAGGAGTGGGAGAAAATAATTATTGTTGGGGATCCTGATGTGGCACCAGAAATTGAGGCGCAAATGAATAAGAAAGCGGATACTGTTATTCAAAAAAATCTGCTTGATCATGAAGAATCAAAAGTATTAGAAGAAGTTTTTGCATAAAAGAGGATGTTCAAAAAGTCCGGTAAAAATGACACTTCGAATTTCTTTGTTAGCTAGCTTTTCCTGCGTGCTAGAACGTTTCCTCACGTATTAAGGGCAAAAGGAACTTCTACTAAGATCGCCCACGTCCTGTGGGCAACGTAGAAGTCAGTACATCCTGTACAAGCCCGGTACTCAAAGCTACGCTGCCTCGAACTTCTCGGTCCTTTTTATCCTCCTTTTTGAACACACACTAAAAGGAAAGCTGAGCCCGTTTTGTGGTTCAGCTTTCTGATTGTCTATATAACCCCCATCACAATTCCATAGACAATAACAAATGAAACGAATAATGAGGAGATAACATAGATTAATGCACTTTTATATTTTTTATCCAAAACTAACTGTAAGACTTCATTTCCAAATGTAGAAAAGGTAGTATATGCCCCGCAAAAACCTACACCGAGAAGAATCCATGTCCAACCAGCTATTTGGTCTTCGATATGAAACCGAAATAAAACCCCTAATAAAATAGAACCAGTGATATTGGCAATCCATGTACCTAGTAAATGCTTGGTCGTTTTTTGCGATATATAGTAACGGAGAATACTTCCGAAAAATCCTCCGATTGCTACCAATAATAAACTCATGATGAAACACGCTTTCTAGTCGCTAGCCTATATCCCGCAATACATAGAAACAATCCACCTAGCACACTAATGCATAAATAGCCCAATGCTAGAATAATCCTTGTATTGAACAACAGAACTGTCTCTACCATAAATGTAGAAAATGTTGTAAATGAGCCAATAAAGCCAATTCCCACTGCTGCGAACATCTCTGGACCAAGCTTTTGTTTAATCATCGGATGACTAAGTAAAAAACTTACCAAAAAACAGCCAAGTAAATTAACTAGCAGTGTTGCAAACGGAAATCCATCACCAGCCGGAAATAATAGCGAAATACCGTACCGACTAGCTGCCCCAAGCATTCCACCAATTCCAATTGCTAGATAGATATTCTTCATCATTTATGCACTCTTACAGGCTGGACAGAGTCCATAAATTTCAAATTTATGGCCTTCAATGATGTAATTTGCCAATGTGTTTTCAACTTCATCCATTGGGCACACATCAATTTCTTTTGTTTTGCCACAATCCTTACAAATGAAGTGATGGTGATGATGGTGTGTACACGAAATGCGGAAGTGTTTTTCCCCGTTTAATTCAGTTGTCTCCAATATTCCTACATCATTAAATAGGTGTAAGTTACGATACACGGTATCAAAGCTTATCCCTTCATAAGATGGTTCTAAGTACTGTATGACGTCTTTAGCAGTTCGGTAACCATCTGCGTTTGTAAAGTAATGAATAATATCTTCTCTTTTTTGTGTTGTTTTATAACCGTTTTCTTTTAGTTGGTTGATTGCATCATGAAGTTTCATATTAGATCGCCACCTTTTTAGAAAATTTTTTGATTCCAATAGAAATAAGCAAAATAATAATCGAAACGATAACAATAGTACCACCAGGTGGAATACTGAAATAGTATCCACTGATTAAACCTAGAATCACAGCGGTCTCTCCAAACAAAATAGAAAGAAAAATGGTTTGTTTGAAACCTCTTGCTAGACGCATACTTGCTGCAACGGGTAATGTCATTAAAGCTGAAACAAGTAATACACCGACAATTCGAATTGAAGCAGCAATTACGAGTGCTGTTAGTACGATAAATAATAAATGAATCCACTTTGCATGTATGCCAGATACACTAGCATGTTCTTCATCGAATGATAGAGTAAACAATTCTTTATAAAATAGAAAAATAATAAAAACAACAAATATGGAAACACCAAGAATCGTTAAGAAATCCTTTTGGCTAACAGCCGATACCGATCCAAATAGATAGTTAAATAGCTCCGTATTAAAGCCATCTGCTAATGATATAAAAATTACACTTAATCCTACTCCTCCTGACAGAATAATGGGTATAGCTAGCTCCTGATAAGATTTGTACACTCCCCGAAGCTTTTCAACGAATATGGAGCCGACAACCGAGAAAGCCATCCCCCCATATAGTGGTGTAATTGCAGTAATTGCAAACTTTTTTTCTAAAAGCAAACCAAAGGCAATGCCGGCAAGTGTAACGTGTGACAAGGCATCTGCAATTAATGAAAGTCTTCGGACAACGATAAATGTGCCAAGCAATGGCGCGATAATTCCAATCAAAAGCCCTGTTAAAAATGTATTTCGTAAAAAATCATATTCAATAAAATCTGCTAACATAGATGTTTCCTCCAACGTTAATGATCATGTGTCACACTACTAACGGGATGACCATAGATTTGAGACAAATCACGATCAGATAATGATGTATATGCTTCTGGATCTCCATGAAAATGTAATGTTTTATTTAAGCAAACGATATCTGTGGCATGCTGTGTCATCAACCCCGTGTCGTGTGTAACAAGCAATAATGTAATATTGCGCTTTGAATTCAGTTGATGCAACAGGTCATAAAACCGCTGAACATTTTCATTATCAACACCAACAGTTGGTTCGTCCAAAATGAGAAGTTCTGGATCATTGACTAGTGATCTTGCAATAAAAACGCGTTGTTGTTGACCACCAGAAAGATTTCCGATATTTTGATCCGTGTATTCGCTCATACCAACCTGCTCGATAGCGTGTTGTATTTTTGCCTTATCTTTTTTGGAGTAGAACTTCAGATAGCCCACCTTTGCTGCAAGCCCCATCGATACAACTTCAAAGACAGTAGCAGGAAATTCCTTATTAAACGCATTTGATTTTTGTGAAACAAAGCCGATTCGGTTTTGGTCCTTAAATTTAGTAATTGGGTCTCCAAACAAAGATATACTACCTGTATCAGGTTTTAAGATACCTAGAATTAACTTTATTAACGTTGTTTTTCCGCCACCGTTTGGACCAACCAACCCCATGAAAGCTCCTCTTGGTATTTCAAAATTAATATTGTCTAAAACAAGTTTCTTTTCATATGCATAATTGATTTGTTTCATTGTAACAATAGGCTCGCTCATTATCGAACACCTTACTTTCTTAATTTGTAGCTTTGTCAAGAACATCTAAATTATGGTTCATCAGTGTGAAATAGTTTTCTTCATTATTAATATCTTCTTCCGTTAAAACGGAAAGATTATGAATATAAAGTGCTTCTGCATCAATTTGTTCTTGAACAATTTTTGATACACGGTCTGAACCGTTTTGTTCAAAGATAACATATTCCAAATTATGTTCTTTCGCCTTATCAATAATCTCGGTTAATTCTTTCTGTGATGGTTCTTCACTTGATGTTAATCCACTAATTGCAATTTGTTTAATTCCATAGCGCTCTTCCCAATACCCATAAGCAGCATGTGAAACAAGGATTTCTTTGTGTTCTTTTGGTTGAAGTGTTTCGCGAAACTTTTGATCCAATGCTAATAAGTCCTTCTTTAACGTATTAAAGTTTTCAACATAGATTTGTTTTTTGTCAGGATTTAACTCAATTAATTTACCTTTAATAATACCAGCCATGTCGATCATTCGCATTGGATCCAACCATATATGTGGATCGTGATCACCGTGATGATGACCATCATGCGAGTGTGCTTCCTCATGCTCTTTCTCTTCCGTATGGAAAAGTTCTTCATGTGTTCCTAGTTCAATTAGCGCAACATCCTCTGATTTCAATGCATCTGCCGCGTTTTCTGCAAAACCTTCCATTCCAGCACCAAGGTAGATAAAGGCATCACCACTAGCAATAGCAGTCATTTCCTTCGAAGTAGGTTCGTACGTGTGTGCATCTACACCAGGTGGGTATACTGATTCCACATTTATTGTATCTCCTCCAATTCGTTCCGTTACAAACTGAATTGGGTAAATGGATGTATAAATGGTCATTCCTGCTTTATCCGTTTCATCAGATGATGAATTACAAGCCGTAAGTATAGGTATTAAGAATAGCAATAGTATATATATTTTTTTCATATCTGTACCTCCAAGCGTTAATTACTTACATTATATTATCGTAATGATTCCGATTTGTAAATAGTAATGATTCCGATTAACGAAAGTTCACTAATTTGCCACTACAAACAAGCTTTTTAATTGAAGTATAATAGATACTAGTATGCAGAAAGGAGCAACTTCTTATGAAAAAATATTTGTTTATTCTTTTGCTACTTGTTATAACGTTAGTTGCTTGTGCGAACCAAAAAGAATCGAGTAAAGAACAATCAACTCACTCAACTAATCATTCATCAAGTGAGCTACATGTCGATGAATCGCTTGATGGACTGGCATATAATATGGAAAAAGATGCTTGGTCACCGATGATGGTGCAATTTCTAGGTGAAGTGGATGATTCACGTGTGAAAGGCGCCTATGAGCTTGCAATCAATTACCCGAATGTTTTAGAATATATGCCATGCTATTGTGGCTGCTATGACAGCAATGGACATGAAAACAATAAGCATTGCTTTATTGATGAAATCAAGGGAGAAGTCGTTACATTAGATAGTATGGGCTTTAGTTGTGGAATTTGTATCGATATCGCAAATGCTGCTGTTGAAAAATATAATAATGGTGAATCATTGAAAGATATTCGAACGTATATCGATAATACCTATGGAGGAAATGGTATTGGACCAACGCCAACACCTATGCCAAAAGGATAATTAGACAACAACTGACTCATTATATAATGGGTCGTTTTTTTTATAACGTCAGAAAGTTATGGTAGACCTTATAAGAAAAAGGAAGGTTTTACAAGGGAAAAAAGCGGATAAAGTAATAGTATTACAAGAAAAAAATAGAATTGTGACGATGGTTCACATGTCGGCTCGTTCAGAGCGAGTAAACTTAATAATGAAGAAAGAGGGATAATGTGCAAACAACATTAGATGTACGTGGAATGACTTGTAGTCATTGTGAAAAAGCAGTAAAAGGTGCGTTAGAAGAATTGAATGGTGTCACAGGAGTAGAGTTGCACCTTGGTACAGGTAAGGTAGATGTTACGTATGACGACACCAACGTAACCGTATCGGACATGCGCGAAGCCATTGAGGAACAAGGCTACGACGTTGTGGCATAAAACGGCGCCTGATATTTTTCCATATTTATGGAAATGTCAGGCATCTTTCTTCCTATTATGATAAAAAAAGATATTCCTTTTTGTAAAAAGATGATAAAATATAAGAGTTGCAGGTAAAATTGTTTAGTACAAAAGATTTAGTGTTTGGGGGAATGGACGTGGAACAACTGATGCGTAATTTTTTCTTGTTTTTGTCGAAAAATAAAACGCTTACTCGTCTTGCGAAAAAATATGGCTTACGATTTGGTGCTGCCCGCTTTGTAGCTGGAGTAGATATCGATCATGCATCGACAAAAATCAAAGAAATAAATGATAGTGGGTACGTCGTTACAGTTGATCACCTGGGTGAGTTTATTGATAACGAAAAAGAAGCAAAAGAATCCGCTGATGAATGTATTCATGCAATTGAAGTTATAGCGGAAAAAAACCTAGATTCACAGCTTTCCTTAAAGCTTACGTCGATGGGCTTAGATATATCAGAAGCAGTAGTAATGGAAAACCTGCGTCGTATTTTGGAAGCGGGTAAAAAGAACAATGTTACTGTTACAATTGATATGGAAGACTATGAACGTAAAGACAAGACGTTAGCTATTTTTAAAGAATTAAAAAAAGAATATAACGATCTTGGAACCGTTATTCAAGCATACTTATACGATACCGTTAAAGACTTAGAAGAATTAGATAGCTATGATCCATATTTACGTTTAGTGAAAGGTGCTTACAAAGAGTCACCTGAAGTAGCTTATCCGGTTAAAAAAGATGTGGATGAAAACTATAAAAAAATAATTAAATTAAACTTAGAAAATGGCAATTATACTGCTATTGCAACGCATGATGATGCAATCATTGATTATGTTAAAAAACTGGAAAAAGACATGAATCTTTCCCGTGATCAATTCGAATTCCAAATGTTGTTCGGGATTCGTAAAGATTTACAAGAAAGACTCATGAAAGAAGGATATACAATGCGTGTTTATGTACCATATGGTAAAGATTGGTACGGATATAACATGCGTCGTTTAGCTGAACGTCCAGCTAACGTATTGTTTGTGTTAAAAGGAATTTTTAAGAAGTAAATCTTATGCGACCGCGTACCAGATGCGGTCGCATAATTTTTTCTCAGTAAACAAGAAATATTTATTGCGAAATGTCAGAATATAATTTATAGTAGATAATAGATGGATAGGGAACTATCTTTTATTTTTAGCAATAAAAATGAATGAGTATTCATTCAAATGGAGATAGGAGGATATAAACATGAAGCACTCAATCAAGCGCGCTGCGGTATTAGGCTCTGGAGTGATGGGGTCTGGAATTGCTGCACACTTGGCTAATGTAGGTATACCAACAATTATGCTCGATATTGCTCCACGTGAATTAACGAAGGATGAAGAAAAAAAAGGTCTAACGTTAGAAGACCGAGCAGTTCGAAATCGGATTGCTGCAGCTAGTAAAAAAGCATTATTGAAACAAAAACCATCACCAATTACTTCGAAAAGCAGTCTAGAGTTGATCGAAGTAGGTAATATGGATGATGACATGGAAAAGCTTGGTGATGTTGATTGGATTATTGAAGTTGTTGTAGAAAATTTGGATATTAAGAAAAAGGTTTTTGCAAACGTAGATAAATACCGTAAAAAAGGTTCTATTGTAAGCTCAAATACATCGGGGATTTCAGTTGAAGCGATGGCGTCTGATTGTTCAGAGGATTTCCAAAAGCATTTCCTTGGGACCCATTTTTTTAACCCGCCACGTTACTTAAAGTTATTGGAAGTAATTCCAACAAAGAATACAGATCCGGAAGTGCTCCAGTTTATGAAAACGTTTGGTGAGAATGTTCTTGGTAAAGGTGTTGTAGAGGCAAAAGATACACCGAACTTTATTGCAAATCGTATCGGGACGTATGGACTTCTTGTAACTGTCCAAGAGATGCTAAAAGGTGGGTATAGTGTCGGCGAAGTAGATTCGGTCACTGGCCCAATGATTGGACGGCCGAAAAGTGCCACCTTCCGTACACTTGATGTTGTCGGACTTGATACGTTTATCCATGTTGCGAAAAATGTTTATGATCAAGTCGAAGGCAAGGAAAAAGAAGTCTTTGATGTACCTGATTTCATTTTGAAAATGCAAGAAAATGGGTGGTTAGGTGCCAAAAGCGGCCAAGGATTTTTCTTAAAGAAAAAAGATAAAAATGGTAGCACGATTTATGAGCTAAATCCAGAAACACTAGAATACGAGGATCGTAAAAAATTAAAAACTGCCGCTACTGAGATGGCGAAGCAAGAAAGTGGATCCCGTCGTAAATTGAAAGCGCTTGTATCAGCAAAAGGAGATAGAGCTGGTGATTTAGTTTGGAACATTTCGAAGACCGCTTTAATCTATTCAGCTGAATTATTAGGCGAAATAGCAGATGATATTGTTTCTATTGATCAGGCGATGAAGTGGGGATTCGGCTGGGAACTAGGACCATTTGAAATGTGGGATGCAATCGGGCTTCGTAAGTCAGTTGAACGCATGCAAGCAGAAGGAGAAACGATACCTGAATGGATACTTGAACTTTTAGCAAATGAAAACGAATCCTTCTACAAAACGGAAAATGGAAATGTTTATTACTACGATAATGGCGAATACAAACAACAAACGTTTAACAAAAAAGAGATTAACGTAAAGCGCTTGAAGGATGTCAATGGTGTCATAAAAAGTAATGCTGGTGCTAGTTTAGTAGACTTAGGAGATGGCGTAGCTGGTCTAGAATTTCATTCGAAGAGCAATGCTATTGGTTTAGATACGATGCAAATGATTAATTTTGCATTGGAAGAAGTTGACAATAATTACCGTGGGCTAGTTATTGGTAACCAAGGAAAGAACTTCTCTGTAGGTGCAAACCTTGCGTTGATGTTATTTGAAGCGCAGGATGATAACTTTTTCGAATTAGATATGGTTGTTAAACAGTTCCAGCAAGTTGGAATGAATATTAAGTATTCAAATAAACCCGTCGTTGCAGCACCATTTAATATGGCGCTAGGTGGCGGAGCAGAGGTTTCACTACCAGCGGCAGCTATTCAAGCATCAGCAGAGACATACATGGGACTAGTAGAGTTTGGTGTGGGTCTGATTCCTGGCGGTGGTGGAACGAAAGAGTTATACCTAAAGCAACTTCGTAACCTACCAAAAGGTGTAAACTTTGATCTATCAAAAGTAGCTAATGATGTGTTTGAAAAGGTAGCAACCGCTAAAGTATCTACTTCCGCCGCTGAAGCACGTGAAAATGGCTTCTTAAACAGCTTAGATGGCATAAGTGTAAATCCAGATCATTTATTACACGATGCGAAGCAAAAGGTGTTGGCATTAGCAAACGCAGGTTACCAAGCACCGAAACGTGAAAAAGTTCCTGTTGTTGGTGACGCTGGATATGCGGCGATGTTAATGGGTGCAAAGGCATTACAAATGAGTGGATATGCCTCTGATTACGATGTAAAAATCGCTGAGAAACTAGCATATGTTTTATCAGGTGGACGAATTAAAGAAGGAACACTTGTCGATGAACAAGTTTTACTAGATTTAGAGCGTGAGGCGTTCTTAAGCCTAATTGGCGAACCAAAAACACAACAACGTATGCAACACATGTTAGTAAAAGGAAAACCATTACGTAACTAATCGAAGAGGGGGATTAATGTGAAGGAAGCAGTTATTGTTGCAGGAGCTAGAACCCCTGTAGGCAGAGCAAAAAAAGGGTCACTTGCGAATACACGACCAGATGACTTAGCAGCGTTAACCGTAAAAGAAACGCTAAAACGCGCTGGAAATTACGATGGAAATATTGATGACGTGATTTTCGGATGTGCGATGCCAGAAGCGGAACAAGGTGCCAATATGGCGCGTAATATTGTGGGCTTGGCTGGATTAAAAACAACCGTGCCCGGAATTACCATTAACCGTTTCTGTTCATCTGGTTTACAAAGTATTGCATATGCAGCAGAAAAAATTATGATTGGCGCAAGCGATACCGCCATTGCAGGTGGAGCTGAATCGATGAGTCTCGTACCGATGGGTGGACACGTGATAAAGCCGAATACGAAGCTCGTTCAGGATGCACCCGGCTATTATATGTCAATGGGTCATACAGCTGAAGAAGTAGCAAATCGTTTTAATATTTCTCGTGCTGATCAAGATGCATTTGCAGTTCGAAGTCACGAAAATGCTGCAAAGGCAATTCAAGAAGGAAAATTTAACGACGAGATTGTTCCAGTTGAAGTGACAAATCGTTTCGTCGGAAAAAATAATAAAATTGAAGAAAAAACAAATATGTTTGGAATGGATGAGGGGGTTCGTCCTGGAACAACGACCGATATTTTGGCGAAACTCCGACCAGCATTTAATGTGAGAGGGTCTGTAACAGCTGGAAACTCTTCACAAATGAGTGATGGAGCTGCCTCAGTTCTTGTAATGGATCGTGAGAAAGCGGAAGCTGAAGGATTGTCACCACTCGTAAAATTTCGTTCATTTGCAGTAGCTGGTGTAGAACCGGAAATTATGGGTGTAGGTCCAATTGAAGCAGTACCGAAAGCATTAAAAATTGCTGGATTACAGCTTTCTGATATTGGATTATTCGAATTAAATGAGGCATTCGCATCTCAAGCAGTACGCGTTATTCAAGGACTTGATCTTGATATAGATAAAGTTAATGTAAACGGTGGAGCAATCGCACTTGGTCACCCGCTTGGATGCACAGGTACTAAGTTAACACTAAGCCTTATCCACGAGATGAAGCGTCGAAATGTACAATTTGGTGTAGTGACCATGTGTATCGGTGGCGGAATGGGCGCTGCCGGAGTGTTTGAATTATTGTAAGTGGCGTTTATAAAGATGTTTCGTTACTATCTAAATGAAAAATTTCAGTAAACTGTAAACTGAACATTCTGAACTAATAATGCAGCCAGGGACAATGCTTGGTATCGGACAGAGGATGCCTTATTTACCTTTTTTAGCCTTATTTTGAGGGTTAACGGACACAGGATCCCTTATTCAGCTAAAAAACATAATTTTCAACTGTTTTTACCCAAATAAGGAATCCTGAGTCCGATAACAACCGCATTTACTGTTATTTTACCCAAATAAGGTATCGTGAGTCCGCTAGGTGCCATCCTGCATGTAATCATTCCAGTACGCTCGAAAAAAATCAGTCTTGCCAGAAGCGGTAATCAGCGATGTAGTTAGGATAAACATGAATTTTCACTAGTGCACAGTTTACATCTACAGAGACATTAAACAATAATCAATATTAGTTAGGACTTTCAGATTTTTATTCCATTACAAAGGGGACGTTAAATATGAGTGATACAAAGGAAAAAATCTTTAAAGGTGGGGCATTTTTAGTCGAGGATCTTACTGCTGATGATGTGATTACACCAGAAGATTTCACTGATGAACATAAAATGATTGCGAAAACCACGGAAGATTTTGTTGTCGGTGAAGTTTTACCGAAAGTTGAAAACCTAGAGAACCATGAATTCGAGCATTCAGTGGATCTATTGAAAAAAGCTGGAGAACTTGGTTTACTTGGTGCTGATGTGCCAGAAGAGTACGGCGGATTAGCATTAGATAAAATCAGCTCATCCTTGATTACGGAGAAATTTTCACGTGCAGGTGGGTTTTCAGTAACACACGGTGCGCACGTTGGTATTGGTTCATTACCAATTGTATTTTTCGGAAACGATCAGCAAAAGGAAAAGTATTTACCGAAGCTTGCAACTGGTGAATTATTGGCAGCATATGCGCTAACAGAGCCGTCTTCAGGTTCCGATGCATTAGGTGCTAAAACTACCGCTAAATTAAACGAGGCAGGAACGCATTATATTTTAAATGGTGAAAAGCAATGGATCACCAATTCGGCGTTCGCGGATGTATTCGTTGTGTATGCAAAAGTTGATGGTGAACATTTTACTGCGTTTATCGTAGAGCGTGACTTCCCAGGTGTATCAACTGGTCAAGAGGAAGAAAAAATGGGAATCAAGAGTTCTTCTACCCGTACATTGATTTTAGAAGATGCTGAAGTTCCTGTTGAAAACTTATTAGGTGAAAAAGGTCGCGGGCACATTATTGCATTCAACATTTTGAACGTTGGCCGTTATAAACTAGCAATCGGCGGTGTTGGCGGTTCGAAACGTGGAATTGAAGTAGCGACGAAATACGTAAACGAGCGTAAACAGTTCAACACGCCAATTTCAAGCTTTTCATTAACACAAGAAAAACTTGCTACAATGGCTGCTAGAACATACGCAAACGAGAGTGCTGTTTATCGTACCGTTGGCTTATTCGAGCAACGCATGGGCGCATTGACCGATGAACAGTTAAAAGACGGCCGTGAAGTGGCACGTGCTATCGCAGAATACCAAATCGAATGTTCGATGAATAAATACTCAGCAACTGAATGTTTAGATTATGTTGCGGATGAAGCTGTGCAGTTGCACGGTGGGTATGGTTTCATGGAAGAATACGAAGTTGCACGTATGTACCGCGATTCACGTATTAACCGAATTTTTGAAGGAACAAACGAAATTAACCGTTTAATCGTACCTGGTACTTTGTTGAAAAAAGCGATGAAAGGTGAACTGCCATTATTGCAAAAAGCACAAAGTTTACAGGAAGAATTAATGATGATGATGCCAGAAGAACCTGGAACAGAGCCACTTGAGCAAGAGAAATATTTGCTAAGAAACGCGAAGAAAATGGTATTACTTGGTGCTGGATTAGCTGCACAAAAATACATGCAAAAACTAGAGAATGAACAGGAAATCCTTGTGAATCTAGCTGATATGACGAACGAAGTATACAACATGGAAGCAACAATTCTTCGTACAGAAAAAGCAATTAACAAATCTGGCGAAGAGAAAAATAAACAAAAACTTCTATACACGCAAGTATATGTTCAAGAAGCATTTAATCGTATTGAAGCTGATGCAAAAGAAACATTGATTGCAGTTGAAAAAGGTGACAACCTGCGCATGATGTTATCATCATTACGCAAACTAACTCGCCACACACCAACTGACGTGATTTCTAAGAAACGTGAAATCGCAGCGAAAATTATTGAAGAAGAGCGTTATGTAGTTTAAGTCTAGTGAAAGAGGAGCCGCAGTCATGTGATTGCGGCTCTGTTTATGATGTTTGTTCTAATGCCTAGAAAAATACATACGATCCAACTGATCACACTATACTTGGATTGTCTGACAATCCAATAAATGCCGAATTGCCGTACAGAAATGCCGGACCACCTCCAGTAAATGCCGAACCACTGCACAGAAATACCGGAACAACTCCAATAAATGCCGAACCACCGCACAGAAATGCCAGAACAGCCCCAATAATTGCCGAACCCACCATATCCATCACGATAATCTCCAGCATTTCCATCGACCGTCTGCCACTATATTTGCTATAATCAACGTAAGAATAAAGGAGGTAGACTTGTGGCATTAACGTTTTATTGGTATCCTAATTGTGGTACGTGTAAAAAGGCAAAAAAATGGCTAGATGATAACAATATCGATTATACTAGTATACATATTGTTGAGGAAACACCATCAAAAGAAACGCTGCTAGAAATGATGCAAAAAAGCGATCTTCCTGCCAAAAAATTTTTCAATACAAGTGGGAAAAGCTATCGCGAAAATAACATCAAAGAAAAAATTACTGATGCATCAAATGAAAAAATGGCAGAGTTGCTTGCGAATGATGGCATGCTGATTAAGCGGCCAATCACTACAGATGGTGAAAATGTAACCGTTGGATTTAAAGAAGATATCTTTAATCATACATGGAAAAAATAACAGTTTAATTATTCTTGGAGGGATTGTAGATGAGCTTACCAAAAGACTTATTGTATTCAGAGGAACACGAATGGGTAAAAAAAGAAGATGGCAAAGTACGAATCGGAATTACTGATTTCGCACAATCTGAACTAGGGGATATCGTATTTGTCGAGCTTCCAGAGGTTGGAGAAGAAATTGAAGCTGACGAACCGTTTGGTAGCGTTGAATCAGTTAAAACAGTTTCTGAATTATATGCTCCGATTAGCGGAAAAGTAGTTGAAATTAACGAAGAGCTTGAAGATAGTCCAGAATTTGTAAACGAATCACCATATGAAAAAGCTTGGATGGTAGTTGTTGAACCGTCTGATGAAGGTGAGTTTGATAACCTAATGTCAGCAGAAAAATACGAAGAAATGACTAATGAAGATTAATTAAATAGATGAATGGTTGGCTGGCTTACTCCTTTTTAAAAAAGGAGTGTAGTCAGCCTTATTCGCATCATAGGATATCGTAAGAGGTTTTTTGCTTGAATTCATGAGGAGTGATATGTCATGATTGCACCTGATTCAGACAAAGTAATTATTGTTGAGGGGTTAACAGATAAAAAGCAAATTGAAAAAATTATTACAGACCCCGTTACGATTATTTGTACGAATGGAACACTTGGTGTAGCCAAGTTCGATGAGCTGTTAGATACGTATGATTTAGATAACAAAGAAGTGTATATTTTGGCGGATGAGGACAGTGCTGGAGTAAAACTTCGTAAGCAATTGGCCAGAGAGCTTCCGCATGCAGAACATATTTATGTTAGTAGCGAATTTCGCGAAGTAGCAACTACTCCTGCTTCTGCGCTTGCGACTGCGTTAGTTAGTAAGCGTATAAATGTAAACCCGATATTTTTGACGTAAGGTGATTGCATTGCAACCAATAACAGAAGAAAAATTAAAGCAAGATCATTATTTTTTATATATTTATACGCCGTTTTGTGGTACCTGTCATTTGGCGAAATCGATGTTAAACCAGATTGAGTCTGTTCATAAAGAAGAGATTTTTCTCGAGATGAACGCCTCGTTATATCCTTCGTTCATGCAGGATGCACAGGTGGAAAGTGTGCCTTGTTTGCTAATAAAGGATGAAAATGAAATCAAAGAGAAAGTGTATGCATTTCAATCGATACCAAATATCTATACGTATTTGATGAAATATGAGCCAAAACTTTTTGCAACTTAAAAAATAGTTGTTGACACCTGCTTATTCAGGTGGTACGATTTGATTTATAGATTTTAACAACCAAATACTTTTTACTCTCTTATCAAGAGCGGTGGAGGGGCTGGCCCTATGAAACCGCGGCAACCTTCAAACAAATTATTGTTTGAAAGGTGCTAATTCCTGCGAAGCTTTGGCTTTGAAAGATGAGAGAACGTGAAGGCTAATTATTTACGTCTTTCTGTTCTCTTACAGAAAGGCGTTTTTTGCGTTGTTAAGAAGAAAATGAGCAGAATATCAATGCTCAGTAGCTGTTTTATTGGAGGTTTTGTCATGATTTCGATCGAAGGATTACGTAAACAATTTAGTACTGGCAAGTCAGCCATTCATGCGGTTGATGATTTGTCGTTGAAAATAAAGGAAGGTGAAATATTTGGTGTCATTGGTTACAGTGGTGCTGGAAAAAGTACGTTCGTTCGTCTACTTAACAGACTCGAGGAGCCGACAGGTGGTCGCGTTGTTATCGATGACCAAGAAGTAACTGCTTTGAACACGAAGCAATTACGTTTGGCTAGACAAGAAATAGGAATGATATTTCAGCATTTTAACCTCTTGTGGTCACGAACGGTTCAAGATAATATCGCCTTTCCACTGGAAATAGCGGGCATTCCAAAACGCGAGCGAGATGAAAGGGTTACAGAGTTAATACGATTAGTTGGGCTAGCAGGTCGCGAAAATGCCTACCCTTCACAATTGAGCGGGGGACAAAAGCAACGTGTAGGTATTGCTAGAGCGTTAGCAAATAACCCAAAGATATTGCTTTGTGACGAGGCAACGTCAGCGCTAGATCCAGAGACAACCAACTCCATTTTAGACTTATTAGTAGACATCAATAAAAAGCTTGGCTTAACGATTATTTTAATCACACACGAGATGCATGTGATTCGAAAAATTTGTAACCAAGTAGCGGTTATGGAAAATGGCAGGATTGTGGAACAAGGCGATGTATTGGATATATTTTTACGTCCAAAACAACAGGTTACAAAGAAATTTGTTGAACAGGTTATGGGTTCAAGCGATGAAAATGAAAGTGTTCAGGAAATCATTGAAAGCTACGAACAGGGTAAAATTGTTCGACTCCATTTTGTTGGTGAAACAACAAATCAAGCGCTTATCAGTCAGTTATCTAAGAAATATCAAATTGACATCAATATCTTGCAAGGAAAAATAACTCAAACACAGCGCGGGGCTTATGGAACGTTATTCGTTCAATTGATTGGTGATCAGAATGAATTGGAGCAAGCTGTAACGTATATCAAAGAGCAGACCTCAGTTGAAGTGGAGGTGCTTCGCGATGCTAGCTAATTTTTTTCCAAATTTGGATGTACAGGATTTCTGGATTGCCACGTATGAAACATTTTACATGACAATCTTGGCATTAATAGGAACGTTTATTTTGGGGACGGTTCTAGGGTTACTTTTATATTTAACTGCGAAAGATGGCATTTGGCAAAATAAATTCGTAAACCTAATTGTTGCTTCATTAGTTAATATATTTAGAGCGATTCCGTTTATTATTTTGATTTTATTATTATTCCCGTTTACCGAGTTTTTAATTGGAACCATCCGTGGACCAAATGCAGCATTGCCTGCACTGATTATCGGAGCCGCACCATTTTATGGACGGTTGGTTGAAATAGCATTGAGGGAGGTTGATAAAGGAGTCGTAGAGGCAGCCAAGGCAATGGGGGCAAAAACAAAAACAATTATTTTCCGCGTATTGCTACCAGAATCAATGCCAGCACTTATTTCAGGATTAACAGTAACGGCGATTGCCTTAATTGGTTATACAGCAATGGCTGGTGTAATCGGTGCAGGGGGACTCGGGAACTATGCATATTTTTATGGATTTCAGCGACATGATTTTGACGTTGTACTAGTTTGTACCATATTAATTGTCATTATTGTATTTATTTTTCAGTTCATTGGAGACTTTATTTCAAACAAATTAGATAAAAGATAAGGGGAGACAAACATGAAAAAGATAATAGCATTCGTATCATTTTTAGTCTTATTGACATTGGTTGCATGTGGAGGTAACGAAGAAAAGAGTAGTGGTAGCGATAAAGAAATAACTGTGGGTGCATCAAGTGTACCTCATGCGCAAATTCTAGAGAAAGCAAAACCAATCCTTGAAGAAAAAGGTATTACCTTAAACATCGAGGAATACCAAGATTATGTTTTACCGAATCAAGACTTAGCTAGCGGAGATTTAGATGCAAACTATTTCCAGCACATTCCATACTTGAAAAACCAAAAAGAAGAATTAGGCTACAATTTTACGCATATCGGCGGAATTCATATTGAACCAATTGGAATATATTCGAAAACAATTAAAAATGTGGAAGATATCCCAGAAGGTACTGAAGTTATCATGAGTCGTTCTGTAGCCGATCACGGCCGAATCCTTTCATTACTAGAAAGCAAAGGATTAATAAAACTTGCTGATGGTATTAACAAAGTAGAGGCAACGGTTGACGACATAGTAGAAAATCCTTTAAACCTTCAGTTCTCAAGTGACATTGATGCAGCGTTTTTACCTGATATGTATCAATCTGAAGAAGATGCTTTAGTGGCAATCAATACAAACTATGCTATCCAAGCAGAACTGAATCCTTCAGAGGATGCATTAATTTTGGAAGGATCAGAATCGCCATATGTAAATGTAGTAGCAGTTAAGGAAGAAGATAAGGATAATAAAGCATTGAATACACTTGTTGATGTTTTACATTCTGAAGAAATACAGAACTTTATTCTAAAAGAATTTGACGGTGCTGTTGTTCCAGTAGATGGAAAAAATTAAGATTTTTCACAAATAATGAGTATTACTCAGTAAATCGGAGTAATTGGCAAGATATAATAAGAAAAAGTCGCTAACTTCATCGTCGGAGTGTATATTCATTTTTACATGAAATCTCACGTTTATTTGCGTTTTGTCCGGGTAAATTATATGTGTTAGTGTTATTTATGTAATTAAATCGAAAGGATGATTCACTATTTATAGTGGGATAAGAATGAATTACACTCCAGAGATGGAGAAGGCGATGCATCAATCACATAATATGGGTTATGCAGAATATGGACGTAAGCTTGAGAATCAAATCAAGGTTGAAAAGAAACGTCAGAACGAATATGAACAATGTAAACACATTAGTGCTGAACTTGATAGTCAACTACACAAATAGATTTTGCAAAATGTTGGTAAAGCGATTAGTCGCTTTACCAACATTTTCTTTGTACATATAATAGTAGAAACTCGAAATTTTGATCGATTTTGGGACCTTAGCTTGCCGAGACAGGGTACAAAGCCATATCTTTTCTAGCAGAAACAACCTCACAGCTATAGATCCACGAAATATCCCTTCTATAGGCAAAGTTCCCAAACTGAAGTCCCTTACTTTCACGGTTTAAAAGAGTTGATTATACATTCGAAATGCTTTAAGATTGTAATGAGAATAAATTGAGAATGGATATAAGTTTCCATTTGAAAAATAGCATATAAAAGTAATTGGAGGTATTGATATGGCAGGATCTACACTAGAAATTAAAAATCTTCATGTATCCATTGAAGATAGTGAAATATTAAAAGGGGTAAACCTTACGATAAAAGGTGGCGAATTCCATGCAGTAATGGGACCGAATGGTACAGGTAAATCGACACTAGCATCAGCAATTATGGGGCATCCTAAGTATGAAATAACGGAAGGTAGCGTACTTCTTGATGGAGAAGATGTTCTGGAAATGGAAGTAGACGAACGTGCACGTGCTGGTCTTTTCCTAGGAATGCAATATCCAAGTGAAATTAGTGGTGTAACTACTTCTGATTTCTTACGTTCTTCTGTAAATGCACGTCGCGAAGAAGGTGACGAAATTTCATTAATGAAGTTTATTAAAGAAATGGATAGTGCATTAGATTATCTAGAAATTGATAAGAATATGGCACAGCGTTACTTAAATGAAGGTTTTTCAGGTGGAGAGAAGAAGCGTAATGAGATTCTTCAATTAATGATGATTAAGCCAGCTATTGCAATTTTAGATGAAATTGATTCTGGTCTTGATATTGACGCATTGAAAGTTGTTTCTAAAGGAATTAATAAGTTACGTAACGATGAATTTGGTTGCTTAATTATCACCCACTATCAGCGTTTATTAAACTATATTACACCAGATCATGTTCATGTAATGATGCAAGGACGTGTTGTGAAGTCTGGTGGACCTGAGCTTGCAAAACGTTTGGAGGCTGAAGGTTACGAGTGGATTAAAGAAGAGTTAGGTATAGAAGACGAAACTGTAGGTCAAAAAGCGTAGAAGTAAGGAGGGGTAATATGACTGTTGATACTAAACTGCCATATGATCAAGCATATATTAATCAGTTTTCACAGGAAAGAAACGAACCAGAATGGATGAAATCATTGCGCCTTCATGCTCTTGATCAAGCTGAATCGCTTGAGATGCCGAAACCGGATAAAACAAGAATTGGCAAATGGAATTTTAGCCAGTTTAAGCATTCTGCACAAGGTGAGCAAATCGAATCGCTAGAAAACTTACCAGAAGAAATTAAGGATTTCATTGAAAAAGGATCGGAAAACTTAATCATTCAACGGAATCATTCGGTTGCGTTCGCATCATTGAATAATGAGCTAAAAGAAAAAGGCGTAATTTTTACAGATATATTTACAGCAATGACCGAACACGAAGATTTAGTGAAACGCTATTATATGAAGGATGCTGTTTCAGTAGATGAACACCGTCTAACAGCATTACACGCGGCACTAATGAACGGTGGGATTTTTGTTTACGTTCCAAAAAATGTAGAACTAGATGTACCGTTGCAAACCATTTTCTGGCAGGAAGATCCAGAAGTTGGCATGTTCAATCATGTGCTGGTTGTAGCAGACGATAATAGTTCCCTAACTTATGTGGAAAACTATGTATCGAACAATCACGAAGAAAAAACAGTAGCAAATATTGTGACAGAAGTAATTGCGCATAACAATGCACGAATTTCATTTGGTGCAGTTGATAACTTTGCAAAAGGAACAACAACATACGTGAATCGCCGCGGTGTTGCGTATCGTGATGCAACAATCGACTGGGCTTTAGGGCAAATGAACGATGGAAATACCGTTTCTGAAAATATCACACATTTAGTTGGCGATAATTCCGTATCAAACGCAAAAACGGTAGTAGTTGGACGTGGTAAACAAACACAAAACTTTACTGCTAAAATTGTTCACTTTGGTAAAGAATCAGAAGGCTATATTTTACAACACGGTGTTATGAAAGATAGTGCTACAGCGATTTTTAACGGAATAGGAAAAATTGAGCATGGTGCTTCTAAATCAAATGCCGAGCAAGAGTCACGTGTGTTAATGCTAAGTGGTAAATCACGTGGTGATGCTAACCCAATCCTATTAATCGAAGAAGATGATGTAACTGCAGGACACGCTGCATCTGTGGGACGTGTGGATCCTGTTCAATTATACTACTTGATGAGCCGTGGTATTACACAGAAAGAAGCAGAACGATTAATCATTCATGGCTTCTTAGCTCCGGTTGTCAATCAGCTCCCGATCGAATCGGTTAAAAAGCAATTGACGCAAGTAATTGAGAGGAAAGTTTACTAATGGATGTAAAAGCCATTCGGCAAATGTTTCCGATTCTTAATCAGGAAGTAAATGGACATCCATTAGTATATCTTGACTCATCAGCAACATCGCAAAAACCACTGCAAGTGATAGAGGCGCTTGATACGTATTATCGTCAAGATAACTCAAACGTGCACCGAGGCGTTCATACCCTTGGTACACGTGCTACTGAAAAATACGAAGGAGCACGTGAAAAAGTTCGTCGCTTTATCAATGCTTCTAGTACAGCAGAGGTTATTTTCACACGAGGCACAACAACAGCAATTAACACAGTAGCGTATAGCTACGCTCGAGCTAACTTACAAGAAGGCGACGAAATTGTGATTACACCAATGGAGCACCATAGTAACATTATCCCCTGGCAGCAAGCAGCAAAGGCTACAGGAGCAAAATTGAAGTATATACCTCTTCAAGAGGATGGTAGCCTTTCACTTGATGATGTTCGTGCAACTATTACATCACACACGAAAATGGTTTCCATTATGCACGTATCAAATGTTCTTGGTACGATCAATCCAATTAAAGAAATTGCAGAAATTGCGCATCAAAACGGGGCGGTAATGCTCGTGGATGGCGCTCAAGGTGCACCACATATGAAAGTAGATGTACAAGAATTAGATGTTGACTTTTACGCATTTTCTGGTCACAAAATGGGTGGCCCAACTGGAATTGGTGTACTATACGGAAAACGTGCATTTCTAGAAGAGATGGAACCAGTTGAATTTGGTGGAGAGATGATTGATTTCGTTCATTTGTATGATTCAACTTGGAAGGAACTACCTTGGAAATTTGAAGGTGGGACACCAATCATTGCTGGAGCAATTGGATTAGGTGCTGCAATTGACTTTTTGAATGACGTTGGAATGGACAACATTCTTGAGCATGAGCACAACCTAGTGAAATACGCATTAAAGCAATTACGGACAATTGATGGTATTACCATTTATGGTCCTGAAGAGCGAGCAGGGCTAGTTACATTTAACTTAAACGATGTTCACCCGCATGATACAGCAACTGCACTCGATGCAGAAGGAATTGCGGTACGTGCCGGACATCATTGCGCACAACCACTTATGCGCCTGCTGGATGTAACGGCAACTGCACGAGCTAGCTTTTATTTATATAACACGGAAGAAGATATAGACAGGTTAGTAGCAGGACTTGTCAAAACGAAGGAGTATTTTGGTGATGTCTTTTAATAACCTCGATACACTATATAGACAAGTAATCATGGATCATTATAAAAATCCTAGAAACCGCGGCGTTGTTGAAGGAGATGCATTGACGGTTGATATGAACAACCCAACATGTGGTGATCGTATTCAATTACAATTTAAGATTGAAGACGGTATAGTTACAGACGCGAAATTTGATGGAGAAGGCTGTTCGATTAGTCTATCATCTGCATCGATGATGACCCAAGCCGTCAAAGGAAAAACAATCGATGAAGCATTAAACATGTCGGAATTGTTTTCTAAAATGATGTTGGGTGAAGATGTCGATACAGAGAAATTTGATCTAGATGATATAGAAGCATTACAGGGAGTTACCAAGTTTCCAGCACGCATTAAATGTGCTACACTTGCATGGAAGGCAATGGAGAAAGGTGTTCACGACGAGTAGAAATCAAAAGCGGATGCGCCCGGTTAGCGACGTATAGACTGGACTGACCTGTTCTAGATATAGGAAAGCCGTTAAGGAGGTTCGATTAAGAACGCCACGTCCTGTGGCACATCGAACTACCCTACATCCTGTAGGGCATCGTGCTTGACTTATTGAGGAACAGGGAGGGAAGTCTACTAGTCGCTGGGCGCAGGAGCTGGACGTTAATACGATAAGTGGAGTAACCAACACCTAAAGGAGGTTTTTAACATGGCGAAAAAAGCGCCTGAAATAGAAGAGTATAAATATGGATTTCATGATAAAGACGTCTCTATTTTCCGTACTGAAAGAGGATTAACACCAAAAGTAGTAGAGGAAATTTCCAGAATTAAAGAAGAACCTCAATGGATGCTTGACTACCGGATGAAGGCATTAGAGCAATTTTACAAAATGCCAATGCCACAATGGGGTGGAGATCTTTCTGAATTAAATTTTGACGAAATCATCTACTATGTTAAGCCTTCAGAACGTCAAGGAAAAACATGGGATGAAGTACCAGATGAAATCAAACAAACTTTTGATAAGCTAGGAATTCCAGAGGCTGAGCAAAAATACTTGGCTGGGGTTTCAGCACAATATGAATCAGAGGTTGTTTATCATAGCTTACAAGAAGATTTAGAAAAGATGGGTATCGTCTTTAAAGATACGGATACAGCTCTAAAAGAAAACGAAGAATTATTCAAAGAATACTTTGGAAAAGTTATTCCAGCTTCAGATAATAAATTTGCAGCATTGAACTCAGCTGTTTGGTCTGGTGGATCGTTCATTTACGTACCAAAAGGTGTAAAAGCAACTACACCATTACAAGCATACTTCCGTATTAACTCGGAAAACATGGGTCAGTTCGAGCGTACGCTAATCATTGTTGATGAAGGTGCATCAGTTCACTATGTAGAAGGTTGTACAGCACCAGTTTATACAACGAATTCCTTGCATAGTGCAGTAGTTGAAATCTTTGTTCATAAAGATGCATACTGCCGTTATACAACCATCCAAAACTGGGCAAACAACGTTTACAACTTAGTTACAAAACGTACAACAGTTGATGCGAATGGTACGATGGAATGGGTTGACGGAAACATTGGTTCTAAGTTAACCATGAAATATCCAGCTTGTATCCTTAAAGGTGAAGGAGCACGCGGAAATACACTATCGATTGCAATTGCAGGAAAAGGACAATGTCAGGATGCTGGTGCAAAAATGCATCATTTGGCACCTAACACATCTTCTACAATTGTTTCCAAGTCGATTTCAAAACAAGGTGGTAAAGTAAACTACCGCGGACTTGTACATTTTGGACGTAAAGCCGATGGAGCGCGTTCAAACATCGAATGTGATACATTAATTATGGATAACGAATCAACTTCGGATACAATTCCATACAACGAAATTAATAACGACAATATTTCACTTGAACACGAAGCAAAGGTTTCAAAAGTTTCTGAGGAGCAATTGTTCTACCTAATGAGTAGAGGAATTAGCGAACAAGAAGCTACCGAAATGATTGTAATGGGCTTCATCGAGCCATTTACAAAAGAGCTTCCAATGGAATATGCAGTTGAAATGAACCGTCTTATTAAGTTTGAGATGGAAGGCTCAATCGGGTAAAAAACAAAAAAACCTTGGTACAGTATATGTATCAAGGTTTTTTCTATTTAACTAAGGGCGACAGCACCTTTGCTTAGGCAAAGGATTAGAAGTCAAGATGAGGCAGAGTCATCTACTTAAGGAACAAAACTGGCCAAATTAAAAAAATACAAGCCAAATTTAATAAATACTGTCCAAAATTGAAAAATACAAGCCAAAAGATATAGAATACAAGCCAATCACCAAAAACCTTATCAGTAACCATCATACCCTCATCAACCCAATAATTAGAATTGCCCTTACATGCGTGCTAAAATAGGAAGGAAAGACTTAGCTTACAGACAGAAGGGATATAGGGGAATGGTGTATGTTATTTGCTTGATTATTGGGTTAGTAACCGCTATGTTAGGTAGTTTGGTTGGCCTTGGTGGCGGTGTTATTTTGGTTCCAAGCTTGTTGATACTACAACAGTACTTGGATGGATTTGCTTGGGCAACTCCTCACACCATTGTCGGTATCTCGTTAGTTGTCATGATTTTTACTGCGCTTTCATCAACGATTTCATATTTCAGAAAAGGGCGCGTTGATTATAAAACGGCTTTAATTTTTTTGACTGGTGGTATTCCAGGTGGGATTTTAGGCTCGTGGTTAAATCAGTATATTGATACCGATAAATTTACGTTATATCTTGGTATGTTAATTATTCTTCTCTCGTCACTTTTTTTGTTAAAGCGAAAAACTTCAACTAATACAAATATAAACAGTTCGAACAAAAACGTTCGGTCATTTGAAATGAATGGCAAAACATATCATTACACTGTTTCATTCTGGTTAGCATTTCCGATTGCTTTAATTGTTGGAACTCTGTCCGGTTTGTTCGGAATTGGTGGAGGTTCTGTAATGGTGCCAACGATGATCCTGCTATTTGGATTTCCTGCACACATCGCAGTCGCAACTTCCATGTTTATGATATTTTTTACAAGTACAATTGGAGCTGGAACACATATCCTGCTTGGTCACGTGGAGTGGGAATATGTCCTATGGTTTGTACCGGGTGCATGGGTAGGCGGAACCATAGGAGCTGCAATAAACCAAAAATTAAAAAGTCAGGTTCTGGAATGGATTCTACGCGGATTATTAATTATTATTGGTGTACGCTTAATTTATGATGGGTTAATGTAAGGGGATGTACCATGGAGGAAAAGTTATTTTTTTATTATACGAATGATTTACATAGTAAATTTGATCAATGGTCACGCGTAGCAGGTTATTTAAAAGAAGCCCGAGATACGAAGAGAGCAAATAATCAATCGTGTTGGCTATTCGATATTGGTGACCATGTTGATCGTGAGCATCCGATTGCAGAGGCTTTTATGGGAAAAGCGAACGTGCAACTAATGAACGATGTCGGATATGATGTAGTCACCTTTGGCAATAATGAAGGGATTACGCTAGAGCATGAGGATTTATATCATTTATATGATGATGCAAAATTTGAAGTCGTATGTGCAAATTTACAAAATTTAAACGGTGCCAATCCGCCATGGGCACATCCAACGGTACAAATCGAATCACACAATGGTGTTCGAATTAGTGTTATCGGATTGACGGCGCCATTTAATGCATTTTACGAACTATTGGATTGGCATATTAAATCACCCTTTGAAGTGTTGGATTATTATGTGGCAAAATTGGCGGAACAAACAGACGTCATTGTGTTATTGTCCCATTTAGGCATAACAGAAGACCAAGAGATTGCTCGGAGATACGAGGATATCGACGTTATTATTGGTGGACACACCCATCATTTATTACGTACTGGTGAAACGGTAAAGGACACCATCCTTACCGCTGCAGGAAAGCATTGTGCTTTTGTCGGGGAAGTAATTTTAACTTGGGATACGGAACAGGAGAAGCTTGTAAACAAGGAAGCATATACAACTGACATTTCAGAGAGGGCGAAAGATTTACAAACCGAACAGAAACTAAATGATTTAATCGTACAGGCGGAAAAAGTTTTAGAAGAAACTATTGTCACAGCTGATGAGATAATCGAGGTTAATTGGTTCAAAAATACCTTGGTAATGGAAAAGCTAACAGAGACCCTTAAGGATTGGACTGGTGCTGATTGTGCCATGCTAAACGCTGGTGTATTACTCGACCAGTTTGAGGCTGGACCCATTACACGTAAAGACATTCACCGAATTTGTCCGCATCCCATCAATCCATGTGTCGTTGAATTGAACGGCGATGAATTAATGGAGGTTGTTCGCGCCTCCTTTACAAAGGATTTTATGGAACTAAAATTAAAAGGATTTGGTTTCAGGGGAGAGGTACTAGGTAGAATGATTTACGCTGGTATCGAAGTAAGAACGGAGATAAAAGAAGACGGTCACGAATATGTAAAAAAAGTTAATTTAAATGGTGAACCAATTGATCCAGATCGGACCTACCACGTGGCAACAGCTGATACATTTACATTCGGACGATTACTACCAGAGGTTGCAAAGTCAGAAGTGAAAAACTATTACTTACCAGAATTTTTACGTGATTTATTAGTCCTTACATTAAAAAAAGAATATGGCAAAGCATAATTCTTTCGAGTAGCACTGAATCCGCCATCTGCATACACATATATAGGTGAAGATGTAGAGAGGGAGGAGCTATTCGAATGATAACTGTGAATCCATTAGAGATTGATGGAATATTTTTTACGGCAATTACTGTTGAACTACCAAAAACGAATTTACTTGTCATTTCAAATGAGATTGGTTATATCATGTGTGGTGCATTAGATGTTGATTTATTAAACGAAAAGCTAGCTGACAGGAAAGTCATCGCCGGGCGAGCGGTAGGTGTAAAAACAATTGATGAATTGTTGCATGCACCACTACAAAAAATAACCGACGCTTCAAAATCATATGGATGGGAAGCTGGAATGACCGGTAAAGATGCATTATCGCTTATTTCATAAAGGATATGTCTTCCATTGTGGGAGGCATATCCTTTATTTCGCCCCAGTTTTGTCGATATTTGTATTTTTTTATAAATTTATATAGTATTTTAGGTTGGAATTTGTTAGAATTTTTATGAAGTTAGCCATTATGAATTCAATTTGCTGCGACACAGAGTTAGGAGAACGCTATGAGATTAGCCAATACAAAACGAATTAAACCGGGTACTACAGTTGGTCAAGCGGTGTATAACGAAAGTGGTACGGTATTAATTCAAAAAGGATTGAGCTTAACCAAGCAAATGATTTCGCGTTTGGTAGAGCAGGGCATTACATATATTTATATTGAAGACGAGTTGACCAATGATATTCAAATTGAATCTGTTATATCTGAAAAGTCGAGACTTGAAGCAACGACTACAATAAAAGATACATTTTCTGATATTAAGCAAAAAGGTTTTACTGACCGCTCCTACATACTAGAGAAAAAAGGTAGTCAGATGGCGAACGTTGTGGAACATCTTATCGATGAAATCATGAATCGGAGAGATGCATTATCATTACTTGCTGATGTGTTTGTCACGGATGATTACATATTCCAACATTCGCTAAACGTTACAATATATTCACTAGCTATCGGGACAGAACTTAAGCTGACAAAGGATAAACTTATTGAACTTGGCGTCGGAGCAATGCTGCATGATATAGGGAAAATATTTATTGACCCTGATGTTTTGAAAAAGCCCTCCAGTCTAACACCAATAGAATTTGAGGCAATTAAGTGCCATACACAATATGGGTATGATTTCTTGCGTAAACAAGAAAGCATTCCACTTGTAGTAGCACACTGCGCATTCCAGCATCATGAACGGTTGGATGGATCAGGATACCCGAGAGGGATTGATGGTGGTGAAATCCATCCACACGCGAAAATTCTTGCTGTAGCTGATGTATTCGATGCGGTTACAAGTAACAGGAGTTATCGTGATGCAATGTTACCACATGAAGGACTTGAAATCTTATATGCTGGAGCAATTAACAAATTTGATAAAGGGATAGTTGAGGCCTTTAAACGAAGTGTAGCTGTATATCCAAATGGATTGACGGTTAAATTGAGTGATAATCGAATCGGTGTCATCTTAAAGCAACATTTGCATTTGTGTGATCGTCCAATTGTTCGAATTACGAAGGATGAAAGCGAACAGGATGTAACTCCATACGAAGTTGATTTATCGAAATGCTTATCTCTCACGATTTCCGCTTGTCTTCATAACTAAAGATAATTTGAAATTCTAACTCTCTTAATACAAGCATATCTTGTTTTAAGGGGGTTTTTTCATGTTGATGCAACCGAGAAAATTTCAGTTTAAAAATAACCGAAAGCCACCTCCAGTTAAATACATATTCGTTATAACGTGTATCATTTTTATATCGGTAACGTGGTTTAGTGTTTGGTTTATAGGAAAGGAAATACGGCCGCCATTAATGGAAATAGCGCAAAACAAGACAATCGAGTTTGCGACAAGAACAATTAATGCTGCGGTTAAGTCTAGCGAAGGTGTAACATTTGATGACCTTGTGGAAGTATCCAAAGATGATCAAGGATATATTACCATGCTTGGTTGGAGTGCTGAAGCACAGAACAAGATATTGAGGAAAGCTACGGAACGTGCAGAATACTTTTTATATAATATGAATAAAGGGGAAACAGTAGATACGGATGATCCTGATATGCCGTCATTAGATTATGACGATTCGGCAAATGATTTAGCAGAAAAAGATCCAACCGTTGTAGAAATACCTATCGGGCAAGCTTTCGATAGTCCAATCCTTGCAAACTTAGGTCCTAAAATACCGGTAAACTTTGAAATTGTGGGTGCGATTCAATCTGATTTGTTTTTTGAAAAAGAAGAACTTGGCATCAATACAGCTGTCTACTCTTTATATGTTAAAGTGCAAGTCGATGTACAAATTGTTGTTCCGTTCACAACTAAAACTAAGAAAGTAACTACTAATATTTACATTGATTCAAGAACGATTAACTCAGAGGTACCAGACTACTATGGAGGCAGTGGAACTGAACTTCCACCAATTGCCATCCCTAAAGATGACTTGAAAAAAAGTGAATAACTTAGTATAATAAAAAAATAATTTCATAGACTAACCTTATCAGATCGGTGAGGTAGAGGAGCAAACAGAAAGAGTAGTCAATAGGAGAATGACACCTATGATTATTGATGAAAGGGCTGTTTGCCGAAGCGAAGAAAGGGTCAATCTTTCTACCGCTGGGATGGCTTTGAATAAGAGCTATACTGTCATGTAAGGATTGTGCATGGAGAACTACTGATCGAAATGGAGGATAACGTATATTGTAAAAGCAATGGTAGGTTATTTTCTATCATTGCTTTTTTGTGTGTTTTTATATTGCGTATCTCTGTGCACCTTCATCAAAAAATTTATGGAGGTAAAAGAAAAATGGAAGGAACGATTTACTCATTAGTACCAGCTCTACTCATGCTTATATTGGTACTACTTACAAAACGTGTTTTACTATCATTAGGAATCGGGATTATTGTTGGGGCTTTATTTATTCATGATTTTAATATCTTAAATACGTTAAACGAAATATGGACTGTTTTTTATCAAATTTTTTATACAACTGAAGGGCTTAATATTGGTAATTTGTTATTATTAGGATTTTTATTCCTTTTAGGTATCATGACAGCTTTTCTTTCAGCATCAGGTGGGAGTCGTGCATTTGGCGATTACATGATGAAGCGTGTGAAAACGCGCGCTGGTGCTCAAGCTATGACAGCAATCTTAGGAATCATTATTTTTATTGATGACTACTTTAATGCATTAGCTGTTGGCCAAGTAGCTAGACCTTTGACTGATCGACACAATGTTTCACGTGCGAAACTAGCATATTTTATTGACTCAACATCTGCTCCAGTAACTGTACTTTCACCAATTTCGAGTTGGGGTGCGTATATTATTGGGGTGATAGGAAGTTTATTAGTTGCGAATGGCATTACTAATATTCAACCGCTTGAAGCATTTGTTCAAATGATTCCACTCAATTTTTATGCAATCGGTGCAATTTTGCTAGTGTTTTTAACAGCATACCTCAAATTGGATCTTGGACCGATGCGCAAACATGAAAAACGTGCGATTGAAACTGGTGAAGTCATTGATCCTAATGATTCAAACATACCAGGTGATTTAGAAGAAGTATTTGATCCACATCGTGATGGAAAAATATATCATTTGATCATACCAATTGTTTTATTAATTGTAGGTACTGTCGGAGCAATGATTGTTACAGGTGTACAATATAGCGATGATGACTCGCTCCTTTCCATTTTTGCCAATACAGATGTTAACTTATCATTAATAATTGGTGGTGCCTTAGCAGTTGTGGTGGCATTTATCTTTCACCTATTACAATCCGAACCACGTGTTAGTAGTTTGAAGATTGTTGGAGAAGGCATTAAAACAATGTTACCTGCTATTTACATTCTGATTCTAGCATGGATGATTGGTTCCGTAATTGATACATTAGGAACAGGTAATTATCTTGCTCATCTTGTAGAGAAAGCTTCCATTGATGCTGCATTACTACCATTTTTATTCTTTATTATTGCAGGGTTAATGGCATTAGCAACAGGAACTTCTTGGGGAACGTTTGGTATTATGTTGCCTATCGCAGCTGAAATTACCGTTATTACCGATGTATCCCTGTTATTACCTTCGCTTTCTGCAGTATTAGCAGGATCAGTATTCGGGGATCACTGTTCACCGATATCAGATACAACAATACTTTCGTCAACAGGTGCTGGAGCAAATCATATCGATCACGTGTTAACGCAGTTACCTTATGCAAGTCTAGTTGCAGTAGCTGGGGGTATTAGTTATTTAGTGATGGGATATTCAGGGAATGTTCTACTTTCCTTGCTATTGACTCTTGCCTTAGTAGTTTTAACCAGCATGTTTATTCATTTTATCAACAAAACCAAAGTAAATAATGTATAATCTAATCCAGACTGTCGTTCATTCACGGCAGTCTGTTTTTTAGACTTTAAAAGGGTATGGTATTGAACTAGTGATAAATGTTTCCTAAGTACGTTGGGCATAAGATTGTGTAGGCATATCCTTGTTAATGAATTGAGTAGAAACAAAGCATTTACTATTATAGAAAAGGTTAACATATAGTAGCCTAAAACTTTTAATAGTTTTAAAAATATGAAAATTGCTTTGACATAGATATAAAGTATCGTTATAATACAATCATAAATATCTGAAAAAAGTAAAGATTTATAACATTCCTTCTCAACTTTTTTCATAGATATACTTTAAGAAGGAATAGAAGAAAAGGGGAGGTAGAATCGATGGAGACAAGGTCTCAATGGGGAACACGAGCTGGATTTATTATGGCTGCAGTTGGTTCGGCAATTGGTTTAGGTAACATTTGGCGATTTCCAGCGGTAGCATATGAAAATGGTGGTGGAGCATTTTTTATTCCGTATTTATTCGCTTTACTAACAGCAGGGATTCCAATTTTAATCATGGAATTCACTATGGGTCATAAATACAAGGGATCAGCACCATTAACGTATCGTAGAGTTAATAAAAAGGCAGAATGGGTAGGTTGGTGGGCAGTATTAGTAGCATTTGTCATTTCCACCTATTATTCGGTTATTATTGCATGGTCCATTTCTTACTCTGTATTTTCATTCAATTTAAATTGGGGAGAAGATACACAAGGATTTTTATTTGGTGACTACTTACAATTAGCAGATCCTGGTCAAGTAGGCGGATTTGTCCCAGGTGTACTTATTCCATTAATTATTGTTTGGCTTGTTGTTTTAGGAATTTTATTCAAAGGTGTTAAAAAAGGTATTGAGGTTGCGAACCGGATATTTATACCAGCTTTGGTAATTATCTTTATTATTATCGTTATTCGCGCAGTCACCTTACCTGGTGCACTTACTGGTTTAGAAGCATTCTTCGAACCAAACTTTGACAAGATTATGGATCCAAGCGTATGGGTTGCTGCTTACGGTCAAATATTCTTTAGTATGTCGATTGCATTTGCAATTATGATTACGTATGCTAGTTACCTTCCAAAAAAATCTGACATTACAAACAACGCATTTATTACAGGTTTTGGTAACTCAAGCTTTGAATTACTTTGTGGTATTGGAGTATTCTCTGTACTTGGCTTTATGGCAATGCAACAAGGTGTTGCTGTAGACGAGGTTGTAGCTGGTGGCGTTGGATTAGCGTTTGTGGTATTCCCGCAAATTATAAATGAATTCCCAGCGTTTAATGAATTTTTTGGGTTTTTATTCTTTGCATCATTGGTTTTAGCCGGTTTGACTTCGTTAATTTCCATCACGGAAACGTATGTTGCTGGTTTAGTTGATAAGTTTAACATTTCTAGAAACAAGGCGGTATTATTTGGTGGAGGAGTAGCAGCCCTAATTTCATTGTTATTTGCAACAAGGGGTGGTTTAAACTTCCTTGACGTAGCGGATTACTTCATTAACCAATTTGGTGTAGCATTCTTAGGATTAGTCGAAGTTGTACTAATGGCATGGGTATTCCGTAAACTGAACGAATACAAAAATCATGCAAATGAAATTTCTGATATTCGACTCGGTTCATGGTGGACAATTAGTTTAAGCGTAGTTACACCAATCGTCCTTGGATACATGATGTTTGGTTTATTCAAGGAAAATCTGTTAAAAGAATTTGATACACCTACTGGAAACTATGGCGGCTACGCAGATTCATTTATTCTCTATAGTGGAGTATTTGTAGCTGTCGGCGCAATAGTAGTAGGTATCTTGATATCGTTAAGCAAGTGGAAAGCAAATAAAGAAGACTTACCTTCATCTAAGGGAGGCGAATAATATGAGTGCTAGTGCAATCTTTATTATGATTTTAGGCATGGTAATTATTTGGGGCGGCCTTGTTGCAAGTATTATGAATGCCATTAAAAAGGGAAAAGAACGAAAAGCAAACTAAAATCAATATAGAAATGTAAAGAACCATTGAGATACAACGTTATCTTAATGGTTCTTTTTCTAATTGTTGAAAGTAACGAGAATCTATAGCACCACGCTAGTAAAGGAAATATACGAAGACTTTTACGGGATGACTCAGAGTTTGTCGATTATCATGGTAAGGAATGGCTGTGATATATACAATCATGCGTTGATTAAAGCATCCAATGGGGAGAAGTTCCCACACTGAATGAAGTTTCACTTTATTGTTTTTCCATTCGCTCCCACTTTTTCAAGTATGGATAAGGATCAAAGGACCATTCACTGTAGCCGTTATCCTTGTACATGCCATAGTGCAAATGTGGTGGGAATTTTCCAGATGTTCCGGGGGGACCATATCCTGTTGATCCGACATAACCAATGACATCACCAGGCTTCACAATTTGGCCAACCTTTAAGTTGTCTGCGTATTTACTAAGATGTGCAAAGTAATGGTATATGTTATGAACATCCCGTATACCAATTCGCCAACCACCAAATAAATTCCATCCCATTAATTCAATTACACCATACGTTGTTGATCTTACAGGAGTACCATAATCAGCAAAAATATCTGTTCCTTCGTGGATTCGCAAACCACCGAAGCCACGTCTATTACCCCACGTGTTATTGTAGCTATAATTATAATTTGAAGGTAAAGGAAATGCACGATCCGTTAATTCAATACCATTAAATTTGTTAAACACTCGAGCCGTGTTCATGATTGATTGAACAGTTAAATCACGATGATAATAATTCCAAAGTGCAATTTTGATATCTTCTTTTGAATATCCATAGGTTTGCAAGTACCTACCCATTGTATACAATACATCCTCAGGGTTATTCGGATCAGCCTTTTGGTCTCCATCACCATCTTTCCCGATACCATTAAAGAGGGTGATAGCTTGCTCGCTCATGTTTTTAGGATTTCCTATTCCATACCACTTTACTGGTTCAAATGAAATGGAAATAACTTGATCTGATGGAACATCTTTTTGAATATTTCGTTCGTACTGGTCAATAGCAGCGTAGTAATACCATGGAATTAACGTCAAGGCCTCTGCTTTTTTAAATAGCTCCATTCGTTCTTCGTAAATGTCATTTTCTTCTTCGGCAAATACAGTATTTGTGCCTAATTGTACGGTGAGTATAATAACTAGTGCACAAATAGCGTGATAAATTTTCATAGCATCATCACCTATTGTTTTCCTTGTCAACGCCTTGCGGTGACTTTTTCATTTCTTTTATGATGGAGTCGATGGTATTACGGTAATCACCATTCTGTGTAGTACTATTGTGCAAGCTTTGGATATCAGGAATTAAACTTTGATTATCGGATACATAAACCTCAAAGTAACTTGGCATCACAGCAGCAGCAGACTTCTTCGCGATATCTGCAGCTATTTCTTCATCAAGCTCGTCATCTGCACCGTATGCAATTAGGACCTCTCTATCTGTAACAAGCGTTGCAACTTCTTCAAAGTCTTGATTACGAAGAATTATTCGTGAAATCATGTCAGCTAGTTTATGACGATCCATCGTAACAGAATGATTACCTTCCTCATTGGTATCTAACTGATCCTTTGTATAATGGACATAACCTAAACGATTTTCCTCTTCAAAATCTGAAGGATTTTCGTCATTTCTCGTTGGATCTAACTCATTTCTTATTTGTTCCTGTTCACCCGTACCTTGATTGGTAGTTCCACATGCGGAGATGAACAGTGTACACAATAATAATACGAATGCAAATTTTTTATACATAAAAATTTCCCGCCTTTTTTTCTTATTTATCCCGCATTAACAGGCAGTAATACCCTTTTCGAAAATGGACTATCACCGACCCGTAAATGTCCGATTCGTTCAACTAAACATTCAATGAAAAAATAAACACTCACTGAATACAGTTTCACTTTATGGGGTTATTTTGCTACATGATAAAAATTTCATTCACAATCATTTTGGACTAATACATGTAAATTCAGGATAATTGCTAGTTGAAATGCTTTCATTTGTGGTAAACTATAATCAACTCAAGTGGGGTGAACGTGTTGATTGAATTACATGGAAAAACGTATGAACTGATAGAAGACAATAAAAACGGATTTGACCAAGAACGCCTAAATGAGCGATTCTCTGAAATACTATCCAAATACGACTTTATCGTCGGTGACTGGGGCTATGATCAGCTACGTTTGCGTGGATTTTACGATGATCAAAACGTAAAAGCTGCATTTGACTCTAAAATTAGTACGCTAGACGATTATTTATACGAGTATTGTAATTTTGGATGTGCCTATTTTGTATTAAAAAAAGTTGATTAGAAAAACTCGCCATTCGCCTCGTCCGTAACAGCGAATGCCGTAGTTTTTCTTATAAGGTCTACCATAACGTTATAAGTAAGAGCAGTAGTTCAAATTGGAACTACTGCTCTTTTTCTTCTTCAGGGAGCACCTCACCAGTTTCGTCATGCGGTGGATGTAATGGTGGAGTATGTCGTTGTAAACCATCATGCTGTTCTTTATCCGGATAAACAAACGCACTCTGCCTGCGTTGACCCTTTTCCCAAGGAGTTGATTTACTTTCTACAGGCTCGTGCTTATTAATTGATGATCCCACAGGTCCCTCAGGAAACTCCTCTGGAATTAATTCATTTCGTTGCCTCTCTACATTATCTACTTCTGAGTAATTTCTTTTTTTATTTCTCGCCATTTGTCTCACCCTTTCATTATTCAGTTTTTGTTAAATTGGTCCTATTTATGTAAAACAAAACGAATCATTTCCTTATATGATTATTTTGTCACACTAAATTGGCTAAACATGTGAATATTGAATTAGAAAATTTGATAGTAAAATGCTTTAAAAAACGACAATTCAATAATTAGCTAGAGCCTATACTAGAAAAGGGATAAGCGGTGATAAATTTATCTTGAATTCAAGATAAATTACCTTTTGTTAAAGATTTTGAAAAATGATTAGAAATACCCATAAATTTAAATTTTAAGGTATGTTATTGTTAAAATATGGAAATACTATAGGGATTTTTATCCTTTAAATTAACAATAAATGGTAAGTAAACTTGAAATTTTACACTATATATACTTTTAAACTGCCTGTTTTAATTGGCTCAAATTGACATGTTTGTAATTTGTGTAATTATTTATATATATAATGGGTAATTAGTAAGTAGTTAAACATAATTTTTGAAATGAGGTTTAAGTTGATGCTCGAGTCGAAGCGGAAGGCAATTATATTTTTTTTAATCGCACTTATATTAGCTGCTTTATCAGGGTTTTTGGTGCTAAAGAAGGTGCAAGCACTTAACAGTAATTTAGGAACAATGGTGGAAGTCGTTGTTGCTAGTAACGAAATATCCTCACGAGCTTTAATCACACCAGAAGACATTACTACAGAAGAAATTCCAAAAAAATACCTTAGAGATGAACATATTGTAAACATTGAGAATCTAATCAATAAGGTATCGGTTGTTCCACTTTCATCAGGTGATATCATAACGAAAAATATGCTGAAGCAGGCATCGACGGTAACCGAAGCGGATAATCGACTTGTAACAGTATTACGTTCGGAGAGTGTATTCTTTGATGAAAAATTAACTCCTCTTGACCGGGTTGACCTTATAGTTTCGCACACCTTTGATGGAAAACCAGTTACAGAAGTTTTCATGACCGATGTAAAGGTTGCTAGAACAACTTCGGATAAAAATGGTAAATTCCAAGGAGTTCAATTAGAAATTCCTTTCGAAGATGTCCCTAACTTAATACATATGCAGAATTACGCGGACAGTCTAAGAATAGTAA
Source organism: Virgibacillus sp. GM2-2 (assembly GCF_055329585.1). NCBI lineage: Bacteria > Bacillati > Bacillota > Bacilli > Caryophanales > Bacillaceae > Virgibacillus > Virgibacillus sp. GM2-2. Next base: position 31,149 of record NZ_JBUZWC010000004.1, on the reverse strand, counting down.
AATCAAACGTTGGGCAGCAACAAGAAAGTAACGAAGAACCTGAGACTGAAGGAATAACTGAAGAAACAACACCGACAGAAGAAGAACAGCCAAAGGAAGAACAACCGAAAGAACAACCAAAAGAGGACCAACAATCTAAAAAAGAAGAAAAATCAACTGAAGAACAACCAAAAGAAAAGGAAACAAAAAAAAGATGACCAGTAAAATACGTTTCTTTTTCGATGGAGGAATCAAATGAAAAAAATAAATGAAATACATGTATTAGGGGAAAATGAATTCCTTTATGAATCGATACAAAGTCAACTTAGTGAAGCGTTTCAATTACAACGGGTCTTACCACAAGACATAAAGAAACATACGATTCAAATAGCTATTATTTTAAAAACAGAACAAGAGTCACCACTAGATCTTGTGCAAATTGTGCTTGCGGAACATCCTAAAGCAACCATTGTATTTATCAATGATATACAAAACTTTGATTTATTACGGGACTTAACTAAATTTGGTGTGACGGATTACTTTGTTTTGCCAGTAGAAGAAGAATTACTAAAGGAAAGATTGAACATTATCATCGGAACAAGATTGGAAGGTGGATCAGGTTCCCAAGAAGTATTTAAGCGCGGTGGAGGAAGAGTATTTACCTTTTATAGTGGTAAAGGTGGATCCGGGAAGTCATTAATTAGTTCTGCATTTGCTCAAACACTAAAACTTGAGTCGACTGCTAAGGTGCTTTATATCGATTTAAATCTACAGTATGGCGGGTCAGAAACATTTCTAGGATTAGAAAGTAATCGTTCCATTATAGATTTAATTCCAGTAATACATGAACTGAATGAACACCACATCCGAAACATTGCAGAAAAAGAGCCACATTCTGGACTGGAAGTTTTGGTAAGTCCACGTGATGCCGAAATGGCAGAAAAAATTGATCAAGAGTTTATTTTACGATTGATGCGGGCTAGTAAACGGAGTTATGACTTTATCGTAGTTGATGTACCAACCTGGATGGAGGAGCGTGTTTATACGGCGCTGGAAGAATCAGAGCGCATTTATTACGTGATGAATTTGGATACAGTAGCAATTCGTGTCTTAAAAAATGTCGAAACGTTGTATCAACAACTTGGAATTAATACGGAGGACCGAATGGAGCTCGTAATTAATTTTGCAGGGAAAGATAACGAATTAACGAAGAAGGATATTGAACGTTTTGTGTCATACCCAGTCGCTTCCGAGATAAGAAGAGATTTAAAAGGTGTTCAGAGCTTTATGAATCAAGGTGTTCCTCTTCGTAAAGAATCAAAGGAAAAAAAGCTTACGCCAGTTGCAAAAGACGTACAAAAATGGGTGCGATCCATGCTGAAATAAGGAAGTAAACAAATTTAAAGGTGGTGAGGCAATGCCCCTTTTTCAGCGGAATAATAGAGAAGAACAAAAGGACAGCTATAAGTCAGACTACATAGTAAGTAACTCATATATAGATGAATTAGTTGAACATTATAAATCTAGGCTTTTAACAGAGGTCAACTTGGAGCAGATTACAAGTTTACAAGAAGCAGATAAACGACTAAAGATTGAACGATTTATTAATCAGTTTATGACCGAGGAAAAAGTTGTTATCCCCAGGCATGATAAAGAAACGTTACTTTCAAGACTTATAGACGAAAGTGTTGGATTTGGTCCAATTGAATCGCTGTTAAAAGACGATGATATTACGGAAATACTGGTAAATGGACCGAAAGAAATATATGTAGAAAAAAACGGGAAACTCGAGCAAGTAGATATAACGTTTAAAGATGAGGCACATGTCAGACATATTGTTGATCGTGTAGTAGCACCTTTAGGACGGCGTATCGATGAAAGTTCACCTATGGTGGATGCTAGATTACCAGATGGTAGTCGTGTTAATGCCGTCATCTCACCAATAAGCTTAGGTGGAACGATCATCTCTATTCGGAAATTTAGGAAAACCCCTTTTGTCATGGACGATTTGGAGAAATATGGAACGTTTACTAGCGATATGTCGAAATTTATGCAAGCCCTTGTACAGGGGAAAATGAACGTACTGATCTCTGGAGGAACAGGTAGTGGTAAAACAACACTACTCAATGCATTAGCAAAAGCAATACCGTATGATGAACGAGTCATTACCATTGAAGATTCAGCAGAATTAAGACTTGCACGTAAAAACGTTGTTGGTATGGAAGCAAGACCACCTAACGTTGAAGGGGAAGGCGAAATTTCGATACGACAATTAGTAAAAAACTCATTACGAATGCGTCCTGATCGAATCATCGTTGGAGAGGTTCGAGGATCAGAAGCGTTCGACATGCTACAAGCAATGAATACTGGACATGAAGGATCTTTAACGACTGTCCATTCGAATACACCTACAGACGCGATTAATCGTGTGGAAGGTATGGTAGTAATGGCAGGTATGAACTTACCTACTCATATTATCCGAGAGTATATTGTTGGAGCGTTAGATTACATTGTTCAAGTACAGCGTTTGTCTGATGGTACCAGGAAGATTATGAATATAGCAGAAGTGGAAGTTGGTAAGGAAAATAAAATTGAGGTTCGGGATATCTTCTGTTTTAAACGAACTGCCGTAGATGAAAAAGGCAAAATTCATGGTTTTTATACTGCAACCGGCATACGTCCGAAGTGTATTGATCAAATGGAAACATTAGGAATTACGTTTAGACCTGATTTCTTTGAACCTGAAGGAGAGATTGCAGATGAGCTTAACCGTGTCCATACTATATAGCTTCGCGGTCCTATCGTTACTTATCTGCGGATATTTTTTCTTAGGATACAGAAATCAGAAGAAAGAATGGAAGCAAAAAGTTAGACAATGGTATCCAGAGGAACAACGAAAAAGTGTAATAAGCAAGCTGGGCGATCGATTTGACGAACGTGAGAGTTCAGACAAATTACGAAACAAACTACAAAATGCGAATCTAAAGTTATTACCATCGGAATATATGGGTGCGTTGATAGTTGGATATCTAGCATTATTTGTATTGTTTTATTCAGTATTTAATATGCCTTCATTTGTGAGTATGTTTCTACCTTTAGCTATTGTAATCGCATTAAACTTTTTATTATTTTATTTTCGGAAAAATAACTATGAAACTCGTTTTAATGAGCAATTATCTGAGATTTGTAGATTACTAGGAAATGCTGCAAGGTCAGGACTTACAATAAATCAAGGTATTGACATCGTCGCAAGAGAAGTAAGTGCACCAGCTGGTGATGAGTTTAAACGTATTTCCAACGAATTAAAGCTAGGAGTTTCTTTAGAAGCGGCTTTACGATCAGTTCAAAAAAGAAATAAATCTCGAGATTTCAATTTGTTCATTGCCACATTATTGATACAGAAGAAAACGGGTGGAAACCTGGCATTGACCTTGGATACAATGGCAACCACATTTGAAGATCGAAAAGTACTAACGCAAACAATTAAAACAATGACTTCGGAACAAAAATATATTTCCTTTATTGTTCCAGCATTACCGATATTTTTACTGCTAGTCATGAATAATGTGATAGATGGTTTTATTGAACCACTATGGGAAGGGTTTGGAATCGTCATTTTAATTTTATTTCTAGCAGCGATTCTTTTATCCTTCTTCTTAATTCGAAAAATTACGGACATAAAGGTGTAGCCTATGGATGCATTAATTATTATTACAATCATAGCTTTTTGGTTCTGTATCGTACTTTGTATGAAGCATTTCTGGTCTTTTTTGCAAGAAAAGAGAAGCGTATTGGACCATGTGTCGGAAGTAACGCACGTTGACCCATTTGAGAAAAAACAAAAGAAAAAGAATCGACGAGCAGCAATCTTTCAACAAGTCACCAAGTATGCAGACGATTTCTCTGATCTCGGTCAGCGAATCAATTTTTTCAGTGAGAATTATAGTGTGAAAGAATGGTTAAGAAAATCTGGTAATCCGTTGCAATTAACGGTAGAGCGATTTCAAGGATTAAAAATATTCCTATTCATAGTTGGTTTCTTTGTAGGAATCTTAGCAGTTATTATCGGTCTTCCGTTATCTCAATATATACTTGTGTTTGCACCAATTTTAGGTTATTTTACTCCAATAATTTTAGTAAGAAGAGAAGCTAAGAAAAGACAGGATTTAATTCGCAAAGATTTACCCGACTTTCTAGATACAGTAAGTACTAGTGTGCAAGCAGGAGTTAGCTTAGATCATGCATTAAGGGAGGTGATTCGTTACTTTGACGGGCCGATACGAGAGGAGTTCTCTAGGTTTAACCAAGAGATAGACCTAGGTGTGCCGAGAGAAAATGCATATCGTGATCTTCTGGGACGTAACGATAATCCAGAATTTCAATCTTTAATTAAAGGTCTTATCCAAGGTTTGAATTTAGGTATTCCAATTGCAAAGACATTTAGAATCCAAGCAGATGATATGCGACAAATTAAGGAAGAACAGGCAAAAGAACTCGCTGCAAAGGCGGCACCAAAGGTAACACTAGTAACAACCTTTTTAATTGCTCCAGTTTCCATATTGATGATTGCAGGGCTGATGATCATGAATATGTTGATGGGGGATAATAGTATCTTGAGTAACTTTTAATAAAAAATTAGGAGGAATTTTAAATGAATTATGTAAATGGACTTTATGCGAAGATGTTAAACACTGTTGAAGGATGGAAAAATGAAGAAAAAGGATCACAGACGTTGGAGTGGATAGGGATTGCAGCAGTAATAGTACTTGTTGTTGGTTTGGTATCAACTGCTTTTGATGGTTCTAAGTTTGGAGAAACCATTGTGAAAAAATTTGAAGGATTCCTTTCTCAAATAGGTGGCGGTAAATAATATTGAACAATTGATTATAACAACAACTAATAGGAGAATTTAAATGACTAAAAAACTTCTTGTATTTCTTACACTACTATTTATTTTAGTTCTAATTTCAGCATGTAATAATGATGTAAAGAAAAATGATATTAAAAAAAGCGATAATGAAGAAGTAGAACAAGTTGATGAAAAAGAAAATAGTCAGCAGAAAGAAGATAATACGGAAGAAGATACAGAAGTACAAAACGTAACAACTTCTATTATTCAAGACACACCACCCATTCCGACAGACGCAGCAGGATACGTGAATCAACTTCCGGGAGAATTTGCTGGTAAAGAAATTTTGGCAGATGATATAACTGCAGAATTGAAAAAAAGATTTAAGGACTTACCACCTTTAGGTGAAAGTGCTACACAAGAAGAACGTGACCAATATTTTAGTTATTTTTATTGGTTAATTGCTGAAGATTATCCGGATCCACAAAACATTATAAAAAAATGGCAGTTTGGATCATTTGGTAATCCAAAATTACCTGATTCAAAATATCACTTTAAAGAAAATTACAATATTGAAATTATATTGGATTCAAGTGGTAGTATGGCAAACGTCATTGATGGAAAAACACGTATGGAATTAGCAAAGGAAACAATAAACAATTTCCTGAAAAATGTTCCAGAAAAGGCAAATGTATCGCTACGCGTATATGGTCATAAGGGTACCGGCTCTGATAGCGATAAAAAGATGTCGTGTAGTGCTATTGAACAGGTTTACGGTTTTGCTCCGTATGATGAGCAAAAGTTTCAAAAGGCATTGGATCAATTTAAACCAAGTGGGTGGACTCCAATTGCTGGTGCATTAAAACAATCAAAAGAAGCATTAAAGAAGTTTGATGCAAAGAATAATACCAATTTAATCTATTTAGTTAGTGATGGGATTGGCACCTGTGATGGAGATCCCGTTAAGATCGCAAAATCACTTTCCAAATCAAATGCGCAACCAATTATTAATATTATTGGTTATCAAGCTGATGCAAAGGCGCAAAAACAATTACAAGAAATGGCCGAGGTATCAGGTGGAATTTACTCAAACGTAAATGATTCTGACGGATTGCAAGAGGAATTTGCCCGCGCAGAAGAGGTACTACAGGCATGGAAAGAGTGGAAAGAAGATGCTTTGCAGGAAGCAGATTATGCTGATACGGATAGTTATTTCGACATATTAGGTATTACTAATGAGTGGAGTTTCACTACCACTTCTCAGCAAAACGCTTTATATAATCTAATGTATGTAGCAGAAGAAGCAGGAATAATTAACTTTGAACAACAACAAGATTTTCAATCTAGAGCAAATAAAATGAGAGATATTATTGATGGTTTCGGAAATGAAATAGAGAATCAACTAAAAAATATCAGCGCAAAAAAAATTAAACAATTAAAGAAATCTATTAATGAAAAATACAACAAACAAACACAGAACTAACATAAATGAGCCACTTGTATAAGAAAAGTTAAGGGGTGATAGAAATTGGTAGATTGATGAGAATTATTTTTGTCCTTTTGGCAATCCTTTTCGTTACATTTCAACCAGTCATGGTTCCAGTTGCTTATGCAGTGGAATCATGGACTGGTAACCCGTGGGAAGGAAACCCATGGGAAGGAGATCCTTGGGATGGAAGTAGCTTACAATGGGAAGGCAAGACGTGGACTGGAAAGCAAACTGAAGGTGAAAGCTGGACTGGAAAAGGCACAAATGGTAAGGGGACAGAAGGCGAGAATTGGACTGGTTACGACTGGGAAAGTGTACCCTGGTACCTAAAAGGCTGGAATCAATCTGATTTTGAAGGGGACAGTTGGAATAAGCCTGCCTGGATAGGTAATGGTACGACTGGAAACCCTTGGTTAAATCCAGGATGGGCTGGGTACGGAACTGTTGGAAACCCATGGACGAACTCTACTTGGAATGGATACGGTACGAATGGTAATCCTTGGGCTGGACCATATGGTCTTGGAAACCCATGGATGATGTACGGATACAATGGATACGGAACGATAGGAAATCCATGGGCGATTTCAGGTTTTTCTGGAAATGGAACCACAGCAGAACCCGGATTTCCTCAAATACCACATTTTTATGATGAAAAAGGTTTTCAGATCGGTGAATATGTTGTAAAAGACATTATAAACGGTCAGGCACAGTTTATTAATGCTGCTATTGATTACCAAAATAGATTAGATGCTGGGGAAAACGTGAAATTTGGTTTTGGTAGTACTAGACAAATGTTTGGAAACATGATTGTCAATGGAATGAAGCTTGGTGTCGGTAGTAATTTTATAACTGATGCTTACGATACGGCTTCAAAAGTTGAAGAAGGTATCAAAGCAGTAAAGGACTTTCAAAATGCACGTAATTTGAAAAATTTAGCAAATGCCGGTAACGTTGCTGAAGCTGCAGATGATTTATCTAATGTCGCAAATACTGGGGATACTGTTTCAGATCTAACTAGGGCTGCTGGAAAAATGGGTGCATTATCTAAATTAAATGTAGGGGTTGCAGCTTTAGGTACAGGTGTCTCAGCGGTGAAAACGTACAATAGTATTGGAGATGCAGTTGATACGTTTAATAGCAATGCTTCTGGTGCCGAGAAAACTTCAGCTGTTGCGGACGTGGGAGAAAATCTAGGAGATACACTTATGAATGCCGGTGTAGTAACTGCAGCTATTCCAGGTGGCCAGGTAATTGGTGCAGGTATGGTTGCTGCAGGAGCTGGTTTATGGGTAGTTTCAAAAGGTGTAAAACTATTTGCAAATAACTGGAAAGGTAGTTTGGGATCGACGGCTAAATCCCTTGCAAAAAAAGCTGGTAACGCGATAAAAGATGGTGCTAAAAAAGCTTGGGATACAGTAACTGGCTGGTTTTCTTAATCGAATAGAGCATTAGCTCTATTCGATAATTGCTAATTTAACAATCCTAGTAAGTCTTATGTAATGAGGAGTATAATTATGGAAAAAATTGTATTAAATCAAAAAAAGTTAATAGGTCTTGCTGAAGACAATAAAAAACTATTTGAAAATTATTTCGTAAAACGTTTTGCATATGTTGTACATGGCCACCCGCATTATTTTGCTCTATTCAAACGAGGCGATAAAACAAGAGGTTATGCAATTTTATCACCTGACTCGAATAATAAACAGGATCAATTAATTGCCTTGAGACCATTGCTACATTATTCAGTTTCAATAAATAATATTGAATCGGATGGTAAATATCGAGCAACTATTAATTTTGCAGCTTTTCATGAAGTAAGAGATTATCTAAAGAAAATAGTTGAAAGTAACGTCCTGAAGTCTGATAAAGAAATAATTTATCAACGTTCACTAACAATTGTTCAAAATATGATTGATCTGCAGGAATCGTTAGTCGAACATTATCATGAAGCGGTACGTAAGTACGAAGCAGTAAAAGAAAAAGGCTTTTTTACAGACGGTGATTTGCAAGATATTAAGAGTTATATCCCTCTACTTATGAGAATTCAATATAAACAATATCTTGATAGATATGATAACAGAAATGATTTTAATGTTATTTATGAAAATCGGAATAAACCAGAAATTAAAAAATTTGATCAGTTTACAGATCCAAAAACATTGAAACAAATGACAACAGATGTAGCTGAAAAGGAAATGAGAGAAGGTCTGTCACGACTTGATTACGGAAGAGACTTACATGATATGACAGATGAGCAATATGATGAATTAGTTCTATCAGAATACGATAAGGAACTGGATCAACAGCTAGAAAAAGTTAAGAGTAAATTACGAAATCCATAGGGATCAAGGAGTTAATTATGAGGAAACCTTTAAAATTCACCTGGGAAATATACACAGGTAAGTTTGAGAAGCTTATCATTATCATGCTTCTCACTACTTTACCTTTGCTAATTATACATTCATTAGTTACTAACTATATTTTTGCCATAACACCTAATTTTTTTGGAGTATATTCAGTAGCGGATATTTATTATGGTTTTTTAACGATATTATTATATCTTTTTGCGCAGGTTCCATATGTCCGTTTTGTTTTAAATGAATTTGAAGGAAATGAGCGTAGTCTGAAAAATTCCTTATATGTTTTTATTATAAATGGTTTTACCATTTTTCTATTTGCATGTATTGTATCCATTTTTTCTACAATAGGATTTATGCTCTTCGTAGTCCCGGGGTTAGTGATATTCTCCCTTCTTTTCCCTATTCCTTACATCAGTATATTTGATGAAAAATCAGTCTGGAAGTCATTTAAAGAAGGATTTCGATTGGGAAAAAAACACTTCTTTAAGCTTTTATTAATTATATTTATTTCCGGTGTTATTGAACTTCTATTCGGAATATTTGTCACAGCACAATTGTTTAACATTACATCATCCTATGCAGCGCAAATTATTACGCAAATTGTATTAAATCTATTATTATATCCATTTATTATTATCCTCATAACTTCATACATGATTAAGTGGCGAGAGGAACAAGAAGTATTGGAAGTAAATGTTGAGGAGGCTTAGTTCTAATGAACTGTTTGAAGAAAATTCAAAAAAATGAAGAAGGCAGTGCAACTATTGAATTCCTTGGAATTGTTCCCTTGGCATTTCTTTTATTAATGATTGTCTGGCAGTTTATTGTTGGAATTAATGGGGTTTTAATTACACAGTCAGCAGCCAATGAGTATGCCAGCGTATATGCGATTACAAAAAGCCATACGGAAGCTACAGAAGCAGCTAACGAAATCTTGAATTCTACTGGTGATTATCTCCATACGACCAATATAGCTGGACCTCCGCCTGGTGTTAAAGATTTTGAGGCATCGGTTAGTGTCTCCATCGAGTTTGTATTTTTACCAGATAGTATCTTTGGCGAGGCTTCACCATCTGTACCTTATACTTCAACTGCATTTGGCAGGGTGATCGAGTAATGGAAAAGTTAAAGAATGAACAAGGCAATATCGCATTATTTGTGCTTGGAATGCTTGGAATTATGATGATACTTTTTATCTTTGTTGTCAATATGGGCCTTGCGTTAACGGTTAAAGAAGACTCAGCAACTACGGTTCAACAAGCAAGTATGGCGGCATCGAGTGTTTTGTATGAGAATGTCAGGGAGATTATTTACGACTATGAACATGAAACATTAGAGGGAGCTGTTCAAGCATTCTTCAAAGACATTGAAGAAAAAGTTGATGACAAAGCTAAAGCGTTATCAAATAGTCCGGCATATAGTGATTGGACAACTAACGAAATTCAATTAGAAGCTTTTGATATTGTATTGGAAGATGAACTAGATAAAGAAGTAGTTAGAACGAAGCTAATGGAAGTTTTGCAGAGTGAAAACATAGAGGATAAAGTCATTCGTAAGGCGAAGGAAACCATTACCCAAAATGGTGGCGTTCTAGAAAATGCGGAATTGGCCATACAAGATAATCGAATTTATATACGTGCCGCTAATGAAATGGAAAGTGTTTCGTATGATGGATTTATGGCTGGCATCCAAGAAAAAATCTATGAGAGTTCAGCTGGACCAAAGATAGATTTCTTGGAAGACATTTGGACGTACGGCACTAAAATTCAATTAGATAATTATGAGGAATGGGAGTGGTAACATGTCGAAATCAGAAAAAAGATGGAGAAGATTTTATCTTATATTAATGATTTTTATTTATGCGATCTATGTGCCTGTTACGGTATTTGAATGGTTAGCAGGGGATGGTGGGATTCCTTATACCGCAATGATTATTGGGGTTGCTTTACCGTTAATGCGGAAGAATCATATTCAATCGATAGTAGAGAGGAAAAATCAATGATTGTAATGCACCAGCATTAATTACATTCTTAATCTTAGAATAAACTCAATGTAAAAAAGTACTGATGGAAGTTATATACCTATTCAATGGTAAGGAGAAAATTTATGAAATATCTAAAGACATATGTGTTGCTTTTATTAGTTGCCTTTTTATTTGTTAGTGGTTGTACAGATAATGAAGATTCTAGTACAAAAGCTTCAAATAATGATACAGCTGAAAAAAATAATCTAAAAGCGTCTGATAATAAAACAAATGATAAAAATAATCAAGACCAGATTAATTCAATTCCAAGTAACGAAAAAATAAAGCTAGAGGATATACCACCAATACCTACAGATGTTTCAGGATTATCAAAACAAAAGTCTGGTCCATTTGCTAAAGATAAAAATTTATATGATTTGGAAGCTCAAATCAAAAAAGAGTTTGAGAATTTAGGACCCATGAGTGAAGATCCAACAGATGAAGAATATAAGAAATACTTACACTTTATGTATTGGTTGGTCGCAAAAGATTATTCTAATCCTGAAAATACAGTGAAAAAGTGGGGATTTGCGGAGTTTGGAAATCCCGACTTACCAGATTCTAGATATCATTTTAAGGAAAATTACAATGTCGAAGTTATTTTAGACTCTAGCGGAAGTATGGCTGCTGCTGCCGGAGGGCAAACGAGGATGGAACTTGCTAAAAAAGCAATAAATGATTTTTTGTCAAGTATTCCAGATAAAGCCAATGTATCTCTTCGTGTATATGGTTATAAGGGAACAAGCTCTGAAAGTGATAAAAAAAAGTCTTGTAATGCCATCAAGCAAGTCTATGGTTTTGCTCCATACCAAAAAGATAAGTTTCAAGATGCACTAAACAATTTTTCCCCTAAAGGATGGACTCCTATTGCAGCTGCTTTAAAACAATCACAAGAAGCATTAGGAAAATTTGATGTAAAAAGTAATACAAACTTAATTTATTTGGTAAGTGATGGTATAGGCACATGTGATGGAGATCCAGTCAAGGTTGCCAAAGAATTATCAAAATCCAATTCCAAGCCAATTATTAATATTATTGGTTTTCAAACTGATGCTGAGGCGCAAAAACAATTAGAAGAAATGGCCAAAGTATCAGGTGGTATTTATGCGTCAGCGGAAAATCAAGAAGAGCTAAAAGCTGAATTCGAACGCGCTGAAAAAGTGTTGGCAGCTTGGAAAAAATGGAAAGAGGAAGCAATTAATAATCTTGATGCAATTGAAGTTGAAAATAACTTTGACATACTGGAAATTCACAATGAATGGTCTTTTAAAACACTGGAGACAAGTAATGATATGTCAAGTATTGCGGGTGTAGCTCAAAACTTAGGAATTATTACGCATGAGCAAAAAGAGGAACTAAACGCAAGAAGAAGAGAGATTATAGATAAAATTGATAAAACCGCGGATGAATTAGAAGAAAAACTTAAAAATATCAGTGTTGAAAACCTTGAAAAGATGAAAAATTCCATCAACGAAAAATACAACACACAAACACAGAACTAACATAGGTGAAGTATATCTTTAGGAAAAGTGAAAATCGAGGCGATGTAATTTGGTTGATTGATGAAAAGAATTTTCCCTAAAAGCAATCTTTTTCGTCTCTTTCCAAACAGTAATGGAACTAGTTCACTTCAGTACTAGTATTTTGGTTCCGTCTCAGGGCTACTTAAACTTTTAGAAAAAATAAGAATTGATACTTAAACAAATTGACAAAAGGTGGATATAAGGAGAGTCAAAATGCTTAAAAAAATGTGCTATTTGTTCTCTGTATTCGTAATTATCATTACACTTACTGCATGTGATGAAAGCAATGATACAGAAACAAAAAATAATACTAGTGAAAATAACGATCCAGAGAAAGTTGAATCTGACAAAGAAGATAGTACTGAAAAAATAAATAAAGGTAATAAGGAAAATGTATTTGAGAATATGCCCTTAATTCCAACTGATATAGCTGGTTTTGCAACCCAAAGCCCAGGCGAATTTGCCAACAAGAGCATATGGGATAATGAAGAAAAGGTTAAACAAGAATTAAAAAAACTAAAACCTATGAGTGAAAATCCGTCTCAAGAGGAGTATAAAAAATATTTAAGTTATATGTATTGGCTCGTAGCTGAAGATTTTCCAAGTCCAAAGGATGTAGTAAAAAAATGGGAGTTTGCATCATTTGGTAATCCTGATTTGCCTGACTCAAGATATCATTTTAAAGAAAATTATAATATAGAAATTATTCTTGATTCCAGCGGAAGTATGGCCGCGGATGTTAACGGTCAAACACGAATGGAATTGGCGAAAGAAACAATTAATAATTTTTTAAAGAGTATTCCTGAAAAGGCTAATGTTTCATTAAGGGTTTATGGACACAAAGGTTCTAGTTCGGAAAGCGATAAAAAAATGTCATGTGGTGCTATTGAGCAAGTTTATGGTTTTGCACCATATAATGAGAAAAAATTTCAGCAAGCTTTAAATGAATTTTCACCTAAAGGGTGGACACCAATTGCTTCAGCATTAAAACAATCACAAAAAGCATTAAGTGAATTTGATGCTAAAAATAATACCAATTTAATTTATTTAGTGAGTGATGGAATTGGTACATGTGAAGGGAATCCAGTAAAAGTAGCTAAATCACTTTTTAAATCAAATGCAAAACCAATTATAAATATAATTGGTTTTCAGGCTGATGCCAAAGCACAAGAGCAGCTACAAAAAATGGCTGAAGTATCAAATGGAGTATATGCAACTGTAAACGATCAAAAAGAATTAAATGAAGAATTTGATCGTGCAGAAGAGGTATTAGAAGCTTGGAAAGACTGGAAAGAAAACGCTATCGACGATTTGGATGCAATTGGTGTTGATAATAGCTTCGACATAATGGAGATTACAAACGAATGGCATTTCACTTCTTTATCTATAGGAAATAATTTAAGTAGAGTTATTAGTGTAGCTGAAGATGTAGGAATAATTACAAATGACCAAGAGTCGAAATTGGATAGTATGGAAGACGATGTAGTTGAAAAAATTAATACTTTAAAAGATGAAATAGAGAAAAATTTAGAAAATATAAGCGTTGATAACATTGAAAGGATAAAAAAATCCATAAACAAAAAATACAACACACAAACACAGAACTAACATAAGCGAGGGATATGTATAAGAAAAGTGTTAAAAACGGGGTGATGAAAATTAGTAGATTAATTGTACGTGTATTATCATTACTAACTATTCTATTTATAGTTCTGCAATCAATAATCGTTACAGTTACATATGCAGTCGAACCTTGGACTGGAGACCCATGGCACGGAAAACCATGGGAAGGGAAGCCATGGGACGCTGGTGATTTAAAATGGGATGGAAAACCTTGGACTGGTGATGGTACTGAAGGATCTAGTACTGAAGGTTCAAGTACAGAAGGATCAGGAACTGATGGAAATATGGACAGTAAAAATAGTAATGAGACTTCGAATAATCCAACTAATAAGTCGGTTAACAATAATGAGAACAGAGATGGAGAAATAAGTGATGAAGCCGAACATATAGAGAATACCATCGATCACGCTAAGAATGTACACATGTACCATAATTTTGCCGCAACAGCAATTCCTGGTGGTATTAGCTGGGGGTACGGATATGAGGTTACACCGAGAGGAAATAAGTACATTGTTACTGGACCAAGAAATATTAAAGGTCGCTGGGTTAAAAGCTATGTTGGGAAAAAACTGAATAAAATTGGTGCAAATAGTATAAATAATTATATTGGTACAACTTTAGATGATGTTTATCATGACGAAAGGGGAATTAAACGAGGGGCATCTACGTATAAAAAAAACACTAATAATCTTCATATCCAAAAAAACTTTAAAGTAAGTGCATCAGTAAAACACGGTCTACTTAGCAATTATGGAGATGACGCATTCAAACTCACCAATAATTTAAAAGGTGGGGGAATGGTGGGTCATATCCTTACATTCGGAAGTACATATGCTTCCTATGGATGGGGTAAAAACTCTGCAGAAAATGGTGGCCCAGGCGTGGTTAGTACTGATTTTGCCGCTGCAATGATAACTGATGGAGCAATTGCTGGTGGAACTACAGTGTTAAGTTCTGTAGCAGCCTCAATGGCAACTTCATCAGCTATTGGATCAGTAGTTCCAGGGGTTGGAACTATTGTTGGAGCAGCAGTCGGCTTAGGTGTTGGATTATTAATGTCTACCAGCTTTGGTAAAAGGATACGAAATCGCACCAAAGAAATTGTAAAAGCAGGTCTTGACAAAGTCGTAGATGCGGCTAGTAAAATTGGCGATTTTGTAGGTGGATTATTTTCATAGTAAATTGAGTGTAATATGAAAGGTGATTTGAATGCAAAAAAAATATGAAGAAAGTGCTGCTGAACAAGCCGGGAGGAATGTGTATTTCTCCCCATTTACTCCAACAGTTATGGGATTAATTGCTTGTGCAGTTCCCAGCTGGTCCGCTCTTTATGGGAAGATATTGCTTGTAATTATTTCGCTTCTAACTTTAAGAGTATTATTTGGTTATTTTAAACAAAAACATCGTGATTATCGTTGGCATGCTCTTACTGGAGTAATAACCTATAATTTTGTTGGAATATTTTGTTTAATACCTTTATGGAGAGTTCTTGGGGAACCATTTTGGTTGGGAACTTTAATGATTTGTACATATTTTGTTACATTTATTCTCTCCTACAGATATAGATACACCATTATTGAAGGAGTATTTTCCTCAAGATCGAGGAAAACAGTTTTCGGAAAAATATACTATATATTAGGATTCACACTTGTAGCATTAACTGGTGGGGGATCATACGGATTTGCAAGAACACTTCAAGTGTTTCAAGGTTATGAAACTGCAACAATTATTTTGGCATGTGGCCTGATCCCTTTTGGTTTCATTATAATTGTTGGTTTTCAAGGTCTCTGGGTACGCGTAGAAAACCCCAACTACGACCTAAACAGTAAAGAAAACCCTAATTAGAAAGTGAAGGTACTATTATGGTTAAAGATAATTCGATATGGCACGGAATAGGATTTGGTATTTTATTATCAATTGTCGTTAGTACTTTTATAGGATGGCTTGGTATTGGTCAAGGAATAATCTCATCTCTAGCATTGTATTTATTTTGTTATATTCCCGCCGGTTTTCTAGTAAGCTACTTAAATCCAAACCATCCATATACACTTGCGGCAATAGCAGGTGTAATTCTAAGTGTATTAAATCAAGTTGTAACAATCTTACTAGTACCAGGTATTTTGCTCGCTCCATTAGTTTTAAACGCTGGAATATTATTCGGTTTAGTCACTACAATTATCGGAGCAACTTTTGCGGTGATATATAGTAAAAGAGTAGTTAAGGAGGTATAAGGTATGCATTTGAAAAGAGCGTTATCGATATATTTGGATCACTTTTTAGTCATCCTTCTACTTTTTATTACAATTGTTTTTCCATTGCAATTAGTTGCTTTTACCTTTTCTTCTCAAAGCTTTACGTTGTTTGGATTTTCTATAAGTTCAATTACCATTAGTACAGTTATTCAATTATTTATTATAAATATCGTTCAAGTACCTTTTGTATACCTTGCTTCCAAGATATGTTCTGATCAAGAAGTTAAAATTGGTAAGCTATATTCTACCTTTGTCATGATGATTGTACCTGTTTCAATTATGAATATCTACTATTTCATAAGTATCATGATTGGTACTGCTCTATTTATCATTCCAGGGATTTTTATGTTAATACTAGCATTTCTTTTTCCGTATGTTGCCATCCATGAAAATGCGATTGGTATGGAATTATACAAAAAGACTTATAGAATTGGTCGATCAGGGTTTATTGATATGATCGTTCTCGTGTTAATTATAGTTTGCTTGAATGCACTAATTTGGAGTATATCAACAAACGGATTACGTTATTTTGATTTACATAATGATTTTTTGACTATTTTACTCATACGGCAACTTATAAATGGATTGATTTTGCCGTATTTCGTAATTGTTGTAACACTTAATTACTACGATTGGGAAGCAGATAGAAAAAATGAAATGCTACATTCCTTATGAATGAATTAGTTTGAAAGGGGTGAATTAATTGGAAACTAGTAATGCGAAGATATTAGAAAAATCTATTTCTAGTGTATCTTTTAAAAGGGAATCTGTGTTTCTGACGATTATACTAGCTATACTCACACTTGGGACGTATATTCCCTTCTGGTTTTTAAAACGAAGGAAAAAATTAAATCAAGTAGGATCAGAGGAGCGGATTTCATTCGTTACGCCATTCCTATTATTTATTTTATACGGAATAATAGCTTTGACGGTAATTCCAGTTAATTTTTATACATCAGGGTTCATATTAATCTATTACCAATACATCGATATGGTCATCACATATCTCGGAATTACAATTACACTTTATCTAACATTTCAGGTAAGGAATATACTCATACATAACGTTGAAAACATCAGTGTAAATCACTTTCTTACATTTTTCTTCCACATTTTTTATCTGCAATACAAAATGAATAGGTTACATGCTGAATAATTTTATGGAGGGGTTAATACGATGGAACTTAAACAAGGTGAAAACATCCAATATGACATTGGCGCAAATTTAAAAAGGGGTATAGAAGCAGTTGGCGGCAAATTGAAAGTATCCAATCAACGTATTTATTTTAAACCGCATGCTCTTAACGTACAGAAAAAGGAAGCATCTATCTCTTACGATGAAATAAAAAGTGTTGATCAAGCAAAATCAATGGGATTTATCCCGAATTGCATGGTAGTTATTTTGAAATCTGGCGAAGAATATAAATTTGTTTTAGGGAAAAGAAAAGAAATTATGGGATATATTGAATCGAAAATGAAAGGTGACGAATGATGAAAAAAATAGTTAGTGTAATAGGTATTGTTATATTCTTATTTCTTTCAGCCTGCAGTTCACCAGAAGCTGAGGAAATTATCGAGTACCACAATGATTACATCGAAATAGTAAATAAAAAAGTCAAAGAGGTGGATGAACTACTTGTCAAATCGGGGCAAGCGCAACACCTTGAAAAAACGTATACAATCCAAAAAGAAGAAGTAAAACCAGTTATTGATGAAATAAATCAATATATGCAACAACAAAAACCGGAAACTGATGTAGTAAAGAATTTAAACAAAATGCGCATCAAACAATTTAATACGTGGTCAGATGCTTTTGATATAAGATTAGAAGCATTAGAAATTGCAAAAAACACGTCAGAAGATAACCCAAAAGTAGCGGAGCTTATGAAAAAGTATGAAGAAAAATTGGCAGAAGCGAACGAGATTGGAACTAAAGCCAATGAAAAGGTAAACGAATTAATTGAAGATTATAATTTGGAGGTTGAAGAACTGAATAAGTAAATAAGCATAAGTTTAGGTATAATTATCTGAAAAAATAGATGAAATTCGTTAATTAAATAGTTGAAGCAGTATAGAAAATAGATTTTTCTCAAATAGTGCACTGCACTGTTTTACTTTAGAAAATTGAAATAATGTTATTGCTGATCTTGGTGAATTTGAGTATGAAGATGGTGGATTAAAACCAACGGAATTACAACAAGGAGACACTAGTCCAGGGGATCATAACAGTGGTGACGCAGATATTGGAGATGCAGATAGACCTTGGTAGGAAAAGGCATGGGATAAACTAAAAGACATTGGAGAAGACATCAAGAATACATTTGTTGACGTGAAAGATAGTGTAGTAGAATGCGCTAAAGATGTTGGTCAATGTGCTCAAGATATTGGAGAGTGGGCAAAAAATACAATTGAGGAATTTGCTGAAACAGTACAAGAGTGGTGGGACAGTCTACCAGATTTTGTTCAAGACCTCATAAAAACTGTTGCCGCGATAGTTACAGTTATAGCGGCTATAGCAGCACTAATTGCATTGGGTGTAGTAGGATTGGTAGTTGGTATTGTAGCTGCAGTGGGTGCAATTAAGGTAAGTAAAGAAGAAAGGGAACAGGGACAGATAGGTGGAAAGGAAGGTACCAGTAACCCAGGTGCGGATGATCCGGGAATATCGGATTTTTTAGATGATCTCTGGGATGGAATAAAAGATGCTGCAGAAGCAACATGGGATGGAATAAAGGAAGCAGCTGATGTCACTTGGGAGCTATTAAAGATGCAACTGATGCAACAGTGGATTTTCTGGTTGATGTAGGTAAAGCGATTTCAGAAGGCGTTAATAATATTATTGAAGGAATTTCTGATTGGTTTAACAATTTACCAGATTGGGCTCAGGATTTAATTAAAACTATTGGAGCCATTATTGCAGGAATTGCATTAGTAATAGTAATCATTGCATTATCACCGGTTGCTTTAACAGGACTAATAGTTGCTGGTGTAATTGCAGGAGCGACTATCTTGGGTGGTAGTTACTACCTGTTGAATGGTGGAACCGATGACTTTTCTTTCATGCATGCTCTAGCATGGTCATTCGGAGGCGGATTATTAGGAGCATTTGCGCTTTCAGCAACAGGAAGTTCGTTATTTCTTAGAATAGCAGGAAAAATAGCACCTAAATTTTCCCGGGATTTTGCTTTAGCATTGATCATAGGGGGTAGAGGTATGGCTTTTCGGTTCTTGGCTGGAGCTTGGTTAAAGAATTCAGTAATACCATTCGCTGCATATGTTGGCTCATTAGGTGTAAAATGGCTTACAACAGGTGATGTTGGATCACCAAGAACATTAGTAGCTGATGCTTTGATTACATTTTTAACAGCACAATTGGTGGCCCAATTTTTAAAAAAGCATTATCAAGTTTTGCAACCAAAAAATATGGTGGTGGTATTGGTTACACGTTGCTTGGATCAAACATTGGAGGAGCATCGAGCTTCTTGATAGACGCTGCAGGTTCTGGAAACGGCTCATGGGAAAGTTACGCAGGAGGAGTTGTTGCCTCTTTTCTATTTATGAAGCTAGACGTTAAAGCAGAAACTTGGAAAAATCAGGGTCAACTTGCATACGAGTCTTTAAAGAAAGCAATTAGTGATCAAATAGGTAAAATTTTTAAAGGGGAACCGAATATTCTAAATGACCACTCTTCAAAATATAATAACTTGAATCTCGATTTACAACATAATATAAACACTCAAAATAATATAAATCTAAAATCTAAAGACTTAGTAAATTTAAAGAAATATGAGTTAAAACCAAATGAAAAAAATGCAATAAAAGAGTATATTAAAAGCTTGGAAAATTAAAGTTTTTAAAGAGGAAGTGAATTCATGAAACTATGGAGGTTCTTACAGTATTCTAGTATAACCATATTGGTTGGAGGTTCAATAATTTTGTTTTTTATATTCCCAAAAGAAAGAACTGCTGATGGTGGTTGGCATACAACATTTCCAAGTCCTTCGATTCAATTATTTTTATCAATTTTAGGTGGAAGCTTACTTTTGTTATTTATTTTTGCCACTTACGTATTGAAAGAAGGCGAGGTTTCAGTTAAGGCAGCAAAAAGAGCATTGTTATTTGCAATAGGATTTGGAATATTCTTTGTGGTTTTACAGTGGATATAATTAAACTTTTCCTAATAGTGGAATGTTTTTGCAAATACCAAGGTGTTTTTAATAATTATATTGTTTTTAGGAGCAATGATGGCCCTGAAATCACTAAGGTACATTTGGTGGTTGTTAGCAAATTTACTTTCCAACCTTTCCTAACAATTGCTCCAAGCTATAACTGGGAGTTAGTATTGGTCTAACATAGAATTTTTCTTCTGTTTTTGAAAGAAATAGATCAATCAATTTAATCAAAGCATTTTACGTTAGCTACATTGAATAGTGAGCATCTAGAATTTTTACTTACTTTCGGTGGAAGCAATAAAACCGGATAATAAGATTAATTCTGCCTTAGGAAGTGAGTAAAATGAATTATAAATTCTGGAAATTCATACAATACTCTAGCATATCAATAATAATTGGTGGGGGTATATTATCATTCATTATTTTTCCAAAAGAAAGGACAGTTGATGGTGGTGGCATACAACTTTCCCGAGTCAGACATTTCAGTTAGTTGCATCAACTTTGTGCATTTTGCTAGTTTTATTATTTATTTTTGCCACGTATGTCAGGAAAGAAGGAGAAGTGTCATTAAAGGCTGCTAAAAGATCAATATTTTTTATCATTGGGTTCGGTTTATTTTTATATCTCCTAGAATTCATATAGAAATTTTTTATAAAGATTGAAAGAGGTGTTTTAATAAATTGGAAGATAGAAAGGAAGTATGGGATTATATTAGACTAGTTTCAGGGATTGCTAGTGTCCTGGGAGTCCCTGCCTTCTTTTACTTTTTTGGATTTAGTATTACAGGTAAATGGGCTGTAGATATATATAATTTACCCTGGAATAACCCGTTACTATACTTAGATATAGCTGCTGTTATTTTTGGTGGGATCATTGCAATGCTTATATTTTATGTGGAGAAAAACGACTATCGTCTTAGTGGGAAAGTATTGATACAGACATTTGGTAGAATTACATCTATTGTTGTATTTATAGCTATTCTCCATTTTTTTATTTGGTGATTAATAAGAAGTAATATGTGTAACTGATGTTGATAGTAAATAAGACAAGAGCTAAAAAACATGTCTTATAATAGTAAAATAAAGTCAAAGGTGATGAAAAATGGAAGAAACAAACCGTGAACTACAAAAGTTGCAAACCATGTATACGTATTACTTAATGAAACAGCATAGCGCTAAGATATTTTTGACTGGGCTATCTATCATAGCATTGTTAGGAATTTTTATTTATTTTCAAAAAGCGGATGGTGACCATGTTTTGTTATTAGCAGGAGTCCTATTCTTTGGTTACCTATTATGTGCGTTATTGGTTTGGTTACCTTTTACCATTGTTAGTAGAATGGTAGAAAAGAAACGTATGAAAATGGGAATGGATAGGAGAGAGTTTGAGGATTTAATTGGATATGACAGGGTTTCAAAAAAAATGGTTAAACGTTTTAATGATTCATCTTTCAGGAAGTAGTAAATGGATTAACGGAAAAGAACGGAGGGCTACTATACTGAAAGGTTTGTACTTTTAGTCTCATATTTATGATGTTCACAGAACCAATTCAATTATCTATTAACAATGTTTCCAATATGACCTATCTTAACTTTGAAATAGAGTAAGAGACCAAATAAATAAAGGTGCTACAATGAGGATTTTATCCAAATTGATAATCTCCGCGGTAATGTATTTTTTTATATGATATTTTATCTAGTTTATAGAATCGGAGGCAGAAAATGATACATATAAGAAAACATCTTTTAATTCTGTTGTTTGCTATTATTTTAGTAATCACAGGTTGTACAAACGAAGAATCGAAAATAGACAATAAGGTCAAACCAAAAGAAGCAGCTGAAACTGAAGAAAAAGAAAAGCCCACAGCACCCAAAGCTGCAACTGCTCCAGAACAAATGGTAAAAGAAGGACCTGGAAAGGTCTTCACAACGGAGGATATGAACCCGGAAAAATTAAAAGAAGCAATAGAGGCATTTCCGAAAGGTCTTACTGCGGATGAAGCATATAACCACCTCATCCACTTGTTGGCAGCTGATTATGCTCCAGCACTGAAAGAATATGAGAATTTTAACCCTTCTTTTTTAGTAGATGGGGCCCCTACAAATGGGGATGAACAAGAAGCCCCCATAGAGGAAAAAAAGCTTCATGTGGCATTATTACTAGATGCGAGTGGTAGTATGGGAGCTGCAGTGAATGGCGAAATCAAAATGAAGGCTGCGAAAGATTCACTGAAAAAATTTGTTTCCGATTTGCCAACTGATACAAAAATCTTACTTCGTGTCTACGGGCATAAAGGTACAGGTAGCGATGAAGATAAAAAGATGTCTTGCAACAGCACCGAAGTAGTTTATCCATTAAGTACATATGATGAGAAAACATTCAATAAGTCGCTATCGAAATTTAAGCCGGCAGGATGGACACCTCTTGCAGCATCGATCAAAGCAGCGAAGAAGGATCTACAAGGAAACACCGGTGACAATGTGAAAAATGTTGTATATATCATCAGTGATGGAGAAGAAACTTGTGGAGGAGATCCAGTGCAAGCGGCGAAACAACTTCACGAATCTGGTATTGCAACGGAAGTCAATATCATTGGATTTAATGTTGGAAATGAAGCGCAGGCACAATTGAAAAAGGTTGCTGAAGCTGGTGGAGGTACGTTTACCAATGTTGACTCTGGTAAGGATTTGGTTGATATAGCTGGAGACCAAATTGACGAGGCGCTAGATGCAGCTGAAATGAATATGTGGAGTGCCATGGAAGGTGTCGATTTAACCTGGGATGCTATCCACATGAACGATGAATTAGATGCCATTGCAGCCAATTTTAGAGATATTGTTGATAAAGAAAATAGCTTACTATTGAATGGATTAGAAGGATTAGAGCAGACAAAGAAAGTAACGGAAAAGGTTGCAGAAGAAGTTAGAAGTTTGATTGAGGAAAGAGAAGAAAAGTTGGATCAATTTAATGAAAACAAGGAAGATGCATTGGAACAAAAAATTGAGGAAGAGAAACAGAAGGCAAGCGATTTAATTGACCAGATTAGGGAAGAGCAGGCGAAGGGTTAGACTTAAACATGCACCTTTAGACTGGTAGTTTAAAGGTGCTTTCTAATATTAATCAAAGGTATGTGTTATATTCAGTTATCATTTTATGGAGCAGGAAGGTTACTTAGACAAAAGCAGGCATAATTTGGAAGGGGGAAAGTAATGAAACCAGAAATTTGGAGGAAGAGGAATATAGCACATACATAATGAATAAATGCCAAAACCTGTAATTATTTAAATACCTAAACCTACAAAATTGCAGAAAGGAAATTCTTTAAAATGATAAAAATGGAAGATATACCCAAAAAGGTATTAGATGCATTAGAACCTTACAAAAAGGATAAGAAAAAAGTTGATAATCTCCGAGCAAAGCTTTATTACAGAGGTAAGTATTACTATTGTTTTTTGTTATCCCCTCCAGTTGAATATTTAGTAGTACATGAAGATGGTGAAATTCCCTCCTATAACGAAGCTAACAAAGTAAATATAATTTCGATGTCCTTTACAACTTCTGCGGGACGAATAATTGATACAGGAGTTCCTTGGAGTATTTCGTCAACAAAAAAGAGATATGAAAAGTTACAGGGAATATTAAACCAAGTGGATGATATAATCACTGCAAAAGCCCCAACAGATATTAAAAAGGCATTAGAACAGTTTTTGAATGTTCCAAGTTCTATTCTACAGAACCAATCAATAATTGTAGAAAAAGTAGGAGAAGGACTTGATTATTCGGAAAAGGCTTTAGAGAGAAATGTAGTAACAGAAGAGGATCAAAAATTCCTTCGCCAAAATATAGT
Source organism: Virgibacillus sp. GM2-2 (assembly GCF_055329585.1). NCBI lineage: Bacteria > Bacillati > Bacillota > Bacilli > Caryophanales > Bacillaceae > Virgibacillus > Virgibacillus sp. GM2-2. Next base: position 7,032 of record NZ_JBUZWC010000004.1, on the reverse strand, counting down.
AGACACAACTCGTGCTGCACATCGTCAAAGCATGCTCCAACTAGAAGCTGAATACGAAATTGAAAAGGTTATGGATTACCTATTTACTAGGATATGGACCAACCCAAAATTGTTCATTAATTTTATTCGCTTAAAGCGATATCAGAAAAAGATGCTTTCAAATGCTGACACTGAAGCAGTGGAAATCAAAGCCTTAGAAAAAGAAATAGCAATAGATACACCATTAGAGGAAAAACAAGAAATGAAGGAAATATCGAACAGATTACTTAATCCTCGGTAGTAATAAAACTGGAAAGGAGATTTTAAATGATAGAAATGGAAGATATACCAAAGCATGTGTTAGAAGCATTAGAACCCTATAAAAAAATAGAAAAAAGGTTAATAATCTCAGAGCAAAAGTAAGCTATCAAGGAAAATTTTATTACTGTTTTTTGTTATCACCACCAATAGAATACCTTGTTATTAGGGATGACGGGGTAGTGCCGAATTATGAAGAGGTACATAAAGTAAATATGATTTCAATTTCTATCAGTACATCAGTATCCAAATTAGTAGATATTGGTCCACAGTGGGCATCGTCATCAACCAAAAAAATATATAGTAAATTACTAGCAATATTGCAAAAGATAGAGTCATTTGTAAAATCTAATGCCCCAATAAACATTCAAGAAGCTTTTAATCAGTTTGTAAAAGTTCCAGAATCAATTATCCAGGATCAAGAAATAATTGAGAAAAAAGTAAAAGAGGGGATAGATTTCTCAAAAGAGGTATTTGAAAGAGAGATCATAACTGAAGAAGATCAAAAAATCCTTCGCCAAAATATAGTCGATACCACACGTGCTGCTCATAGACAAAGTTTGATTCAATTAGAAACAGAATCAGAGATTGATAAGGTAATGGATTACCTTTTTTCTAAGATTTGGATTAATCCAAGATTATTCTTTACATTTATTCGTTTAAAGAGATACCAAAAAAAGATGCTATCATGTATGGATTCTGAAGCAATGGAAATTCGGGCATTAAAAGAAAAATTTAAGAAAGACGTACCGCTTGAAGAAAGCGAGGAAATGAAAGAAATATCGGAAAGCCTGCTTAATCAACGATAAGGAGGTATGTAACAATCCTAAAGTATTTAAAAACCAAAAACGATAGAAATTCTACTAAAGCGGCATTATTAATAACCCCGTGTTAATAAAGACCGCTTTTTTACCCTTAAGTTGAAAAATAAAAAGGAAGACGTTTTGAAATAATAATGCCCTAAATTTATTCCACGAGTTATATATATAAGCAAGAATAGCAATAGCTTGAAAAAAATCAAAACGTCAACCACAAGTTGAAGCATTGGTTTCCCTACAGCTTCTCCCTCAGAAACTCCCGCAGTTCATCCGCCTCTATCTCCGTCACATGAAAAGCGTGTTCAATTCCACCTTCCTCCGTTAAATCTTCTTTACTCAACACTGCAAAACGGTTTTTTCGCATGTCTATTACCAATTTATTTCCACTATCTTTATCATCTGTAATTGCAAAATCATATCGGTTAAAGTTGCCAACAAAGCTGAGATAGCGTACTTCCTGCTGCATTGTTTCATCTGTTAACACTCTATATTTACTTGTCATACGAATCCTCCTGGCCATTCAATCTTTTTACCTACTATATCACGTTTCAATTAATCGTTCATGGAATATATGGTATAGTTGTGGTACCAAATGTTGTGGAGGTAGTGACGAAATGTATTTTGTGGACCGTAAAAAAATTGAAGAAATACTTACATATATGAACGAATTGTTGCAGGAAATAAACAAACAACCATTCGAATCGTTTAGCAAAAAGTTAATGCTTGAACGAACCACCCATATGATCATTGAATCTATTTTGGATGTTGGTAATATGATGATTGACGGATTTATTATGCGTGATCCAGGTAGTTATGAAGATATCATTGATATTTTGGTTGATGAAAAAGTATTGCCTGAAAACGAACAAAATGGATATAAAGCGGTAATTAAATTGCGGACAATGTTAGTTAAAGAATATATGCACATTGATCATGCGAATCTTTTGCAAACAATGAACAACAACAATGAAAAATTACATCAATTTAGCAATCGAATTCGTACGTATCTAGACAATGAATTAGGCGTTGCGAACGCGTTTTCAAACGAGTGAAAGAAGGGTTTTTAAAGGTGAAGGAATATAAAGGTTATTTAGTTGATTTAGATGGAACGATGTACCAAGGAAACGAGCGAATTCACGCTGCTAAAGAGTTTATTGAATTTTTGAATGAAAAAAATCTACCGTATCTATTTTGTACAAATAATTCAACCAGGTCTGCGCTTGATATATCGAATAAGCTTATGAACATGGGAATTCCATCGACAGAGGAGCATGTTTTTACATCGGGAATGGCTACAGCGAGCTACATTCAGTCTGAAAATCCAGGTGCTAGTGTTTACGTTATTGGAGAGCGAGGATTATATGATGCGCTTGAGAAAGCGGGTTTAACTGTTACCAAGGAGAATCCGGATTATGTGGTAGTCGGATTTGATCGAAATCTTACGTATGAAAAGTTAGCTCAAGCTAGTTTGTTTGTTCGTAATGGTGCCAAATTTATAGCGACGAATAGTGATACTGCAATTCCGACAGAGTTCGGTTTGCTACCGGGAAATGGTGCGTTATCATCTGTTATTACAGTTAGTACAGGGGTCAATCCTATTTTTGTTGGAAAACCGGAGCCCATTATTATGGAACAAGCACTTAAGAAAATTGGATTATCCCAAAGCGAAACCCTTATGGTTGGAGATAATTACAATACGGATATTAAGGCTGGAATTCGAGCAGGTATGGACACGTTGATGGTATTCACGGGAGTAACACCATTCGATGATTATCCGACATTACCTGAAAAACCAACATACTATGTAAAAAATTTAATGGAATGGATAAATAAAGCTGTCTAATCTAGGTTAGACAGCTTTTCCTATAACGTCAGCAAGTATAAGTTATGGTAGACCTTATAAGAAATACTTGGGCACTCGCTATTAAGGTCGAGGCGAATGCCGAGTTTTTCTAATCAGTCATCCAACTTCACAGCATCTCTAACACCATGCGCCAGTCTACTGGATGCAGCAGCCGCGATTGCGCCGACAATGTCATCTAAAAATGTATGGCATTCGCCAGTTGATTTATCGTTTAGGCGTTGCAAAATACCTGGCTTTTGCTTATCGATATACCCGTAGTTCGTAAAACCAATGGAACCGTAAACATTCACGATTGATAATGCAATAATTTCATCCACTCCATACAGGCTCTCATCCGTTTCGATGGTTTGTTGCAGTGGAAAATCCAGTTTTTTATCTTCTGCAAGCTTATCTAACTGTATGCCTGTTAAGATTGCGTTCTGTACCTCGCGCTTTGTTAAGACTCGGTCAACGTTTTCACGACAATCCTCCATACTTAGATTTTCATGATATTTTGATTGTAAATAATAGACCAATTCGGCTATATCATCTAACGTGACTCCACGCTCTGTAAGCCATTCACGAGCTTTTACTTCTAATTGACTTTGCTTTGTATTTTTTTCCATTAAAATCACCTATTCTAACGTATTTTTCTATCATTTGTACTCATACACTTATTGTAAATGTGTAAGGGGGGAAATATGTGAAAAATTTACTTTCTACTTATTATGGTATCCAATCAGAAGGTACTTGTTTCCTAGATGGGGCGGAAGGATTTATTGGAAATGATTACATTTATTTTATCATTCCTGCTGAAAACAAGGAAACGATTCATCCGGAACAGCTTGCTTTAGGCTATTACCTGTTTGAGAATAATGTAAACCATTCGGTGGTTCCTATTCAAAATATTAACGAGGAATGGACCACGTTGTTTATGGGAGAAGAATATATTGTGGTGAAGATGCATCCATTAGATCGGGAAAATAGATTAAGCCATGGTCAGGCGCTGGCGCAATTCCATCGAATCGGATCAGGGTATCCTTACGAGCCACAGGAATACGCGAGCTATGGTCATTGGAAACAGCTATGGATTAATAAATTGACCGCCTTCGAACAAAAGGTCGAACAGGATGAGGCACTATATCAATCACCCTACCACCGAAGATTGTCAGAGATATTTCCATATGTAATTGGGATAAGTGAAAACGCAATTCAATATTTGCAGGAAGCAGAATTTGATAGTCGTTTTCATGAAGGCGATCAAGGAACGATAACACATAAACGCTATACGAATCAGTGTAATAGGGACGTAATGTGGAGTGGTGATTTTATTTATGACCACCCAGTCCGGGACATTGCGGAACATATTAGGTATCGCGTTTTATATCATGATGCGGATGGTATTGATAATTTTATAGAAGAATATCAGAAGGAACAAGAGCTTTCTGCTTTTAGCTGGCGGTTACTTTATGCTCGTTTACTTTATCCAGTGCATTTTTTTGACCTGATGGAAAAAGGGTTTGCTTCTACTTCCTATGATTCATTGTTGACAAGTTTGAACGATTTACAACAAAAACAAATTCGATATGAACAATTTATGCGGGAATTTTACCAAAATGCAGCGGTTGATTATAAATCGTGGGATTTACCTGTAGTGGATTGGCTGTAACAAAAAAGGCAAACTGTAATTAGTTTGCCTTTCAATCTATTTGGTATTAAAATACTTGTTCGATTTCAGTTACTCCAGGAACTTCTGCGATTAACGCGCGTTCGATTCCTGCTTTTAGTGTGATGGTAGAACTAGGACAGTTCCCACATGCACCCATGAGACGAAGAAGCACAATGCCATTCTCATCAACGTCTATTAACTCCACATCTCCACCATCTCGTAGTAAAAATGGGCGTAATTTATTTAAGACTTCTTGCACTTGCTCTTGCATTATCCATCTTCTCCTTTCTATGTACCATTATAAGATGAATGCTAAAAAAAATCTATTGGTAATTACATCTTTTCATAAGTAGTTGATTTTATTTTATCTTTAATCAAAGATTTTGTAAAATATAAGAAACTACATTTGTGGAGGTTTATCCATGGGGAACAAGAAAATTTTGGTAACAGTCTACGGAGCAGAGCAAATATGTGCGAGTTGCGTTGGTGCTCCAGGTTCTAAAGATACGTATGAGTGGCTTCAAGCAGCTATAGGGAGAAAATATATCGCTGATGAAATTGGCTATGATTATATAGATATTAATGCAGTACAAACAGAGGATAAGCATCGGTTATTTGTGGAACGAATTTTTGAAGAGGATTTATTTTATCCAATCGTATTTGTTAACGATGAACTAGTTGCTGAAGGCATTCCACGTTTAAAAACAATTTACCAAAAATTGGATAAACATGAAATTCCATTGCAATCGTAATGAAATGAGGAAACGTAATGAAGATTCCATTTACTAAAATGCATGGGCTAGGAAATAATTATATTTATCTTGATTTTTTTCAATTAGAGTTAGAGGAGGAATTACTGCCTTTTATTGCCAGGGAAATATCGAATGTTCATACTGGCATTGGCTCTGACGGGTTAATTGTAATTCACCCTACAGAAGAAGCTGAAATTGGAATGCGCATTTTTAATAAAGATGGTTCCGAAGGCCAGAATTGCGGAAATGGGTTACGTTGTGTTGCAAAATATGCGTATGACCGTGGATTGGTTAATCAGGCAAGATTTCACATTCAAGCCAAATCTGGAATAGTAGATGCGGAAGTTTTCCCGGAAAGTGGTAAGGTTACGATTAATATGGGAAAACCCCGACTAAATCGTGCGATGATTCCGATGATTGGACCTGCAAGTGATGTAGTGGTGGCGGAACCGTTTATCGTAAATGACACGGAGTTAGAAATAACAGGTGTTTCGATGGGGAACCCGCATGCGCTTTTTTTCGTTTCATCTATTGAGGATGCACCTGTTTCTGAACTTGGTCCAATAATAGAATCTGATTCACGATTTCCTGACAGGGTTAATGTTGGTTTTGTAGAAGTTTTGTCAAGTAATGAAATGAACTATCGTGTATGGGAACGTGGGTCTGGTATTACCCAAGCTTGCGGCACTGGTGCATGTGCTGCTGCAGTTGCGTCTATTTTGAACGGATTTATGGAAAAAAATAAAGATATAACGGTACATCTAAGTGGCGGTGATTTAGTTATTAAGTGGACAGATGACGGTCAAGTATGGATGACCGGTGAAGCAGAAATTATTGCAGATGGAACATATTATTTATAACACAAATTATGATAAGAAAGAGTTAGCATTCACTATAAAACAAGGCGAATGCCGAGTTTTATAAAATCAATGATTTGATTGATTGTGCTACAATTTGTATACTGATGATAAAGGAGGGCGCAATATGGTTGTTACATTTACAGATCAAGCAGTTGAGCAAATTAGAGAGATGATGCAAGGCGAGGAAGAAAATGTACGTCTGCGCTTTGGTATAAAAGGTGGCGGCTGTAGCGGTTTATCCTACTCCCTTGGATTTGAGTATGATATTAACGAAGAATTAGATATGGTAGACGAAATAAATGGACTTCCTGTTGTTATTTTTAAACAGGACATCCCAATCATTGAAGGCACAAAAATTGACTTCAAACAAAACATGATGGGCGGCGGATTCTCTATCGATAATCCAAACGCAATCGTGAGCTGTGGCTGCGGTTCATCGTTTAAAGCGAAAGAACGCGAAGGATCCCCAGAGAAATGTTAATTTTTTAGTATGGCTAGGACGCTGGAAGTTTTGCGTTCTGGCTTTTTTTGATTTGTGCGTCTCTGTTTAACTGGAAAAAATGGTAAAAATGTATTATAAATGTAAGCGTCAAATAATCCCCACCTGTAATTAGATGGGGATTTCATGTATGCTTTATTCAGATTTAGATGGTACACAGCATTCTTCTGGAAGGGATTGCGACCAAGGAAGCAATCTCGCCAATTCCGTTTTGTTTGTTGTATCCACGTTGGGAAGTACCTCAAATAAGTAACGAAGATAGTTGAATGGATTTAATCCGTTCTCCTTCGCAGT
>NZ_JBUZWC010000003.1:0-243840 GCF_055329585.1 Virgibacillus sp. GM2-2 | reverse complement strand
TTCGTCATAACAAAAGGTATCACACGTATCTTTGTTCAATTTTACAACTTTTTCACCGGACATATTAACACCTCTACATTCAAATGTTTATTTGATTATTTGTTTATAGTGTATGCTACATAACTTTTACATGTCAATTAAAATATTCAAAGGATTGTTTTAATGTATGTGATAATATCATTTTATAGTTGAGCACATTAACAACTTAAAAAAGAAATAATACGTAGAGGGTTGTTGTTATGCTATAATGAACAAAACTGAATAACTAGCTTTATGGTGACTTTGCAAACCAAAGTTGAAAAGGGAAGTTTGGTGAAATTCCAACGCGGTCCCGCCACTGTATGGACGAGAATTTAATGTCAACCACTGTTTCTGCGTGAAATGGGAAGGGAATTAAATTTGATGACTCTAAGCCAGGAGACCTGCCATAAGGAAGTACATTTTGTCCTACGAGAGATAGGAGGGTGTTTGCGAACTACTAGTTTCATATTGGACTAGTAAGTATTGTCATGCCATCTTCTTAAGTGTAGAAGGTGTTTTTTTATTTTCTTTGGACCAGTACGAGTGAAATGGTTTCTACCGTTAAAGTATAGTTATCAGCCAGTTTACTAAGTAGGAGGATTAATATTATGGAAGATATCATTGTTCCAATTTCAAAAACTGTTCAGACACGCTTGGTTTTACCGCCGGATACAAATCATTTAGATACCATATTTGGTGGAAAGGTGTTAGCATATATCGATGAAATTGCCGCTTTAACGGCGATGAAACATTCGAGCAGTGCGGTTGTTACCGCATCGATTGATTCGGTTGATTTTCTATCGTCAGCTAAAGTTGGAGATTCATTGACGCTTGAGGCATTTGTAACGTACACAGGAACTAGTTCAATGGAGGTATTTGTAAAAGTAACCGCACATGATTTGATCAAAAATAAAGTAACACTTACAACAGAGTCATTTCTTACAATGGTCGCTGTGAACGAGCACGGGAAGCCAATTCCAGTACCAAAGGTGTCACCGCAAACAGAAGAGGAGAAGCAACTTTATGCGACAGCTCCTGCAAGAAGGGAAAATAGAAAGAGTAGAGCATCGTTGCGATAAACGTACATTATACATATGTCGTCCTCGAAATATTTAGCAGGTCTGTTCTAGTATACGAAAAGCGAAGAGCATTATAGGGCTCTTCGCTTTGTATTTACGGATTAATTTTGTCGCTCAATTTATTATTTAACTTCCATTCATATAAAGATTTCCCAGACAAAAAATCAATCTATATTTATGCAAGTAATGATAGTTTGCTAATTCAAGCAGATAAAATAGAAAAAGAAATGTAATTTTGCGATAATAGGAGATGGAGGTGTCGGTATGTTAAAGTTATATATTACGAGACACGGTGAAACAGTATGGAATACGGAAAAACGCATGCAAGGCTGGAAAGATTCAGATCTGACACAAAACGGTATCGACAATGCGATTCGATTAGGTAAGCGATTAAATAATGTTGATTTCGAAGCGGTCTATGTAAGTTCTAGTAAAAGAACGAGAAGAACTGCTGAACTTATATGTGGAGAAAGAAACTTAGAGGTTAATATCGATGACAATCTTAGAGAGATTAATATGGGAGATTGGGAAGGGAAATTGCAGTCTGAAATAGCTGCAACATACCAAGAACAGCTAGAAGCTTTTTGGAAAACACCACATCTCTATACATCGGCTACTGGAGAAAATTTTACTGAATTACGTGACCGGGTCTTGAAGGTAATAAATCGGATTAAAAAAGAAAATAGAGATGGGAATGTACTTGTTGTTACGCATGGTGTCGTAATTAAAAGTTTAATGACGTATTTTAAAAATTCGCCTACTGAAAAACTCTGGGATCCGCCATACATAATGGGAACAAGTCTTTCCATAGTTGAAATTTATGGAGACAAAGAAAAGGTTGTGATGGAAGGCGATTTTACGCATGGGGAATGAGGATAGAACTTCATTATTATTCTAAAATAATGAAGTAAGACAAGGAAACTGTTGAATATATAAATAATAGGGGGATGGTAATGAGCAAAAAGAAAGAAACTCCGGAGAGAAAAATTAAGGCAAAAAGAGTTAAACAGAAATCCTTCTAGTAGTATTCACGGTGGAGGTCTTGTTGACTTAGTAGGTAGTTTAGGTTGGAAGGCATTGGAGTTATTATTATAGTAATCTTCATAGGTTTTGTAGTTGCATCAATACTATTAAAATAATTTGTTCTCTTTTTTACTTCTTAGATATCAAAACACCGAGTTAGACGCGAAGTTTTATGATTAGACCAAAGAGTTAAAGTGAAAAGTTTCAGTTAATTAAGAACATAATACTTGGCTCTGATTATATTGTCTTTGATTTATAATGTAGGAGGGAATTTCTTGTCACATTTAGAACAAAGGATAGTAGATAAAAACTTGAAACTACTCAGTAAGGAAGTTATTGATGGTGCACATGCAGGTAATATTTTTAGAATTGATGTGTTAGATGGAAAGAATTTCAGGTGTAAATATATTTATAAAGAATTTGCAACTGAAAGAAATAATGAGGTAGATATTTATGCGAAACTAGGAAACCATATCAAACCATTCAGTAAATTGGTTCAAGTCTGGGATCACCATCCTCAAGCTATTCTTATGTGTGATCTTGAAGCACCTCTAAAAGACATTTTTAATCAATTGTCTATAAAAAATAAATGGAATTTAATTACTGAAATCATCCAGAGTTTATCTGCTTTACATAGTTCAAAACTTGACTTACAAGCAACAAAATTACCTACTCATCAAATTACTTCCGAATGGCATACGTGATGTTTAGATCAAATGAAAAATCTATGTTCCAGTCATAGATGGGCAAATTCCGAATGGATAAAAACAATAGATTATGCTTATGTCCGATTAGATATAACCAATTATAAGATGAGATGCCCATTAGTATTAACGCATGGTGATCCTCATTTGGAAAATATTTTCCATTATGAGAGGCAGATTTGGTTTATTGATTGGGAGTGGGCATCTCTTGGTTCACCACTTCGAGATATAACTATTTTAATGCAAGATATGTATGACCTTGATCTAATTCAATTCATTTTTAATTTATATTGGACATTTTTAGAGGAAAGCAAACTCGATGTTAATAAAATGGATTATAGAAAAGATTTTAATTTGCTCTATATAGATCATACAACAATGATGTTAGCATGGGAAATAGAGAAGTATCTTCAAGGATATACGACTGAAGATAAAATAAAAGAAATAACGGAATTTAAGATAAGTGAAATCAAAAGGGCTACTAATGAAGATTTAAACTTACAAATGTGATACTTGAGCAAAAAGTAAAAGTAGTCCTATTAAAAACTAAATGTTGCAATAATTCACTGATAAGAATCAGTTATTGGGACTTATAGCACCTGAGAAAATATAAAAACGATAATCGTGTGAATCAGTTTTAAATTCTTCTAATTTTAAATAAATAAACTTAAAAGTTGATGGAAAATTAAGTCCATCGAGTAGTAATATATGGACTGTTAACCACTAGATAGTATTAGAATATAAAAGTGTGATGATTTCATATGGACGCGAGGGTAGGACCTAAAAAAGTTATCTAGCAGATTTCCTGGATGACTATAAGTATTATTTCCTTTAAAAGGAGTGGTTGTGTATATGCCAAATTGTCAAAGTTGTTGTGAAAAATGGTCTTGGAAACAGACCATTAAAACATTATTCAGGTTAAAGTGTCCATATTGTAAAGAAAAGCAATATGAATCTGCTTCATCAAGGATAAGGGGTGGAGTATTCTCGCTTATTGTATTAGTGTTGATCCCTATCAACGCGTGGTTAGATTTTTCGGTGGGTACTGCACTAATTATTGCTATAATATTTGTTACTATCATGCTGGGACTATACCCATTTATTTTAACATTATCGAAAGAGGAAGAGCCGTACTGGTAGCTTTCGCTGGACCGAAAAAAATCAATTAATACCATGCATATTTTTTATAATCAAAATACTTTTTCCAAAAGTTGGTTTAAGTTTACCACGTTGTTTCCCTAAATTTAATATTAACAATCTGTTCCGTTTCATTGTTGAATTGGATATCAATAAATACTCCGAATTCTTTATTCTCATTTCTAAGCCAGAGTTTGAATCTCTCTGTTGAATATTGCCCGCCTTTATCTATACCGATGTGAAGATAATCTATGATTTCGGCTTTGGGGTATTTTTCTTTTGTCTCTTTCATAGCTATTTGCCCCCACTTAGCATAAGGTGGAACTTCTTGTTCAGAAATTGAGTTATTGCTGGTACCAAGGGGGTTAAACTCCTCAAGTATGAACACGCAAAATAGCAACTGGATGGAAATAAATATTTTCATACCTAAAAACCTCCCTTTTTTATGTTAGTCTTTTCATATTTGTTAAAGCTATGCTCTAACTTTATATTCCTCGTTATGAGAAGGTTATTTTCTTGCAATTTTACAATCTATTCAGAATATTTATGGTAAAATAAACACAGACATCTCAATAGTAAGAGGAGTATAGTAGATCCTACATATTAATTGCTGGGGAGTGAGAACAATTAGTAAAACAATTAATCTAGTTAATGCTAAACCAAGACTAGCCGATATGGAGAGGTTTATTTTAACGGTAAAATTAAATCCGGATATGAACAGAAAACAACTTCTCATTGATACTTTTAAATTTGATGAGGAAGAATTAGAAATGATGTTGTTCCTCGGAATGTTTCGTTTCGATCATGATGTTGCTTCTCTTGAAAACCAATTAGATAAAATATGTCGATTGGATTATGAAAATTTTATAAAAGAGGAACTCGAGCGTCTACAAAAACAATTCCCTACCAAAAAAACCATTCAAATTGAATTATTTATTTTAAATGAAAACGATACGTTTGTTAAGGAGAAACTCGGCGGTGTATCGGCATTTACCGACTACGATGGAAGGATATGTTTCGCGGTACTTCCGGAAGAAAACGTGCGTGATGTATTGAAATCTGTTTTAACGCACGAATTTCATCATCACTGGCGTATCCATGCACTAAATATTAACGAAACAAATGAGACTTTACTCGATCGGATGATTTTGGAGGGCTTGGCGGAACATTTTGTACGGATAAAATTAGGTGATAATTATATTGGACCCTACAAGGATGCCCTTACAGAGTATCAAGCAAGAGAGTTATGGGAAAACACATATAAGTGCCATGTAAACGATAGAGGGGGCATCACTGATTTATACATGTTTGGGGATGAACAAGAAGGCTTACCTTTTTGGGGTGGTTATTCAATAGGTTATTATTTGGTGAAGTGGTATCTTGAAAAGAACAGGGATATTTCTATTGAAGAATTATCGTTGCTAAACAGTGATAAATTTATTGTTTAATTGAACATTCATTGGAGAAAGAAGCGGGGGAATAAGTATCCCCGCTTCGTTAACTATTATTCCTGCATGTCCTCATTACTTCTGTATTCTAATAAATCTCCTGGCTGACAATCTAAAGCTTTACAAATCGACTCTAAAGTGGATAATCGAATCGCTTTTGCCTTTCCATTTTTCAATATAGAAAGGTTAGCCATTGTTATTCCAACCCGCTCTGAAAGTTCTGTTACGCTCATTTTTCTCTTAGCCAACATTACATCAATATTGATTATAATTGCCATTGTTTTCACCTCAGACCGTTAATTCATTTTCTGATTTTATATCTATGGCGTTTTTTACTAGCTTTTGAAGGACAGCAGCAAAGACTGCAATTACAAATGAAGCAAAAATAATGACCATTCCGATTAATATGATACCTGGTGCATCGTCTCTCTCCGCCATGAGATAAAAGAGGGGCATCCCAACAACATATATGCCACTAATTGTAACAGCACAGTGTTTAATATTTCTTAAAGCTGTAACAGATAATTCCGAGAAAGCTTCATTCTTGTCAATATAGCTTAAAAGTTTAAAAGCTTGATACAGCGCAGAGTAAAAAGGTATTGCTGCTGCATACATAACTATTAAAACAAGATATTTCAAATATGCCATATCCGGATATAATTCTGCTGCAAAATTTGCTATCTCTGGTACCACAAATATGCACAAAGCAAGTATTGGAACCCCCATAAGTATGACAGCTAACTTTAAAAAGAGTGTTGATCCTCGTTTCATAAAAAGCACCTCATTTATTTATTGTCAAATTGATAGTAACATATTTTTTATCGTTTTACAATAAATTATTATTCATATTCACCATGTATTTATTGATAATATCTACGTGAAAGTGACAGGTGTAAGCACGGAGCAACGATGCTAATAAATTAATATAATGCAACCAAACTATCGTTAATCACTGGTTCCTATCACCACTAAATATCCATATATATAAGTAAATGTATTTAGGGGTAGGTATCATTGGAGAATCAAAATAGCCGATTTAGGTGGATTGTTTTTGCCGTGGTGTTGTTTACTTATTTATTAATGTCGAGTCAACGAACTGCACCAGGGTTAATAACAGAACAAATTATGTTGGATTTCAGTGTGACAGCTACAACGATTGGATTACTCACAAGTATCCAATTTTTTGTATACACAGGTTTACAGATCCCAATGGGTATTTTGGCTGACCGTTATGGACCAAACTTCTTTCTGATTAGTGGGGCACTACTAACAGGTGTCGGTACAATTTTGTATAGTCTCAGCACGGATGTGTTTGTATTATTTGTTGCCAGAATGCTGACAGGTGTGGGGGATGCGACAATTTGGGTTAATATGGTGCTAATCCTTGGACAATGGTTCACAGCCAAGGAATTCACTCGTTTAATTGGGGTAGCTGCAATGATGGGGAATCTAGGTTATCTTTTAGCTACAGCTCCTTTCTCCTTACTAATTGATATCATCGGTTGGCGATCGGCATTTTTTTCAGCAGGATTGATTTTGTGTTTGTGTAGTATTTTCCTTTACATTGTACTTATACGAAAAACGAAGCAACCAGTTTTTATAAAAAATGACATACAACGTGAAAAAATTTTAGTTTTACTCAGAAGGATATTTTCTAAACGGCAAGCATGGGCTTTGTTTTTTTGTCATTTTGGGATTGTTGGAACGTATGTCGGATTTATTAGCTCATGGGGAGTGCCCTATGGTATGAATGTTTATGGAATGACACGCTCGGATGCGAGTCAGCTTATTATGCTAGGGCTAATTGGTGCACTTATAGGGGCGCCCTTTGCTAGTTGGGTTTCCAGTCGGTTAAAAACGATTAAAAAACCGTATATTGTTGTTCATATCATTTTACTTTTGTCTTGGTCAGTATTTCTCTTCTTCGATGGAAATCCTCCGTTTCTCTTGTTAACAGCACTATTCTTTATTATTGGTCTTGCGTATGGGGCGAATGCCTTAACATTTGCTGCTGTTCGTCAATCATTTCCTATAAAAGAAGCTGGCATTGTCTCGGGATTTGCAAATACGGGTGGTTTTTTAAGTGCCATCTTACTTCCAAGTATTTTCGGAAAAGTATTGGACCATTTTCAAGTGGTATCGGAAAAAATAAGTGAAGGTTATTATTTTGGTTTCATCATACCAGTTATCTTTTCCATCATTGGTTTAATCGGAGTAATGTCGTTAAAGGAAAAGGAATAGTACTCTGAACAAGAGGACATATTTAAACATATGGATTTCTGACTTCTATTTTCATCCTAACTATTTGAAAAGAAATTTCAATTCCCTTCAATAAATATATTTTCTCTAGCATGTTACAATGTAATTATTGCAATAAAGTATAACTACTGAATCTTAGAAGGAGTGAAAGCAATGCGGGAAAAACACTTGGATAGAATTAGAGAAGGTAAAGGATTTATCGCAGCACTTGACCAAAGTGGTGGGAGCACACCAAAGGCACTAGCAGCATACGGGGTATCCGAAAACGAATATTCCAGCGAGGAAGAAATGTTTGATCTTGTCCATGAGATGAGAACACGAATTATTACTGCGCCAGCATTTAACTCGGAGTATATTCTTGGTGCGATTTTATTTGAGCAAACAATGGATCGTAAAATCGAGGGTAAGTATACTGGAGAATATTTAGCTGAAGAAAAAGGAATTGCACCATTTCTTAAAGTTGATAAAGGACTTGCCGAACTTTCGAACGGCGTTCAGAAAATGAAGCCAATCGATGATCTTGATAAGAAATTGAAAAGGGCTAATGAGCACGGTATATTCGGTACAAAAATGCGCTCGGTGATTAAAGAAGCAAACCAAGATGGAATTAAGGAAGTTGTTGATCAACAATTCGAAATCGGTAAAAAAATCATCGATGCAGGTCTGGTTCCAATCATTGAACCAGAAGTTGATATTCATAGTGCCGATAAAGAAAAATCGGAAGAATTACTAAAGCAGGAAATTAAGAAACAGCTAGATGAGTTGAAGGAAAATGAAATTGTTATGTTGAAGCTTAGCATTCCTACAGTGGCAAATCTTTATAAAGAACTTATCGACCATCCTCAGGTTGTTCGAGTAGTGGCTTTATCAGGTGGCTATTCAAAAGATGAGGCAAACGCAAAATTAAAAGAGAACGATGGTTTAATTGCAAGCTTCTCTAGAGCATTAAGTGAAAATTTAAATGCAAGTCAATCTGATGAAGAATTTAATGCTGCATTGAAAGAAGCGGTTGAATCGATTTATGATGCATCTGTAGAGAAGAATAGATAACAATTTCGCTCATTATAGAAAAATCAAAACACCTCCGTATTAGACAAGTATTAACTAATACGGGGGTGTTTTTGTGTATGTGAAGGGGAGGGCACATTGATTGTTATATGCACATAGGAAATGGGTCTTTTTACTTAACAATCTCCTAAATACTTTTAGAAAAAACCAGATGCATTATGATAAAATAGTAGACTGTGTGTACCGAAAAAAACACACATTAACTATCAACTTAGGAGTGGAACAACGTTGGACAAAAAAGACATAGCTAATATACGTAAACAATTCAAGGTAGATAATGACTTATTAAAAATACAAGAAATTTTCACTGTGTACATAATGAAGGAATCGAGTGATATTTATCACCATCAAAGTATGCCATTTGAATTGCTGGAACAGGAACAAAAAGAGTTATTTATGGAAAACTTTAAAAAAGTTTTAGCCGGGCAATTGGATGAGAAATTATTTGAGCTAAAATTCCAGCGTGATGAGCAAAATAACAGTCAACTTATTCTTCATCAAGGTCTATTAAGTAACGATACAGAAGAATGGAAAGGACATATGCTTCACCTTGTAGAAAAAATGTTGAAGGATAAACAATATGAAATGGATATTGTTGTTACCTTTATTCGTGGAGAGTACATGAAGCCGATGAAACGTCAAAGCGAAGAATCAGAAGAAAGTGCTCGAGATATGGTTTATTCAAATCCTTTTATTTTGTGTAGTATGAATAAAACGCAGGATCCGAAGAAAGAATTATTATTTGACTATGTTGAAAAAGCGTTCAAGTACAACATTGTTGTAGATCCAATTATTAATTTGAAAGCTCCAATATCAGGATTTCTTTTTCCTACAATTACGGATAATGCTGCGGATGTTAACCATGTACTTTATTCAGCAGGGAAGAAGAATGAGTTGAATTATCATTTTATCGAAGAAGTTTTAAATGCGGAAGAAATCATGACTGCTGCTGAAGATAAAATTGTCTTTGAAGAAATTGTCAAGAACGTAGCTGGGGAACAGAAAATCAATACGACCACACTTTCGAATGTATACGAAGAGATTAATAGGGTTGTAGAGGAAAATGAAGAGGAAGATATACCAAAACTGGATTACAAAGATGTAGAAAAAGTTTTAACAAGCAGTGGCATAAAAGATGTCAATACGGAGAAAGTAGAGTCCGCTTTCAAAACGGTGATTGATGATGAAAGTTATGAGTTTAAAGCGACAAACATTGTACCGAAGTATACGTCAAAATCAATCAAGATTGAGACGAAAATAGCGAATATATCCCTGAGTCCACAAGACTTACGTTTTGTGCGTCAAGTTCATTTCAATGGAAAAAGTTACTTGATGATGGAAGTAGAAGAAAATACGGTGATTGAAGGCTTTGAAATGATTCCAGAAGCTTTATTTGAAAAAGCACCAGAGGATGGAAAGTGATTCGATATAGTGAAGCGTATGTATGAGATTGGATGATAGAGAAAAGACGGGATAATTTACGAGGCCACTGAAAAAGTTAAATAAAGTACAAAATATGTGGATCTACCATCGCATCTTTGAATATACTGCGCTTTCCGCGGGCGAGTGTCGAGCCTCCGCGGACTGCCGTCCTGTGGGGTCTCGCCGATCTCTTACTTCCCGCAGGAGTCTCCGTATATTCAAGATGCTAAGATAAGGTGAAAGGTAAAAATTTTAAAATCCACCACTTTTTCAGTGACCTCTAATTTACTACCTGTCTTTTTAATTAAAGAAGATTTGATGGAAAAGATAGGTAAAAGAAAAGTAGGTTAGGTGAAAGGCACTTAGTAAAAAGAAACTTTCCAAAAATTTCATCAATGAATGGTATTTGATATAATATAACAATCATTTATATTTAAAAAAATTTAAAATTACATCTCACAATCAAGGGTGCAGAAAAATATTGTACACAAATTTGCTGTACGTTTTGTTTTAAAGTAGATATAGATAAAAAATAAGGGGAGGGGTATTATAATGAAAAACACTTTCGAAATGAGAACAGAAGCTTCTTATTCATTAAATTACCTGGTTTATATCCAAAATATATTTTTAAATCAGAGTCAGAAAAGAGATGAATGGAAATTCCCATACATAACAACAAACTGTAACTTTCGAAAAGACTTTGAAATGCGTTACAAAAAGTTATGGACTGAGGTATCGAATCGAATTTCCGAACACCCAATAAATGACCTGAAAATTTTCACTGAGGAGAAAGACTTATTTTATCAGGGTTTATTCGTTGAAGGTGATAATTATTTAATTGAATTTAATGAAATATATCAATCCTTTAAAGTTTGGTGGGATAGCCTCGCTGGACGTTTTTCAGTAGAAAGGTCTATTGATGAACATGGACAAAAAATTTATGCAGATTTAGCGAATTTGCTTTTAGAAAAAAGAATTAAACCCCAAAAACAATTGGAAATTAGTTTAATCTATGATGAGTGTCTATTAGTCGATTTGATACCTTCTTCTTATTTTGCGGTTCTTTCTATAAGGGATTGTTTTGTAAACTACAAAGAATTAATCCCAAAGTTAAAGTTGAGTATTAATTAAGCTAACGGGTGCATTCCTGTGTTTTTTTATGAAAAAAGTAGTCCAATTAAAGGTACAAATTGAATTTTGTACTCCTGTAATTGAACTACTTATCAAAGTTTATTTATAATAATGAGATTACTGACGCTCATATACGATTGTTTTGAAATCTTTAAATGTTATAATGTTCCTTAGTGTCTCTAATTTACAATCGTGACTTCCACCGATCGTCTACCCCAGTTATACGCTTGTTCTTTCGTCGCAAAATGGACATCTATTTTACGCCCGTTGATTGCACCACCGGTATCCGATGCTATGGCGTAACCATAACCTTCTACATAAACTTTGGTACCAAGAGGAATAACGTTTGGATCAACGGCAATTACTTTCGCATTCGGATTTTCCATTAAATTTAACCCTGTGGCAGTGATTCCTGAACAGCCTGGGCAATATGCTGTATAAGCAGTTGCTTCAACAGTGAATGTTCTACCTTCTACATCCTCTTTCTTTTCACTTACATTCATGCTTGCTTTCTCTTCATCTGGCTCAGATTTAGTAATAGTAGCAGTTGTACTTGTTTCAACTGTCTCTTTTGTATCTTGTTTTGTTGCTTGCAGTTGGGCAGGCTCTGGCCCATTTATAATTAACCGTTGTCCGGTGACAATCAAATCAGAAGAAAGATCATTCCACGCTTTTAAACTCGTGACCGTTGCACCATCGCTGTGTGTTTTGCTAATGTGGTACAGCGTATCTCCTTTTTTTACTATGTAATAATCTATTTTACGTTCATTAATTTTCAATACCTGTTTTGGAAATATCAAAGAGGTCTTTAGTTCGTTTAGTTCCATTAATTTTTCCACGTCTGTATCATGTTCCATTGCTATATCCCAAAGAGTGTCTCCCTTTTTCACTTCATATTCAGCTGCAGATACGGAAGTTGCAAATACACCTATAAAAAGTAAACCTACAAATAAAGCTACTAACTTTTTCATTTATGTAGTCCCCCTTTAATAATTGACAAGCTAATCGTAACACGGTATCTCGATGTGTGCGGTTACAGCTCGTTTAAAAGAGAGTGACAAGAAATACAATTAAATTAAATTAAGATTAATAGGTTCTATTTGCTCTATCTCCTGCATAGACTATGATAGAGGGAGTTATGTCATTCACTAGTTCTTATCGTTTTAAAATAAAAAATTGTAGTAACTATTATAAACTACTGACTTAATATAAATGCATAGCACAAGATAATGTTGTAAAGAATAGTAAAAAGAAATGTTTTATAAAGCATGTCTGATAAGCTATAATTTTTTACTCGCGGAAAGGAAATTAAGAGAAAATGGATCCGAAATACACTGCAAAATTACTAAAAAAAGAAGAGATAGCGAATGACACGATGGCATTTTATTGGGAAAGACCAGAAGGATTTACTTTCAAGGCTGGACAATATTGTGATATGACATTGAATAAGCCGAAAATTACCGATGAGGACGTTAAAGAACGTGCTTTTTCAATGGCATCTGCTCCGTATGAAAAAGAAGTTATGACAGCTACCCGTATATCCGATTCGGCTTTTAAACAATGGATCGAGGATTTTACTGTTGGCACTGAGGTAAAATTTGATGAACCACGTGGCGAATTTACCTTACATAAGGATGAAAAGATACCAGCAGTATTTATCATTGGGGGAATCGGCATTACACCTGTCCGAAGCATTATTGCTCAGTCTACACATGATCAATTGCATCATAAGCTCACACTTTTGTATTCTAATGAAACGACAGCAGAGGCAGCGTTTATGGAAGATTTAAAAGGATTTGCGGAAAAGAACCCCAATTTTTCGTTTGTGCCAGTGATGTCCGATGCTGATTCCAGTGAATGGGATGGCGAAAGTGGAATGATTGATGCGGACATGCTAAAAAGACATGTAGTTGATGTTAGCAAGCCAATTTTTTATCTATGTGGTCCTCCAGGAATGGTTAAAGATATGCGGCAAATGCTCGTTGAGAATGGAGTTGTTGAAGATAATATCATAGTAGAAAAATTTAAGGGATATTAAGCAATAATTTAAAAATGTTGAGCACACATAACATTTTACTGGAACACACTTGAGTCCAATTTGGATTTCAAGTGTGTTTTAAATTCTTGGGTCAAAACCAACTTTAGAAAATTGGACTTATTTTTTGTCTAAAGGATGACATTTTCCGTTTTTAGAAGATATGTAATCCTTATGTATTGCTCTTTATGATTAATTTTCATATGCTTACTGAAAGGTATTTTTATATTTAGGAGTGAAAAAAGTATGAGTAGTGATATACATAAAACTAAACAGCGCAATTACAATCCACTGATTTGGATACTATCTATTCTTATTGTAGGAGTTATTTTAGGAACGTATATGTTGCCAAAAAGCGCAGATAACATGATATGGGGCATTGAACTAACAGTATTACCGATGATGAATGCTATCTTGAATAGCTTTACCTTTATCTTCTTACTAACCGCCCTTATTATGATTAAAAAGAAAAATATTAAACTGCACCGAAGATTTATTATCGCGGCATTCGTAACAACCTTTTTGTTTTTTATCTCTTATTTGACGTATCATTCTATGGCTGAATCCACTAGCTACGGTGGAGATGGCTTTCTGATGTACATTTATTATTTTATACTCATTACACACATTGTTCTGGCTGCATTGATTGTACCGCTAGCGTTAATCACACTTGGAAGAGGCTTGAATATGAAAGTTGAAAAGCATCGGAAAATTGCACGTTGGACGATGCCACTTTGGCTGTATGTAAGCCTTACGGGTGTACTGGTTTACTTAATGATTTCACCATACTATTAAGTGATCGGATTTCAAGGGTTCTCAACCTATAATTAAATATAATAAGAGAAAACTATTGGTAATAAAGCGACTCATGAACACGTGAATCGCTTTATTTTTTTATTAAACTAGCATACATAAAACTAACCGTTGTTTTAATTTTCAGCTTTATTTATGATTAGTATAGTAGTTAATTCTAAAGGGAAGTCAAGAGTGCATGGGGGAACATTCATGATAAAAGGATTAGTTCCAGTACTGGTTATTTATACGATATGCGCTGTTCCAATACTCTTTACAGCTATGTATGCACATTACTCAAAAAATGATAAAATCTTTAAGTGAAAAGGGAGTCGAAAAGAAATTGAATGAATACTCACATAAACCCAAAGGATACGAATGTCCATTTTGCCGGGTTATGTCAGGTAATGAGGTACCTGGATTAGGAACGAAACAGAGTGATATTATTTACCAGAATGATTACGTAACAGTCTTTATCGCAAGTAAGTGGTGGAAAAACAATAAAGGACATGTTCTTGTTATTCCAAATAAACACTTTGAAAACATCTTTGAATTACCCAAAGATTATGCAGCTGATATTCATTTTGCTGCACAACTAACAGCTTTTGCGATGAAAAATACATATGGATGTGATGGAGTCTCAACTCGACAACATAATGAACCTGCTGGAAATCAAGACGTGTGGCATTATCATCTCCACGTCTATCCAAGATACGAGAATGATAACCTTTACCAAATGAAAGGCTATCAAACTGTTCCCGATGAACGAACACCATACGCTGAAAAGCTTAGAGAGTGGATACATGAAAACATTTAATATACTTATTTCATTAATGGTGTGTTTCTATAGATGTTTGTTTAAACGAGAAGGATCGATTTAGGTTTTGAAAAATATGATGAGATAATATTTGAAGATACACTTTTTTTACAGTTTGGAAAAACAATTAAAAAATTGAATAAGGAGGGGAAGCAAATGTCCAAGTCACTAATATTTGATATGGATGGAACATTATTTCAAACAGATAAGATATTGGAATTGTCTTTGGATGATACCTTTGATTATTTGCGATCGTTAAATAAATGGGAAACAGAAACACCTATCGATACATACCGGGAAATTATGGGTGTACCTTTACCAAAAGTATGGGAAACATTGTTACCAGACCATTCAGAGGAAATAAGGAATCAAATGAATACCTACTTTCTTGAAAGACTAATTGAAAATATAAAGGGTGGAAAAGGTGATTTATACCCGAATGTAACGGAAGTGTTCAGTTATTTACATGCAAATAATTATTCCATTTACATAGCTAGTAATGGTTTAACGGATTACTTAAAAGCAATTGTCAGCTATTATAATTTGGATAAATGGGTTACAGAAACGTTCAGTATTCAACAAATACAATCATTGAATAAAACTGACTTGGTTAAGGCAATCATTGAGAAATATCAAATTAAAGAAGTAGCAGTAGTAGGAGATCGTTTGTCTGATATTAACGCTGCAAAAGAAAATGGGTTAGTATCGATTGGATGCAATTTTGATTTTGCACGGGAAGATGAATTAGCACAGGCTGATTTAGTGATCAATGATTTAATTGAGTTAAAAGAAATACTACCCAAATTAATCAATAAATTGTCTATTTAGGTGATTTTATTGAAAAGATTTATTAGGATTTTGTGTGCTAAGTGTTATTACTAAAGAAATGAAACGATTAAGTGTATTTATTAATACAGTTAAAGAAAACTGTCGATTGGTTCTATTAGAGATCAATCGGCTTTTTTGACTTGTAATAAAGAAGAAGGTTTTCAATTTAATACGACTTTTGGTCAATCTAAATTAAGTCTTAAGACTGTTAATATAATAATATTTATAATGTAAAATTAAGAAGTCTTATAGAAGCTAATTATTGGAGGAGATCTAAATTAATAAATTATATATGTTACACGGTTTTATGGGGACGGCCGAATCACATTTTATTAATCAAATATCTTTTTTAAAATCCGATTTTGAACTGATTTTACTTGATTTACCTGGTCATGGTAATTCCAAAGAAGTTGCATCTGACAATTATTTTGAAGATACGCTTGATTGGGTGGTATCAAAAATTAAGAGTAAAGGAAAAGGGTTTATTCTAGGACTTTCCTTAGGAGCATCATTAGCTATTCACATCGCCAAAAGGGAACCGGATCTTGTTAATGGAATTGTGTTAACGGGATATTCAACGTTTATACCCACAGAGTTTAAGGAAGTTATGGAAAAGCAATATAAATATTTTATACATATTGAAGAAAATGATAAAAATATTGCTACTCACTTTCAACATGTTCACGGTGAAAGATGGTTTGATACGTTAAAAAAGGTGTTATATACTATGACATTTAATTATCCTACAATTAGTAATAAGGAATTGAGAAATTTAAAAACTCCAATATTAGTTTTAAACGGAAGTAAAGACATATACGAGGTGGAAGCAGCAACACACATCAAAAAGCAAAATAGTAATATTGAAATAGGTATAGTTCCGGGGGGAGGACACACGGTAAACATTGATCAGCCAAAAACTTATAATACGTTGGTTAGAGAGTTTTTTTATAATCTCATTTAATAAAAAACTTATAGGGAGACCTATGATAAAACTGGAGTTTATGGGAAATGAGTATTTTAGAATATGAATGGTCGAAATGAATAGTTAGCTTATTAAGTTCTTTTTTATCTATCTCATTAGTACTTATCTTTATTTAAGTATTGGCAGGCCGATTATTTAAAAATGCCTTTAATTTTTTCACAGAATAATCCGTCTATCCTGTGCGAACAATAGTGGCATAAATGTAAAATAGGATGATAACAATGGCTACAATTCTTGAACCTCTATCATATGTCAGTGGATGGATCATCGTCCCTATATTGATTTTCGCCACCTGGCGGTTAGCTGATTGGAAAAACTGGAGAGCGTATTACCCTACGATTCTCTTTATGATATGTGTAAACTTATTTAGCAGTCTTTTAATGTATCAACATTCATTATGGTTTTTTCATGAAACGTTATTTCTTCCTAACCATACGGTGACTGATTTTTTTATTGTATTTGTTCAATTTCCGATGTTTGCTTTGATTTATCTTTCTAACTATCCTAAACAGTGGCTACTTCAAATCGGATATATTATTGTATGGGTATTTCTTTTCAGTGCCATTGAGCTCTTCTTCTATCAAGGAGGAAAAATTTCTTATCAGAATGGATGGAGCATGGGCTGGTCAGTCCTCTTTAATTGTGTGATGTTTCCGATCCTTGGACTTCACCATAAAAAACCCCTGTGGGCTTGGGTCCTGACTATTCCTTTTCTAATTTTTATTCTATTATATTTTGATTTTTCTTTTCAGGACATGAAATAAATTTTGTTTTAGAGAAAAGCACATCACGTGATACAACACCCGATTGATATTTTCAAAGAATCAATCGGTTTTTTAATGTAATCATGTTTCGACTCAGTCTCCTTAATACTGTATAACTTTTCTATTAAGAGGAAAAATATATGGAAATCATTATGAGGAGGACTAATATTGGCAGAAAACAATGACAAGAATGCTTCAAACGGAAAAGACGTGAAGAGGGAGACATTGACTACTCGCCAGGGCAGGCCAGTGGCGGATAATCAGAACATCCGTACAATTGGAAATCGCGGTCCAGCTACACTTGAGAACTATCATTTCATTGAAAAGATTTCCCATTTTGATCGGGAAGAAGTACCAGAACGTGTTGTGCATGCAAGAGGAGCAGGCGCATTTGGATATTTTGAAACGTATGGAAAAGTCGGTGATGAACCGGTAGAGAAGTATACGCGAGCAAAAGTATTTTCAGGCGCTGGGAAGAAAACACCGTTAATGGTTCGCTTCTCTACAGTAGCTGGATCAAAAGATGCACCAGAAACAGATCGTGATCCACGAGGGTTTGCAATTAAAATGTATACAGAAGATGGTAACTGGGATTTGGTCGGGAATAACCTTAAGATTTTCTTTATCCGTGATGCGATGAAATTCCCTGATATGATTCATGCATTTAAAGCTGACCCGGTTTCAAATGTACCTAATCCACAGCGTATGTTTGATTTTGTTTCACGTTCACCTGAAGCTACACATATGATTACATTTGTATTTTCACCATGGGGCATCCCAGCAACATACCGTCATATGCAGGGATCTGGTGTTAACACGTATAAATGGGTAAACGAAAAAGGTGAGGCTGTATTGGTGAAATATCACTGGGAGCCGAAGTCAGGAATCCGTAACTTAACACAAGATGAAGCAAGCGCTATTCAGGCGAAGAACGTGAGTCATGCAACACAGGATTTATATGAAGCGATCGAACGTGGGGAGTATCCGGAATGGGAGCTCTTTGTTCAGATTATGGAAGATGATTATCATCCAGAACTCGATTTTGATCCGCTAGATGATACAAAGCTTTGGCCAGAGGATAAGTTTCCATGGTTACCAGTCGGACGTATGGTTCTTGATCGCAATCCAGTAGATTACCATGCGGAGATTGAGCAAGCAGCATTTGGTACAGGGGTACTTGTTGATGGAATGGATTTTTCCGATGATAAGATGTTGCAAGGTCGTACTTTCTCGTATTCTGATACACAGCGCTATCGTGTAGGTGCAAATTATCTAAAATTACCTGTTAATGCACCGAAAACGGACGTGCGCTCAAACCAACATCGTGGACAAATGGATATTCGTGATTCGAAAGAGTCTGGTGATAATCCGCATGTTAACTATGAACCATCGATGATCGGAGGCTATCAAGAGCTCAGTGAAGAAGAGCCACCACCGCACCGTCCAACGTATAACGCTGCTGCAATGAGTGCACCGATTGACCGTCCTAATAATTACGGTCAGGCAGGCGATACATATCGTAGGTTTGAAGACTGGGAGCGCGATGAATTGATCAACAATCTCTCTGATGCACTTGCGATTTGTGACAAACGTATTCAAGATGCCATGGTTGAGCACTTCACCAAAGCTGATGAAGACTATGGTCGACGGGTGAAGGAAGGTATTGAAAAGAAAATGAAAGAGCTGCAAGAAAATAAGGCGGAAAATAAGGTACCCGGACGTGATTCAGGGATTTCGAAATATGGTGAAGGTTCAATGGCTGAGAACAAGGCAACAAAAGATGCTGTGAAGAAAGGTCATGAATCCGATCCTTATTAAAAAAATCGTTAACGATAAACGCAAACGTAATAAGTGTCCACGCTGGTCATGTAGTGTAATTACTTTTCCAAAGTGAGTTAGCTCTTGAAGGACTATTTTACTTAGGCTGAACGGTATTCACCATCGTTCAGCCTTAATTAATGGATTCATTTTTGTCTCAAATAAATCTTTTCTGATTCCACCATTACCAACGTAGCGCAGGATCTCCACCGATCTTTTAATTAAGTATATTATAGACTATTGATATCTTTAATTAATTCAAAAAAATAGTTAGTTAAACTTAACAATTATTTCTTTTTTCGATTCGATTTGTTTTGCAATATCACTTATATATTTTTTGCTCAATTCATCTTTCATATTACGTTCTGCATCACGCATCACATTTTCAATTAAACAATCTTCATTACTATGATCGAGTGAACATCTGAATAATGTTGTTTGACCTTCAATAGCATGAATGACATGTAAAAAAGAAATTGCTTGAGACCGTCTCGTGATACTGTAACCACCATTGACCCCAGGGTTGGATTCAATTAGTCCTGCTTTAACCAGCTTTGTTAAAATTTTTGAAAGGTAAGTGGGAGAGAGGTTTTGTATTTTCGCTAACTTTTCTACTTTAATCGATTTTCCTTTTGGTTGTAAGGATAAATAGACCATTGTGTGCAAAGCATAATTTGTGGCTTTTGAGTATTTCATAACGTGCCTCCTTTAATAATATATTAAAGACCTTTTATATCTATAATTGATTAACGAATCTAGTGACCGTCAGCATAAGTATCATCGATCAATAATAGGCAGTAACCGATATTCCCAATAATGGTTAATGATTAATATGCTTCTCCATCTTATGTGCTGTATGTTTTGTTCCCCATTCGTGCATTGCTTCTAAAATTGGCTCCAAGCCACGTCCATACTCGGTAATGGAGTATTCCACTTTTGGTGGAACCTGAGGGTATACCACACGCGCGACAATGTCTTCATCCTCTAATTCCCGCAATTGTTTGGTTAACATTTTCTGTGTGATTCCGGGTAAGCTACGTTTAAGTTCACTAAATCGTTTTGTTCCATTCTGCATTAAGTGCAACAAAATAATAGGCTTCCATTTTCCAACTAAAATACCTAACGCATCCTCGACACGACATTCTTCAGGTATCTTTTTCATCAATAATCCTCCTAAGTATCTTTTTGTATACTATACCACCGATAAGTGCGTACTTATCTAAACGAATTATATGTTCTATAATAGCATTGTAGACAAGCAATGGAAAGATTGGTGATAAATGAATGGAAAAATATAGAATTGATCCTGCCAAAGGGATGGAGTTTGGTATTTATACACTGGGAGACCATTTGCCAAATCCATTAACGGGTGAAAGAATATCTGCAAAAGAACGCATACATGAACTGATTGAATATGCAAAGCTAGCTGATCAAGCTGGTATTGATTTTTTTAGTGTAGGGGAGAGTCATCAGGAATATTTTGCAACGCAAGCGCACGCTGTGGTTCTATCAGCTATTGCACAAGCTACAAACAATATTAAGATTGCAAGCTCATCAACAATTATAAGCACTTCCGATCCTGTACGCGTATATGAAAACTTCGCGACGCTTGATTTAATTTCAGGTGGTCGTGCGGAGATTGTTGCTGGACGAGCATCACGAATCGGGCTTTTTGATCTACTAGGCTATAATGTTCGTGATTATGAAGAACTGTTTGAGGAAAAATTTGATTTGTTGCGGAGAATCAACGAAGAAGAGGTTGTTAATTGGAGTGGTGAATTCCGTGCATCGTTAAACAATGCAAAAGTGCTTCCGCGCCCACAAGACGGTTCAATGCCGATTTGGCGTGCTGTCGGTGGATCCCCCGCTAGTGCAATAAAGGCAGGATATGCTGGCGTACCAATGTTTATGGCGC
Organism: Virgibacillus sp. GM2-2; assembly: GCF_055329585.1. Lineage (NCBI taxonomy): Bacteria > Bacillati > Bacillota > Bacilli > Caryophanales > Bacillaceae > Virgibacillus > Virgibacillus sp. GM2-2. The sequence goes on along the minus strand of NZ_JBUZWC010000003.1, from coordinate 222,597 downwards.
ATTTAGGTGGACCAGTCAGTGTGTTTAAGCGTACAATTGATGCGTACCGTAACGCTGCCGAAAGCAATGGATTTGATCCATCCGAGCTACCAATAGCTACGGCTGGCTTTTTCTATGCTGCAGAAACATCACAGCAGGCGTTAAAGGATATGTATCCGCATATTAATGAAGGAATGAAGAAAACAAACGGACAGGGCTTTCCAAAGCAGCATTTTGCGCAGGGTGTTGATCCGCATAACGTTATGAATATTGGTAGTCCACAAGAAATTATTGAAAAAATGCTTTATCAACATGAGGAATTTGGGCATCAACGATATATAGCGCAAATCGATTTTGGCGGTATGCCATTTGAACGTTTAAAGAAAAATATCGAAATTATTGGTACGGAAATTTTACCAGCAATTAAGAAATACACGGCTAAGAAGTAGGGGGCGATTTGTATGAAGATAGTCGGGTTATCCGGTTCAAATGTCGGATCGAAAACAAGAACGGCGATGAATTACACACTGAAGTATGTAAAAGAAAAATGTCCAGATACGGAAGTGACATTGATTGATTTAGCTGATTATGACGTACAGTTTAGCGATGGTCGCAATTACTTAGAATACGAAGGCGATACCAAATATGTGACACAGCTGATTATGGAAGCGGATGCCATTATTATTGGGACTCCGATTTTTCAGGCATCGATTCCAGCCACATTGAAAAATGTATTTGATTTACTTCCTGTAAATGCGTTTCTTGATAAAGTCGTCAGCATCCTTGTGACAGCTGGTTCGGCAAAGCATTACTTAATTGCAGAAAATCAATTAAAACCAATTTTAGCCTACATGAAAGCACAAATTGTCCAAACGTATGTGTTTATTGAGGAAAAAGATTTCCTGCGAAAAGAAATCGTTAATGATGATGTATTTTTCCGGATTAATCGTTTGGTGGAAGATACGGTTTTGTTGACAGAAACCTATACGAAAATTCGTGAAGAAAAAGAAGTAGCAGAATATGGTTTCTAGTTCCTAGAGTCATTAGAATTTCAATCGCAACCGATTAGTAGCTGTGTTCTATTAAAGAGAGCTTTCTGCTTTTTTACTATAGTCAACTTAGTTGACAAAAATACCGCGTTGGAATTATAATGAATGTAGTTGACGGTATATAGTAGGAGTGGAGGAATCAAATGTATAACGTTGGAGATTTAATCGTTTATTCTGCTCATGGTATTTGTAAAATAGATGATATTTGTGAAAAAACGATTTCAGGTATTACACAAACGTATTATGTGCTGCATCCATTGGAAGATGATCGCCTGACGATAAGCACTCCTGTTCATAATGAAAAGGTTGTTATGCTTGAGTTGGCAGATAGTGAGGAAGCTCTCGATATAATGGAATCATTTAAGCACCCGGGGGTAGAGTGGGATGACAAACATAATTCGCGTCGTAACGCTTATTCAGAGATTGTTCATAAAGGTGAAAGAAAGGAAATCGCTAAAGTGGTTAATACACTTTTGCGGAAGAAAATTGACGCTGAAATTCATGAAAGAAAGCTATATGAACAAGATCTGAAGCTATTGAACGATACTCAAAATATATTATTTAATGAATTAGCTATAGCATTAAATACGACAACTCATACTATTGAGGAAATGGTTAAAAAATCCATCAAGGGATCACCAGACTTTTCTCTCACTAATCATTAATGGAAAGTGAAATTTTTTAATAAAATGTCCCCCCTTTTTGTTATTTTGAGAAAATGGGGGGTTTATATTGTTATAATTGCCAGTCTAACTTTAAAATATCTTTAAGAATTTCTACTCGCTCTACACCAATTTTTTCCGCAATTTCCCCCTCAAGCTGGGCTTTAAGCGCAGCGTTTTTCTCGTAGCATTCTTCTCCCAAATCCGTTAATTCAATACACTTTTCTTTCTTATTGTTTTCTACATTTTGGACGTTTACTAATCCTTTTGCGGATAGGTTCTTGATAAATTTATGTATTGCCTGGCGAGAAATATCCACATTTTTCGTTACATAGGAAATGGTCGGTCGCTTTTTATAAATTCTGGCCATGATATACCATTCCGAATTTGAAATATAAATCTCACTCGTATCGTTCCATGCTTTCTCTGCAATTCCGCGGACCAAACCATGACGCTCGCTTAATAAATCTATTAAATCCAACGTTTGTAACTCAGCATTTGAAGGCAAACGATTCACTCCAATCCTATTCTTCGCACTAACTATACAAAAACCCTGATGTGATGTCAATTTGTTCCTTAAATAGTTAGTTTAGAAGAAAATTTAAAACAGTACCTTGCATTGTATAGTACCATGTGATATATTTCTTATTAATCACTACTATACATTATATAGTACTGGTTAATAACGCATAGAACGCCAGAAGAGATGAGGTGTTACCAATCGACGTTCAATTTAAAAAAGGTGTGCTAAAACTTTGTGTACTCGTTTTACTTGATAAAGAAGATCGATATGGATATGAACTCGTACAAAAAATTTCTGACCAAATTGAAATATCAGAAGGCACCGTGTATCCATTATTGCGACGTTTAACAAAAGAAGAATACTTTACAACCTATCTAAAGGAATCCAATGAGGGACCATCTCGAAAGTATTACAGTTTAACCAACAAAGGTAAAAACTATTTGCAGGAATTGCTGCAAGAATGGAAGGATTTCTCAAAAGGTGTCAATCAGTTAATAAAGGAGGGTTTTGACAATGAATAGTAAACAATTTATGAATGAATTGGAATCATCATTAAAAGGAATTTCTAGCGATGAACGACAGGATATTCTACATGATTTCCAGGAGCATTTCACCAATGGATTAGCGGATGGGAAAACGGAAGTAGAAATTGCGGCATCTCTAGGCTCGCCGCACCATATTGCAAAAGAATTACTTGCTACGCACCATGTAGAAAAAATGGAGGCAACTGCTAGTACTGGCAACATTTTCCGAGCGCTGTGGGCCGTAGTTGGATTAGGCTTTTTTAACTTAGTCATTGTACTTGGTCCGTTTGTTGCAATAGCTGGAGTCGTTCTTGCGGGCTGGGCTGCTGGAATTTCCTTTGTAGCTTCACCGATTCTCGTATTAGTTAACGTGTTAATTAACCCGTTGTCATTTGAATGGTTTGATTTATTCTTCTCCATCATGCTTGCTGGAGCAGGGTTATTCATTACAATTGGATTGTTTTTTGCCACAAAAGCATTAAGCAACATATTCGTGCGCTATTTAAAATATAACGTATCGCTTGTGAAAGGGGGATTGAAGCATGAATAAAATCAAGAAGACATCTATTATCGCACTCATATTGCTAGTAGTCGGAGCAATTGGAAGTATCGTTACATTTCAATCCGTAAGTAAGGCAGTAGCAATTAAGGAAGAAAAGTTAATAAAAAATAATACATTTACAAACATAGACATTAACGCTAACAATGACAGGGTAGAAATCGTCTCAACAGATGATTCACAGGCAACAGTTGAACTTGTAGGAGAGAGTAGAGAAGATGTAACAAAGGAATTGATTGTTGAGCAAACTGGTGATAAGCTTTCGGTTAAGGTAAAAGAACAGAAGGTATTTAAGTTGTTTCACTTCATGGGATCGGATTTAACGTTACGGATAGCGTTACCTCAAAAGCAGTACAAATCGCTACAAATCGATATCGACAATGGTACGGTCCAAGCGGAGCAATTAAATATAGAAAATATCCATGCAGAAACAAGTAACGGGGAGATTGAACTAAAAGACATCGAAGCAACAGCTTTGAAAGTCGAGTCAGATAATGGAACAATCTTGCTCGAAAACGTGTCTGGTGAAATCCATGGAGAAACAGATAACGGCGAAATTATTCTCGAGACCACCAATTTAAATCGTCCGATTACTTTGAATTCGGATAATGGCAGTATCACCATTAAAACGAATAAAGAACCAACTAATGCAACATTTGATGTACAAGTAGATAATGGTGAAATTAATATATTCGATAAATATAGTGATAATGCTGTTTTTGGTGATGGTGCGAATAAAATTATGCTTTCCACGGATAATGGGGAGATTACTGTTACGAAGTGATATAAAGAAAGCAGTTTGAAATATATCAAAAAGCCAAATACTATATATTGATAGCATTTACTAATTTTAAAAAATACCAAAGGAGGCAATGCATTATGAAAATAATTGCTACTAGTCTATTCGTACAAGACCAAGACAAAGCACTAAAGTTTTATTCGGAAACGCTGGGTTTTGTAAAAAAACATGACGTTCCTGCTGGAGAATTTAGGTGGATAACGCTTGTTTCTCCCGGGGATCAAGACGGTACAGAGCTATTACTCGAACCGAATAACCATCCTGCTGCCAAAGAGTATCAAAAGAAGATATTTTCTGAAGGCATACCGGCAACAATGTTTGGCGTTGCAGATATTCATAAAGAATACGAACGATTAATAGAAAAAGGCGTGAAGTTTACGACGGAACCGACAGATGCGGGGGAACTCACATTAGCTGTCTTCGATGATACATGCGGTAACCTAATACAAATAGCGCAGAACAAGTAACGAACTGTTAATGAGTATTACGTCGGAAGATTGTTAAAAAAGAATCCACTTTTGATAAATCTCTTTCAAAAGTGGATTCTTTAAGTTTTTCCTGTGAGCATATTTTTCAAAGCGTAATTAGCTACAAATAATCATGCTCACTATTAATCTTTAAATCTACACAACACTATCTATAATTTCTTCGATTTGATCGCATACATAATCAATGTCATTTAAAATAGTCTCATTTTGAAGTGTGATTACACCGCGGTGTTCGTTCAAGTTCATTTTTTCAAAAATTGATCCCATAGATTCTCCGGTATTCTTATCAACTTCAAAATATAATTTAGTTTGTTCTTTTTCAGGAACAATGTAAACTTCTAACTCATCTAATTTACGAGCATATTTTCCTATAGTGGGTTTGAACTCGAATTGCTGTACGTAAGGTAAACGACTCTCAATTCTACGCGCAGCTTTCTCGTTTTCCATCTGTCTGAAACTAAAGCCTAGCATCTTAATAGAATCAATGATTTTTTGATATGTATCTGTTGGTTCAACGGAAATATGATCCTTATCTCTTGGGTCAAATGCATTCTTTATTTCAAGACCAGTCTCGATCCAAACTGGTGGTACGTTCAATCCAGTTTCCTCGTCTCTCATGGTCATCGGTGTATCTAACGGAATTTCCATCGTGAAAGAAAACTCCTTTTTCTCACCTGGCTTGATACTAAGTGGTTCATTTATTTTTTGAGTAGAAATAGTAGCACGGGTTAGACGATCGCTACTTTCGTGGCAATATAATGTCATGAGTTGTAGTTTAATAGATTCAATTGATTGTTCCGTTTCTCCACCAAGAATAATTACGGTACCATGAAGTGTGTCACCTTGTTTAACTATATCATTCGTTATCTTTGTATTTACTTTGGCAGATCCTACACCAAAACTTGCAATTGTCTTTTTTAGAATTGACATGATTTTCCTCCTCGTACTTGTTAAACCCATCATACCATAATGGTGATTATGTTTAAATAATCAGTATTATTTAGTTAAAACTATTTGCATTAGCACAGTAGTTAATGTAACTACGTTTATTCATCCTGTACAATTAAATTATTTATTTACTAAAACTTGGACATTCTATTACTGGGTGATACAAATGAAGGCAAACGAAAATGATTATAAAAAGTATAGCGATGCTATTGATCAGATACAGCAAGGGAACGAAGCCATGATTGATTTGTTTAACGAAATGGAAGCAGATCAAGAGCTTATTGATTTTGACGATTCAGTTATTGAACAAATTAAAAAAGCAAAGGTGAAGTTTGGTAATGAGGAAGTTAATAAAAGAATAAATACGTTAGTTCACGAAATGCTTTCTTGGCTCGATTTGGATGATGTTGATTTGGACAAAGAATAAGAGCGGGTGAAAAAAATACGGTAATTTATCTCATCGTTTGGTGAGTTATTTTTGTATGTTTATAGGAAATATCCCTAAATTAATATCGAAGTTTATGACACCTTTTGCACAAAGGAAACGATAGTATGAGTACACCATTTTATATATACAATCGAATTGTAAATGGAAAGGGTGGCACAATCTGTAAATCTTTTAACTAAAACTAAATATGGACATATTTTGTGTGATATATCTTGAACGAAATGTTAACAACCTATATGCCCTACCACAAAAGCTCTGTATTAAGGCTAATGTATTTTGATATTATTCAGGAAAATGTAATATAGTATATTAATAGAATGATTATTACTTATTATAAAGAGGGATATGTTAAATGACGATAAACATAAAAAAGTGTACCATTGAAGATTCACGAAAACTTCAGGAGATTAGTTATGAAACATTTAATGAGACATTTCAAAAGCAGAATTCGTTCGAAAATATGAATGCCTATTTGGAAAGAGCATTTGACCTAAGCCAAATTGAAAAAGAATTAGAAACCATTTCTTCACAATTCTTTTTTGTTTATTATAATAATGAATTAGCTGGATATTTAAAGGTTAATACCAATGATGCTCAGTCCGAAGTAATGGATGATGAATCACTTGAAATCGAGAGGATTTATATTAAGAGGAAATTTCAAAAGCATGGTCTCGGTAAGTATCTGGTAAGTAAAGCTATGGAAATTGCGATGGAAGAAAGTAAAAAGAAAATCTGGTTAGGCGTGTGGGAAAAAAATGAAAACGCTATTGCTTTTTATAAGAAAATGGGGTTTGTTCAAACAGATTCCCACTCTTTCTATATGGGTGATGAGAAACAAATAGACATTATAATGACCAAAACACTTATATAACTTTTTGGAAAGGTGGATTATCCCTAAACATTTCAAAGTAACGGATTTTGATGAAATCAAAGAATTTATTCAGGACAATTCCTTTGGAACAATTGTGACGACAAAAGAAGGGAAACCAATTGCCACTCATCTGCCTTTGGAGTTATTTAAAAAAGGTGATGATTACTATGTAACTGGACATATGGCTTATGCAAACCCGCAATGGAAAACTTTCGAGGCTGCTAACGATAATGTTCTTATTATGTATCAAGGTCCACATGCTTATATTTCTTCATCCTGGTATCAATCTGAAAATGTACCAACATGGAATTATCAAGCTGTCCATGTATATGGAACAGCTAGTATTATGAGTGAACAAGAATTGCAAGAAGACCTTATTCTACTATTACAAAAATATGAACAACATCGAGAGGGTGCAGCTTTATGGGAAAATCTATCTGCCCAAACAAAAAAACAAATGAAAGGTATTGTTGGATTTAAAATCAAAATACAAGAAGTTCAAGCGGCTTATAAGTTAAGCCAAAATCGTGATGAATTTGATTATGGTAATATCATTGATAAATTACATAATGAAGGAAATTCGAATGCGGAACAAATGGCAGAACTTATGGATAAGAAGTTGAAAAATAACATGTAAACCCAATTATTATTCAACTCTCAATACAGAAAGAACGGAACTGTCGCCTTGGCGCAATTCTTTAAATGATTTATTATAAAATATACATAAACCTTAACAGTTAAACAAATAGGGAGGGAACTTACATGGCAAATAGTAATAAAAAGGTGTTAACCCCAGAACAACGTGGAGAATTGCTCGAAAAGTTGAAAGCCCGTTTTGAGAAGAACATGCATAGACATAAAGATATTGAATGGGCAGAAGTTGAGGCAAAGCTGGATGAGAATACGGAAAAGTTGTGGTCGCTCAATGAAATGGAAAGAACTGGCGGTGAGCCGGATGTAGTTGCTTATGATGATAAGAAAAACGAATACATTTTTTATGATTGTTCAACGGAAAGTCCTAAAGGTCGTAGAAGTATTTGTTACGACCGGGCAGCGTTAGAGTCAAGAAAAAAACATAAACCAGAAAATAGCGCCATTGATATGGCAACTGACATGGGCATTGAACTATTGACGGAAGAACAATATCGCGCGTTGCAGAAACTTGAAAATCTCGATAAGAAAACGTCGAGCTGGGTGCAAACCCCTTCTGACATAAGAGAACGTGGTGGGGCTCTTTTTTGCGATTATCGTTTCGGACACGTTTTCCTGTATCATAACGGAGCAGATTCTTACTATGGTGCCCGAGGGTTTCGTGGCTCACTAAGAGTCTAATTTTTGCTTAGGAAGCTTAATTTAAATTTCAGAACGATTACGATCCACTTATCGTGGGGAATAGGGTAGAAGAATTGAACAATGTGGGCTGTTTCCAGCAGTCCATTTTCTTGTTCTCTAGTCCAATTTGTCTGAGTTGATTAGTGATTAGGTGAGTTAATAAGCATTTTTCAGTTCTTATTTCTTCGAGCTTATATTAAAAGAGACATCCTAAATGGATGCCCTAATAATTGTTATTTGTTATCTAATTTTTCTTCAATTCTTGCTAAACTTTTTAATACTTCGTCTTTCCATTGTTGATCTTCATCATTGTTATTTTTTGAATTAGTATATTCGTTAATTTTATTCATTGCTTTATTTACATCAAATTTAGGCATTTTTTCACCTCCCTATGTAGTATTTAAGTTATTATTCCGCGAATTTTTAATTATTTTCTTCTCTCCAGATAACATATTGTCTTACTTATTTTGAGAAAAAAAGATTGCACCATGTTTGTTCATTTAATAGAATATGTTGACTATCAATTCGGCTCAGAAAGAACAGTGCTTATTACTAAACACCTACTATAATAATCATAGTGGTTATACAGTGGAGATACAAACTTTTGATTTATATTAAATGGGGAAAGAGCTATATATTTTAAAAACAGGGCAAATAACTAGAAGTACAAAACTTCATGCTTTTTTAGTTGGGTCTTTAACACAGTCAGAAAAGGAATAGCCTAAGCTACTCCCGTTCTAGTTGATGAGTGTTTACATAACATTTATAATTTATTTGACTGGTCCTTTATTAATCTCAGTAAGCCTAGAATTGATAGCAAAGATCTTTGCATTGACATCTGTTATTCCAAAACCAGCTAATCTTTTCGAATGCATTTCAATATATTTTTCAGCTGTTTCTTTCGTTTCGAACTGATAAATTCCACCTGCTTCATTTGTTGTGGGATTCTCTGTCCAGATTTTCCACATGAAGCCATCTTCTTCATTAATACTTTTTGCTATATCAGAAAATGCTTCTGCCATTTCATCTCCGAATGGTCCATTCATGTTAAAATCCACTTGTAATATATATGCCATGGTCATTCTCCTTTGTTTAATTAGTAGTTTCACTATGCAATAAGAAAGGATTTGTGCTTTCTTAACTGCTAAAATAGGATTCCCCTAAAACCTCTTTCACTTGATAACAATCTGATGTGAGTTCTTTTTCAACAAAAGCAAAAACATCTGATTGTTCAACATCGTACATTACTTCAATTTCTTTCGAGAATAACAGACGTTCTTTTTCAAGCAGACGAGAAAGAGAAGGTTGTTGTTTTGGTTGAAGTTCTTCCGTATTTAGAACCTGCTTTAATCCATCTACATAATTTTCTAACGGACGGCCACCAACAATTTTAACACCTTTATTATGCTCATTGACCATGATAATAGTCGGAAATCCTCTGGCACCTAAACTCGCTGCAAGTCCAAAATCTTCATTTAACAATTGTTGTCCGATTGACTGTTCTGCTTCATTTACAATTGCTTTTCCATCGAGACCAAGTTTATTTACAATTTCAATCATAACCGATTCATCTGCAATATTATGATTAAAAGCGAAAAGTGCTTCTCTTGCACGGCGCAAATATTCATATGCTAATGCATCATGATGATTTTTTTGAATCACCTTAAATACACGAGAAGGTGGATAAGATGATTGAACTGGATTATCAATCATTAAAGTCCCATCAATTGGCATTCTTGAATGTTCTCCAACTTCTCTCCAGTGACCAGCAACATCGGCTGGTTTATAAATTCCGTTTGCAGGATCAATTGGTCCGTCATGCCATTTTTCTAGCAAGCCGCCCATCACGGTATGAAAGTTAAAATAATGCCCATATTGTTCTTTAAAACGTCGAAGAACGGGTTCAATCGCCCAGCAATGAGAACAAATTGGATCAGTTACATAATAAAGATTGATTGATTTTTTTGGTTGGTTAAAATCAATCACCTCCATTTCTTTCTCTCCAGTTACTCCGCATACACCTGTTTCAACATCACAAATCATATTACTATTGTTTTTCAATTCTTTTCCCCTCATCTCGTTAAAAATTCTTATACTAGAAATAGATTTTCATTAATGAAAGTTGACACAATATATTTGCCTTACAATTGAATTTTAAGTCATAATGAACTTGATCAATACCAATAGTTCTGTGAATTTGTCGTTTATACAACACATTGAATAAATTGTTTAAAAAGTAGGAGTGAGTAACAATTGACGCAATCAAAGACGGATCCCCGAGTTTTGCGTACTCGCAAATTAATAATGGATTCTTTTATTGAACTTTCAGGGGAAAAAGAATTTAAGGATATTACCGTTAAGGATATTACAACTGAGGCTATGATAAATCGTGCTACATTCTATTATCATTTTGAGGATATATATGACTTGCTGGACAAGGCATTATCTGAAGTTTTGTTAGTTAATTTGGATTGTGATTACTACCAAAATAATAAACTAAATGAAGAAACGTTGGTCTGCATCTTCTTAGCGATTACAAATTTTCAAAAGTCATTATCTAATCGTTGTCATAGGGGATACGAAGATACCATTGCACGAATTATTAAAGAACAGCTTGAAGTCATTTTTTAGAAAATGCTGCTGAAACAACATCCAACTAAAGCAGAGCACGGGTTAAAGGTTATTGCTGTCATGTTAGTTTGGGGGATTTACGGGGCATCTGTAGAGTGGAGAAGAAATAGTAAAAAGTTATCGCCTGAAGAATTTATTAATTCAGCAATACCTTATATAATTTCAGGGATTGGTTTTGGATTTACTAAATAACAAAAATAATGTGAAAAGGGCATTTAATAGCCATTATAATAATTTATAGTAGTTTAAAATTAAAATAGGAGTGAATGTAATGTTAGTCGGTCATATCAAGGAAATAGTTCGCCATCCTATAAAATCTTTTTCCGGAGAAAGTGTGCCAAAAACCAAAATAATGGATTATGGTTTATATGGAGACAGAAGCCACGCTTATTTAGATGAGTCAAAAAAGATGATTTCCTAACAATAACTAGATTCCAAGAAATGGTTCGATATAAAGCAAGATTTGTTGGAGAAGAATCAATGGATGAATATCCGAAAGTGGAAGTCACAACACCTGAGGGTAAGGTTTTTAATTGGAAGGACACGGAATTAATTAAAGAAATGGAAAACAAATCAAATCGAAAAATCTCTACTACTGAATATACCCCTTCACACGTACCGATTGGACCAATAGCAGTAGAACACATTCAACTTGTAACGGATGCTTCAGTAGATAATTTGGAAGCAATGTGGGGGAAGGATGAGGTTGATTATCGACGATTTCGTCCTAATTTATTTATTTCATTAAATGAAAAAATACCGTTTATTGAAGAAGAATGGATTGGTAAACGAATAAAAATAGGAAATGAAGTAGAAATTGAGTTAGTAGGACATTGTAAAAGGTGTATGATCATTACTGTTAATCCAGATAATGCAAAACGAGATCCGAGTTTACATAAAACAGTTATAAAAGAAAGAAAAAATAATTTTGGTGTGTATGCTACTGTTATAAAAACAGGTGACATTCATGTGGATGATGAAGTTTATCTTAGTGACTGAATGTATCATACATAGTCCGAGCTTTTTAGAGAAAATTAATACTCCCCTTTAGAGATCAAAAACCATCTAAAGGGGAGTAATTTGTTTTTACATGAAAAAACTTATTCGTTGACAAAAATACCTTATGGGGGTATAGTATAAATATAAAATAAAAGGAAGTGATTACATTGGATAAATTCTTACATGATCACCCAACAAAACCAAGAACAAACGATGAAAAGCAGAAAGTTACAAATCGTTTAAAACGTATAGAAGGTCAAGTGCGCGGAATACAAAAAATGGTGGAAGAAGATCGTTATTGTGTAGATATTTTAGTACAAATTAGCGCCATTCAATCCGCGTTAAAAAATGTAGGTTTCGCTGTCACCGAACGTCATATCAATCATTGTGTCAGTGATGCTATTAAACAGGGTGAAGGCAAAGAATCGATCGAGGAACTAATGACTGTTATGAAGCAGTTTTCCAAGTAGGAGGGATTTATGATGAGCGAAACAAATCATGCAACACTTGGTATAACAGGAATGACCTGTGCTGCTTGTTCCAATCGCGTTGAGAAAGTATTAAATAAGATGGATGGGGTAGAAGCTCAAGTTAATTTAACAACGGAAAAGGCAACCATCGATTATGATTCAGCAAAAGCTTCAATGGAAGATATTACGGCAAAAATAGAGAACATAGGTTATGGTGTTCTAATGGAGAAGACTGAATTTGATGTTTTTGGAATGACTTGCGCTGCATGTTCTACCCGCATTGAAAAAGTTTTGAACAAACAAGATGGTGTTAAGCATGCAACAGTAAACTTAACGACAGAAAGTGCAACGATCGAGTATAACGCTGGATTAGTTGATCAAGGGGCTTTAATTGAGAAAATCCAAAAAATTGGTTATGATGCGAAACCAAAAGCAGAGGCAGAAGAAAAACAGACCTATAAAGAAAAAGAGTTACATCATAAGAAGACGAAGTTAATTGTATCGGCATTACTATCTGCCCCTTTATTAGTAACGATGCTCGTTCACTTATTTGGGATGAGTCTACCGGAAATATTCATGAATCCGTGGTTCCAATTTGCATTAGCAACGCCCGTTCAGTTTATCATCGGATGGCAATTTTATGTTGGTGCATATAAAAACTTGAAAAATGGTGGAGCAAATATGGATGTGTTGGTTGCATTAGGTACCAGTGCCGCGTATTTCTACAGTTTATACGAAGCATTTAAAACCATCGGTAATCCTGGATATATGCCGCATTTATATTTTGAAACGAGTGCAGTATTAATTACATTAATATTATTTGGTAAATATTTGGAAGCTCGAGCTAAAAGTCAAACAACGAATGCACTATCTTCATTACTTAATTTACAGGCAAAAGAAGCTCGCGTAGTAAAAAATGGCGAGGAAGTTATGATTCCAATAGAGGAAGTTGCTGTTGGTGATCGGTTAGTTGTAAAACCAGGAGAGAAGATACCTGTAGACGGTATGGTTGTAAAAGGAAAAACATCTGTCGATGAATCGATGATTACAGGGGAATCCATTCCAATTGAAAAAGATCCTGGTGAAAAACTCATTGGATCTACCATAAATAAGAATGGTTCAATTGAAATGGAAGCGACAAAAGTAGGTAAAGATACTGCCCTTGCATCGATTGTCAAAGTTGTGGAAGAAGCGCAAGGATCGAAAGCACCAATCCAACGATTGGCTGATGTAATTTCAGGATATTTTGTACCAATCGTTGTAGGAATTGCAATCGTAACTTTTATCATTTGGATAGCATTTGTCCAACCTGGTCAATTTGAACCTGCTTTAGTTGCTGCAATTGCTGTGTTGGTTATTGCGTGTCCATGTGCTTTAGGACTTGCAACACCAACATCTATTATGGTTGGTACAGGAAAGGCAGCAGAAAATGGAATTCTTTTCAAAGGTGGAGGACATCTAGAAAGAACTCATCAATTAGAGGCGATCGTTCTTGATAAAACAGGAACCATCACAAAAGGAAAACCAGAAGTAACTGATTTTACTGGTGATCAAGAATCATTACAATTATTAGCTAGTGCTGAAAAAAGTTCCGAACATCCATTAGCAGAATCAATTGTGACATACGCAACAGAAAATGAAATTGAGTTGTTGGATGTGGATGACTTTAATGCAATACCGGGTCATGGTATTGAAGCAGCAATTTCTGGAAAACAAATTCTTGTTGGAAATCGAAAATTAATGGTGGATCACCAAATAGAAATGAAAGATTCAGAAGAAAAATTAGTTGAATATGAGACAAATGGTAAAACAGCTATGTTAATTGCTATTGATGGTAATCTTCGCGGTATTGTTGCGGTTGCCGACACCATTAAAGAAACAGCACCTGAAGCGATTAAGCAATTAAAAGAGTTGGGAATTGAAGTAATCATGCTAACAGGTGATAACGAACGAACAGCACAAGCCATTGCCAAACAAGTTGGAATCGATCAAGTAATTGCGCAAGTATTACCAGAAGAAAAAGCTGATAAAGTCAAAGAAATTCAGAAACAGGGTAAAAAGGTAGCAATGGTTGGTGACGGTGTGAACGATGCGCCTGCATTGGTTACTGCAGATATTGGGATTGCTATTGGAACTGGTACAGAAGTGGCGATTGAAGCAGCTGATGTTACCATTCTTGGTGGAGAACTATTACTCATACCGAAAGCAATTCGAATCAGTCATGCTACGATTCGAAATATCCGTCAAAATCTTTTCTGGGCGTTCGGCTACAATACAGCAGGAATCCCAGTTGCAGCAATCGGCCTGCTTGCACCATGGATTGCTGGTGCTGCAATGGCATTAAGTTCGGTAAGTGTTGTTGCTAACTCACTTCGCCTAAAGCGAGTAAAACTATAAGAATCCAATTTTAAAGGAGGTGAAAGATCATGGAAAAAACGATAAGCGTACAAGGCATGACATGCGGTCATTGCAAAATGTCAGTTGAAGGTGCATTAAAAGAACTGGATGGCGTATCAGCAGCTGCAGTTAATTTAGAAGCTGGTAATGTAACTGTTACGTTTGAAGAATCAAAAGTAACAGTTGATGCCATGAAAGAAGCTATTGAAGAACAAGGCTATGATATTGAAGCATAAATATATAAATGAGAAGCTGGTTTTCCGTTGTGAAAATCAGCTTTTTTTACACAGAAAAATATAAGATTTTTAGGAATATCAGTATTAGGGCAACTAGGGTTTTTGACATCTGTCGATAAAACAGGTTTTCTAATTTTCCGCAATCGATTAGGATTTTCGATTTAATGACACAATAATAGCTTTTTCATACACTATCTTGGGGTGAAAAAATGCCAATAGTTAAATATACAAGTGCGGATGTTGCTCTAATGGCAAGGATGATGCGAGCGGAAGCCGTTGGTGAAGGAAAACAAGGAATGTTATATGTGGGAAATGTAATTGTAAATCGGGCTAAAGCGGATTGTTTAGATTTTAGAAGTGTAAGATCAATTCGAGATGTCATTTTTCAAGTACAAGGTGGAAATTATTCTTTTGAAGCTGTTCAAAAAGGAAATCTATTTTACAATGGCGCAAGAGAAGTTGAGAAAAGATTAGCAGAAAAGAATTTGAAATATTGGAGGCAATACCCAGCGAAATATGCTCTTTGGTATTTCAATCCGTATGCTCCATGTCCTCCTACGTGGTACGGTGAACCTTTTGCAGGCAGGTATAAAAATCATTGTTACTATGAACCAGCAGCCGGAACTTGTCCCAGTGTTTATTAAGTTATTGTATTTATCCAGGAAAACAGTTAAAAGTACTTAAATTATGTGCTTAGTTTAAAAGATGAAGCGAAAGAATACTAAACGTTGATTTTTGAATATTGGGATACGAAAGCAAAGAACGCCAACAACATTATTTTACTATCAAGTTCATGGAAAAAGGCACAAATTTGATTTGTGCCTTTTACTAATCAATAAAGTTAATTGACAACAGAAAATATTTGTAAGATACTATTGTTAAATTAATTTTACCGAGTAAATGGAGGAACTGATGAAGGATATAAAACTATTAACTACCCATGAACAGCTGAAAGCACTGAGTGATCCTTTTCGATCTGAGTTACTTTTACGATTAATGGAAAAACCTAAGACTGGACAACAACTTTCTGAGGTATTTAATCTTTCTAGAGCACGTATTCATTATCATTTAAAAGAATTAGAGAAGAATGAACTTGTCCAGATTGTACACAAGGAAGAAAAGAATGGGATTGTACAAAAGTTTTATCAAGCAGTTGCTGGGGGATTCGTGCCTGATCAATCCCTCCTTCCTTATTCTGATATGACGGAAACGGTCAGAACAATGATGATCAGTATGTTAGAGCAATCGAAAAGAAGAATTCTTGCTGCACCGGAAGAATCTTTACTAGACCAGTCTAGCTCACAGGATCCTGCAAAGTGGAAGTATAGATCGAGTGCATACGAAATTCATGCTAAAGAGGAAGATTTCATGACCTGGCAACAGAAATTTTCGGATCTGATGGAAGAGCTTGCGGAGATTCAACGGCCAGAACCTTCTCCTGATAGCAAACTTTACTATTTTCATATGCTTGGCTTAAAGATAGAGGAAAGTTCTTTTGAAAAGAAAAAGTAGAGTCGTAGCAAATGACTCTTTTTTTTAGATAGACGGTTAATTTATTTTAACCGAGTAAAATAATTATATGGAGTGAGTTATGGTGGAAAATGCAAAGATGTCGGAAAGTGAATTAACAATTCCTTTATCAAAATCCAAATCGTTTATTCTATTATGGTTCGTAACCGTAATATCAAGCTTAAGTTTATCTATGTTTATGTTTATTCAAACGTGGTACGTGGTTGAAGATCTCGGAATGGAAGCTGCTCTTGGCATTGTATTGATCTGCTTAACGAGTACGAGAATAGTTTCCATGGTTATTGGCGGAGTGGTGGCAGATAGAAGCAAACAAACAAAAATTATGTTCCTGTCTGATATGTCACAAGCACTATTATTAATCCTACTTGCAGTACTCTTCAGGTATTTATCAGAGGTTCCAATTTGGGCACTTGCTGTCAATGCAGCCTTTTTTGGAGTCTGTGGAGGATTATTAGAGCCGGCAAGAGATGCTCTATTACCAAAAGTTGTTAAGATCGAACAGCTTACACGCGCGAACTCGATCATTCAAGGAGCGATCCAAATCGCTCTTTTTACAGGTCCGCTACTTGCAGGAGTACTAATCAGTATTGTCAGTTATACTCTAATATTGGCACTTATTTCTCTATTTTTATGTTTTTCCGGAATAGGGGTACTATTTATAAAGCGTCGTAACGAAGACCAAAAAGAAAAGAAGATGGTTAAAAATTCTTTTAAAGCTCAACTAAAGGAAGGGTTTGTCTATACTTGGCAGTCTCCATTACTAAAGGCATTGTTTATCATTACAATTATTGTAAACTTCTTTATATCTGGACCATTAATGATGGGACTTCCAATTTTTGTGGAAGGTGTATTGAATGGTAATTCCATAGATTTTAGTTTCGTGCAGGGAGGTTTCACTTTTGGGATGATTATTGGTTCTGTTGTATTAGGGATGGTTAATATTCACCGAAAGAGAGGATCTTATGCCTTATACTTAATAGCACTACAAGGAATTGGTATGCTTATATTTAGTCAGGTTGAAACGCTTGGATTAGCTATTGGAGTTATAATTTTTATTGGGATGCTCAATCCAGCAGTTAACATTCCGTTAATTTCCATGGTTCAAGCCCATTCAGATAATTCCAAAGTTGGGCGCGTAATGAGCTTAATCCGCACGGGTTCGTTAGGGTTGATTCCACTTTCATATGCAGTAACTTCTTTTATTTTGGGGCTGGGAATACAAATTCAGACCATCATGGCTTGGAGTTCAGTTCCATTAATACTTAGTGTAATCCTATTGTTTTTCGCAAATCCAATATTAAGAGAAGCAGATTAACGTCAAATAAATAAGTGCAACGTCAATTTAGATAAAAATGGATAGAGTTTTATGACGCCTATTAAATAGATACTTTACATTTGCTCGTCGCATCTTCCTTATATGCTAAAATGATTATAGATTCATTTTACGGAAGTCACCCCGTACAATAAATAAACAGAAACACAAATAGAGAGGAAGTTTTCTTAATTGCCTACAAGAACAAACATACAAACCATTACGCCAACCAATGATCCGTGGGAAGCATACATGGATGTTGAGGAACATGGAGAAATGACGTTATCAAATGTGAAATTACGACTACGACACTTTGCAATATGCGCTGTGCCCATTGTGCGGTCGGTTATACCCTGCAATCACAGGATCCTGATGCATTGCCAATGGATCTTATTTTGAAACGACTGGATGAAATTCCGCACCTCCGTACGCTGAGTATTACCGGCGGTGAGCCAATGATGAATAAAAAGTCCATTCGTAATCATGTGCTTCCACTATTAAAATATGCACACAGTCGCGGTGTGAAAACACAAATAAATTCAAATTTGACATTGCCGTATGAAAGATATGAATCTATTATTCCATTTTTGGATGTATTACATATTTCCCACAATTGGGGTACTGTCGAGGAATTTGTGGAAATTGGTTTTGCCAATATGGAGCGAAAACCATCTAAAGAAAACCGCAAAAATTTTTTTGAACGTATGATAGATAATTCACAGCGACTTGCCAATGAAGGTGTAATGGTTTCGGCGGAAACGATGCTGAATAAACGTACTTTCCCATATTTAGAGCATATTCATGACCAAGTTCGTGAAATGGATTGTGAACGGCATGAGATTCATCCCATGTATCCAGTGGATTTTGCAAGCGCATTAGAAACGCTAGAATTGGATGATACTCGTATTGCGATTAACCGACTGCTTGATCATCAGCACAAAGATATCTGGATGTTGTTTGGAACGTTGCCATTTTATCCGTGCAGTGCTTCACAAGCAGATTTGGATTTATTAAAAAGATTGTATCGTGAGGAAAATGTGAGTGTACGGAATGATCCTGATGGCCGTTCTAGGTTGAATGTTAATATCTTTACAGGTGACATTATCGTCACCGATTTTGGAGACGAACCCAAACTTGGAAATATACAGGACATATCACTTCCCGTTGCATATTCAAAATGGGTGAATACACCGACAGCTAAAAGCCTGAATTGTCATTGCCCAGCGGTAAAGTGTCTCGGACCAAATTTGCTTGTAAAGAACACTTATTATTCAGACGTTGATTTTAGGAAGAGAAAGGCTCAAATCAGTTTATAATTGAAGATTAGTCTGGTTAAGCGCTGATCTTTTATCTATTTTAAATAGACCAGTCAGCGTTTGTAGACTGGTCTAATAGGATAGGTGAATTTTTAATAGCATTCATTTCTGTAATAATCATTCAAGTCTAATGCTAGCTTTTTTCTTTACTGGCATCCAGATTTCGCTATATACATTTTCCGATGTGCCATTGTGCTTTGTAAAAGAAATTCCAGGTAAATCTACTATCTCATAATTTGAAGAAGGCAACCATTCAGAATAAATTCTTGCAGTAGTTTCTTGAAGTGTAGTAGGGAAGGGCCCATGATTCGGAAATATTGCCCATAAACTCTCTTCAATAGAAATTTGCTTTAGATCATCGAATGAATTTTCTTTTGTGGTTGCAAAACCGATCATATGCGTTAAAGATCCTTTTTCTTCTAAGAAACCATCATCAAAATCATAAGATACATTTAATACATGCTGCGGATATAAATCAGCTAATTCATGCATTTCATTCCTTTGTTCTTGGGTAATTGATTGGGCTAGCTCTATGATAGCTTTATTTTCACCTTCGAATTGAATAGGGACTCTTTTCGAAACACCAACGATATTAAACTTCTTTTTGTTTTCAATTTTGAATTCCATGGATCTTCCTCCTTTTACATCGATAACGAATGATAATTTGGGAAATGATTTTTGAATTTTATTTTTCGTTACTTCTGAAGGTAGAAAACCACTCCATTCACGAAAAGCTCTTGAAAATCCTTCAATCGATTGATAGCCATATTTATACGCAATATCTGTAACTTTCTCGCCGTCTATTAATTCAACATTGGCAGATGATAATCTCCTATTTTTGATATACGCATTCAATGACATTCCAGCCATATACGAAAACATTCTTTTGAAATGATAATCTGATAGTCCTACAATTTTAGCTACATCTTTTCCCGAGATATCTTCCGTTAAATGTGCTTCGATGTAATCCATTAAATTATTAAATTCGTGTAGCATTCATTTCCCTCCTTCACAAAATCATTTTATCTTTGAAATCTTTATTTTACTCGATGTTTTTCATACGGAAATTATCGGAACTTTTTTTATTACTTACATAATCATTTCATAGTAATCTTTATTAGTCATTCGTAACGTTAAATAACTGATAAATTACTCGATTTATCTTAAAAGAATATCATTAATGTTATCATAGTCTTTAAGTGTTCTGCAGATAGGGCAGTTAATTGATGATTTTTTATGAAGATAATAGAGACACCAGAAATGTGAACATTTTAGCTCCTATTAAAATATGTTTTAATTTGGTAATAAGTTGAAACGGAATGTTACATTAAAACGTATAATTAAAAGGAGAAAATCTTTGTTTGTTAGAAAAACAAAGCTAGAAGTAAATTTGATTCATTTTACTTATGCAAATAACTTATCCAAACAAGAAAGGTAGTAGTTTAATGAAAAATAATCATAAAATTATTATGGTAATGCTAATAGGAGTTGTAGTTTTACTGACTGCTTGCGAGAATTCATCTGAGGAGTCAAAAGCATTGGATAACCAGCCCCAAAATAATACGGTTAGCGGCTCAATTGAAAAAAATTCAAGTAAAGAGAACCTCAACACAAATAGTAGTGATTCAGAAAATAATGATACAAACGAAAAAGCGGATACAGACAATAATGATTCTACAAAAGAGGATTCCTCCACGAATAGTTTGTCGGGTGTGAAAGATGAATATGTCCAGAAACTAAACGATGCTAAAAAAGAAATGGAAGAGATGCGAGAAAATCCTATAGACGGCACAACATTTGCTATGAAAAAGGTAGAAGGGGATTTATATGACATTTGGGATGGACTGTTAAATGAAATATATGGAGTGCTAAAGAAGCAACTTCCTTCAGAAGAGATGGACAAACTAAGACAAGAACAACGTGACTGGATAGATTACCGAGATAAAACTGCAAAAGAAGCATCGCTTAAATATAACGGCGGAACGATGGAACAATTAGAGTATGTAACGGTCCAAAACAATCTTACAGTTGAAAGATGCTTTGAATTAGTTGAAGAGTACATGGAATAATCTTTCAATACTAACCATCAATTTATTTCCATCTGTGTGATACAGCTTTTTGTAATAACTGTTTGGGGTTTAATAGTAATATTATAGTGGTGGTTGTTTTTTGAGAGATTCTTGAAATGGAAATAAAGGAGCCGATGCACTATGTCCCATGCGTCATTCAAAATCCGCATTTACGCTTTCTTATTAGATTATCTCGTTATCCTTATGTACGGTATTTTTGTTTTAGGTACCATTTCTTTAGTATTTCAATCATATATTAATCCCTTATTTTCAAGTTCCCCAGTAACAGCTGAATTGACAGGGTTTCTTATGATAACGTTACCAGTTTCGCTTTATTTTATTCTTTGCGAATGTTCAAAATGGAAGGGGACATTGGGAAAGAGAAAAATGGGCATCCGTGTAGTTGATCAAGCCGGTCAGCGGATTGGAATTGGTCGCTCCGTTTTTCGATCAGCAATCAAGTTTTTGCCATGGGAGGTTGGTCACTTTTGTATTTGGCGTTTAATGCTTCCAACTGACTTTTCTGAGGTTATTGTTTATGTGATCTTACTTACTGTTAATCTTATAATATTGATATATTTAATTACTCCTCTTACCAATAAAAAAAGGAAAAACATTTATGATTGGGTAGCAGGTACGAAAGTAGTTTGTTAACCAAAATTATCACTTATAAAATAGTCGATTTCATTATTTGGTATATTAGGAGGTTCTTTCTCGTTCAATAATTGAAAAGTTAGAGAGTGATATTGAGTATAATAATTTTAGGATTATTTATAGTATAGGGTAACTTGTAATCATGGTTGTTCCCCATAAGTTCTCTGTACCTTTATTATGAAGGAGAGATGAAAATCATGTCACGTGTTCAAGATGTTATATTAGATCAGTTCTTAGCAAATGCCAATGATCCTAGCTGGTACCTTCCATTTACAGTAACAGTTCAAAATTTATCTGAGGAAGAAGCATTTTGGAGGCCGACTGAAGATAGTCATAGTATCGCTGAAATTGTGCAGCATTTAATTTACTGGAATGAGACATGGCAAATAAGATACGAAAAATCTGATTTTAAAGCTGTTCTGTCTCTTGAGGATAACGATAAAAGTTTTATAATTCCAGAAAACAAAGTATTTAATGAATTAAGAGAGGAATTATTAGAGGTGCTGTTACAATGGCAGGGTCTACTGACCGAGAAACAACTCGAAAGTGATGTAAATGGATTCCCGGTACAAGCTAAATGGCATGATTTACTCGGAAATGCTATTACACATAACGCCTATCATATTGGTCAAATCGTTTATATACGAAAATTGCAAAAAAGCTGGAATCGTAGTGATAAGTAATCTTACTTACATGGGGATTAATCGCAAATGCAGTGGTTTTATTATTAGGTATCTATAAGGGACAAAGAAAAAATAAGAACTGTGCTCCATTCTAGGATTGTTCTACCATTTGATGATTAAGGGAGAGTGCAATATGGAAGTAGTATATTTTGCAGGTGGATGCTTGTGGGGAGTACAAGCTTTTATAAAAACTTTACCTGGAGTTATGTTTACAGAAGCGGGAAGAGCTAATGGAACAAGTCATACACTCGAGGGTGATTATGATGGATACGCCGAATGCGTTAAAACGGGATTTGATCCGGAGGTTGTAACAATCAGGGAATTAATGGGATATTTATTTGAAATCATTGATCCATACAGTTTGAATAAACAAGGCCAGGATGTTGGCGAGAAATACAGAACGGGAGTATATAGTGAAAAGCCAGAACACTTAAAAGAGGCTAAGGCATTTCTAAGTGAGAGAAATGATTATGACTTTATAGTCGTTGAAGTATTACCTCTTATAAACTATGTGAGAAGTGCAGAAGAGCATCAAGACAGGTTATCTAAATGTCCAAATGATTATTGTCATATTCCAGCAGAAATATTAAGTCGATATAAGTAATAAAGATTTAAGTAATCATTGTTCAAGTAAAGAGCGTGATTGCTGAAGATATATAAGTATACAATGATACCCCTACTTTGATGGAAAAGAACCAAAAATAGTAAAAGCCATACCACACAAGTCCTATCAACAACTTGTGCAGTATGGCTTATTTTAGAATCCAATTATCTTCATCAAAAAGTCAAATAAAAACAGCGATGATATGATTACTAATGCAAATGACAGCTCGCGTTGCTTTCCAAGTGCTAGTTTCACAATTGGATAGGCGATAAAGCCAAATGCCATTCCATCAGCGATACTGTACGTGAATGGAATCATGACAGCGATTAGAAATGCAGGTATTGCTTCGGATAAATCGTCTAAATAAATATGACGAATATTTTGCGCCATTAGCACACCTACAATGATAAGAATCGGGCTAATTGCTGTATTCGGTATGATCGATATCCACGGAATGATAACTATTGTCGCTAGGAATAAGATACTTGCTGTAATTGCAGCTTTCCCTGTTTTTCCTTTTGCCGCGATCATTGCCGCATTCTCAGCTGCTGAAACAGTTGGTGATGTTCCAAGAAACGCACATGCGAGCGATGAAAAAGCTGTTACATGATATGCTTTCTCGTAACGGTTTTCTTTTTTCAACATGTGTAGTTGTCCATGTAACAATCCCATGTTTTCAAAAATAAGGATCATCGCAAGCGGGAAAACAGCTAACCAGAATGACAGTTCATCTATTGCTGTAAATGATGGAATAAAAAGTAATTCCTCAGCATTCACATTTACTGTACTAGCACCGGTATCCAGAATCCCGAAAACATACGCTAACACCGTACCGCTAATCATCGTAATCAAAAAATTCGCTGGTACATTTTTAACAAATAAAAATATCGCTAAAAACAAGGTTAATAGACTTACGATTACAGTTGGTGAGGTGAAATCGCCTATTGCAACAATCGTATGTTCACCACTTGTAACAAGTCCGCTTTTTTCTAATCCAATTAAGATTAAGAAAAACCCTAAGCCAACGGTAATTGCATGCTTCAACGAATTCGGTATCGCTTCTTTCAATACCACTCCCAGCCGACTAAACGCCGTAATAAGAAATAATATCGAAGCAACGAGTACTACTGCCAAACCTTCCTGAAAACTAAGCCCTGTGCTTTCCACGATAGAATAGGCAAAAAGTGCATTAATCCCCATTCCTGGAATTAGAATCAATGGTAACTTCGCGTAAAGTCCCATGAACAATGTTCCAACAAAGCTTGCTAGAATCGTAGCCATCATGCCACTTTCGATTGATATTCCAGCTTCACTTAGGATCGAACCGTTCACCGCCACAATGTATACCGTAGTCAGGTAACCAATCAGTCCAGCTATAATCTCCGAACGCCAATTTCCTTTCGCTAGCGTGTTACTCGGATTTTGTTTGTTATAAGGCATGAAATCTCCTCATATTTCCTTCTATCCCTCTCCCACCCGATTATAGCTAAGTATAATCCACAAGATTATAGTATAAGCGGAATAGGGTAGTAAGTCAAATTTATACTGGATAAAGCCTTTGTTCAATGGTTTTCCATATATCATAATAGACGATGTATAAATTTGAATAAGGACTTCAAACTAAAGTAGATTGTTTAAAAAATGCTACGGAGGAAATTAAATGTTCACTAAACCTAAAATGACTTCTTCAGAACTGAGCGCATTATGGACTACATACCACAAAAAAACAATGATTCTGCGTTTTTTGGAGCACTTCATTCAAACGGCAGATGATCAAGAAGCCAAAAGTCTAATGTTGGGATTACACGAAAAACTTGATGCTAAAGTCAAAACAATGAAAACGATGATTGAAAATGAAGGGGCTGCGGTACCAGTCGGTTTTACGAAACAAGACGTTAATTTGGGTGCCCCTAAATTATTTGGGAATGGTTTTGATATAATGTTTAGTCGAATTTTAAAAGAGATAAGTATGGGAATGTATACCCTCCATGTTACGATGTCTTATCGGAAAGATATTATACAATTTTATCGGGAACTGACAGAACTTACGCAAACGTATTATGAACACTTCACCCAATATTTGCTTGAAAAAGGGTTTCTTTCTTATCCAAACTATATTAACATGCCGAAGTCGGGTGACTTTGTAAATGACAAAAAATATACTAAAGGAACGAATTTCTTGCGGGACAAACGCTCGCTGAATATTGTTGAGCTTGGAATTTTTTATCATGGTGTCGAGACAAATACTACAGGTATGCAACTAATGACAGGTTTTGCGCAATGTGCCAAAAATAACGATGTCAAGAAATATTTTATGAAAGGGAAAGAATTGTCAAAGGAAATGATTAATGAGACAGAGCAAATCTTTCTTCAGAATGATATCCAATCTCCAGTCACACCTGGTGGAACCATTACAAGCTCACAGGAAGCTCCATTTTCTGAAAGGCTTATGATGTATTGTACATATCTTTTATCCAATTTTAGTATTGGCGGTCATGGTTTTGGTACCGGTTTTAGCTTGCGAAAAGATCTGAACGCAAAATCAATGATATTCGGTAAAGATACGTATGAATTTATGCGAGAAGGTGTTTCGATTATGATTGAAAATGGTTGGTTGGAGGAACCTCCTAGAATGGATGTTAATAGCTTGGAATAGTGAGCGTGGTAGTAAAATGAATCGTTACTTTTACACGTCTATTATTGTACTGTAAGACAGTAGGACAAATGTAAGTGTATGTTTCTTAAGCAATCACTTACATTTTTTTGTTTTAATACGATTTTATAAATTATTGAATTTCATTTTTGTAAGATCTCATTTTTTTATTATCCTATAGTGACCACATTAATTTCATCATAATCTCCGTCTCAAGACCGAGATTCATTCAACCCAATGCCCGAAGTAATTTATAGCATAACGCTATATGATTAGGACAGTTAATATCTGTGCGTTTATGCTTTAGCTTAGACCCCGGATAGAAAGAAATGGGGGAAACAAAAATGAAATTTAGAGATTTTCATCCAAATATTAAGTTGCGAATCATATTTGGATTCTTTAGTGAAATTATTGGGAGTATGATTTTTCCATTTATGGCCATTTATTTCGCTGTCCACTTTGGAGCAAAATTAACTGGAATTCTATTAATCATTAATATTATTATTGGTGCATTGGTTGGGATGTACGGTGGCTATTTATCGGATAAGTTGGGACGGAAGCAGTTAATGGTCATAGCAGAAGTCGTAAGAGCTGTGTCGATGGTCGTAATGACACTCGCTAACTCACCTTGGTTCGAATCACCAACCTTAACCTTTTTCATGTTTTTGGTAGGTAGTATTTGTTGGGGAATTGAAGGACCAGCAACAGATGCTATGCTTATTGATGTCAGTAAGCCAGAGCAACGAAAACTTATGTACTCCATCATGTATTGGTCAGGTAACCTTTCGATGGCAATAGGTGGAGCTGTCGGAGCGTTCCTATTTGAGGACTATTTGTTCGAATTATTCATTGGGATGACGATTATTACGTTTGTATTGGCAATTGTAATTATCTTCTTCATCGAAGAAAGCTACATTCCAAAGCAAGCTACCGATCAAAAGAAAAGTACAGGAAAGCTTCGTGTCTTTACTGATATTATCAAAAGTTATAAAACAGTCGCGTCGGATAAAGTGTTTATCTTGTTTGTGATTGCAGGGTTATTCATTCAGTCGCTAGAATTTCAATTAACGAATTATATAGCTGTAAGGCTACATGAAGGGATGCCCATACAAGACGTATTTAACTGGTCGATCGACGGTTTGCAAATGACCGGAATCTTGCGAACAGAAAATACCGTTCTCGTGGTAATTTTTGCAGCACTTATTACCAAAATCGTTCACAAGTATAAAGATAAGCATGTCTTTTTAACATCCATTGTATTATTTACAATCGGTTATACGGCCATCAGTTATTTTGATAACGTTTGGATTTTATTCATAGCAATGGTAATTGCAACATTAGGCGAGCTAATGCGCGTACCAGTTCAACAAAGCTATATGGCTGCGATTCCACCTGATGATAAACGTAGTAGTTATATGGCAGTTAATGCCTTCGAGTATATTTTTGTTGATCACGGGTGTGATTGGGTATGTGTTGATTAATAATATTATTCCTAGTTTAGAGGAGAGGGTTCGGGGTCAGGATGGTGTTGATAAAGCGCAAGAAGATGAACAAAATGGTGTTTTGATTGGGGAGGTCTAGTTGGATAACTGGTTGAAAAGGTCAGTGCTTTAAAGAAGCACTGGCTTTTTTCAATGTCAACCAGGTAAACTGTTCCAGCATTATTCAGTTTCCTATATAGAAAGGTTCGTTTATTAGGTAAATCATATAGAACAGTAGATAAACGATTCGAGTTATGGTAATCTATTAATAACTTTATTTGGAAGAAAGGAATTTAGGTAAACGTATGCCAACATACTCATTGTAATGGAAACTAACTGAACATACTCTTTTTGGAAAACAGCCCGTTTTTCTCCCAGGGAGTAGTATGTCTATAAACATTACAAAAGTGTGGAACCTGAATTTCTGTAGAAAACGTAACCAATGGGACACTACATTTTGTAGATGTCTCTTTTTGTTTTCTGATAAAACTCCAAATAAATAATCGGTCCACCTTATAAAAAGATGAGGTGCATAACATGTTAAAACTAAATAAAATTGAAGAAAAAGCAAATAATTTATTGCAAAAATCTCCAGGTTTGGCCGTTTCCATTTTTACAGCTAACGACGTGCTTTTTGAAAAAGGGTTAGGCGTTACAAGTGTCGAACAACAAGGTGTGGAAGTGACTCCTGAAACAATGTTCCGAGTTGGTTCCATAAGCAAAACGATAACAGCTACGGTAATTATGAAGCTTGTAGAAATGGGGAAGGTTGAACTGGATCTTCCGATTAAAGTATACGTAGCTGAGCTGATACTTAGCAATGAAAAGGCGGTTGAGATCATTACGTTACGTATGCTACTAAGTCATACTGCTGGTTTACCGGATGGTGGTGACTTGTTTGGTGGTCGTTCTGCAGACGGACTAGCAAACTATGTTGAGAAGGAGTTACCAAATCTACCTTTTGTTGCTCCACCAGGAGTTCTTTATTCGTATGGGAACCATGCAATCAATCTAGCAGGTTATGTAGCGGAACGCGTGATGGATAAGACTTTTGCCAAGCTAGTAGAGGAAGAAATTTTCAGACCATTAGGGATGAAGAAAAGTACGTATGACCCATTACGGGCACTTACGTATCCGACCGCACTACAGCATGAAAAAGGGCGAGACGGGGAATTCGAGGCAGTCCATTCATTCCCAGAGAATACTGCATGTCATCCGTCATTCTTTTGTATTTCAAATGTAAGTGAAATGAAGAAATTTGGACAATTCTATTTAAATGGTGGGTCGGATGGAATTCTTTCTAGTGAGTCGGTTCAGGAACTACTCCATCCACAAGTTAATCGCTACACATTGCCACAAAGTTTTGGTGGTTTATGCTGGATTAAAGAAAAAGATCGTGGAATCAACTTTATTTGGCATAGTGGTGGTGTTGGTTCGTATCGTTCCTTTATTGCACTTTTTCCAGACCATAACCTAGGCATCGTGACGCTTGCGAACCAGGATACTGGTTGGGAGTTAGTAGAAGAAATTCTGCAACAGATTGGTATGGTAGAAGAGGTAGAATGGAAAGAAGTAAATCAGGAACTTGTTAAACAGAGCTACGGATCTTACCTGAGTGCAAAAAGCGGGTTTGTTACGCTGAGCGAAGATTTGAATAAACCATATGTGGAAATTAATACGGAGAAGTATAGCCTTCGTGCAATTAAGGATGATCATGTAGCTGCTATAGATAAACAGGGAAATGCGATCGCCTTCATTGGATTATTGGATCATAAAGATTACATTATGGTCAATGGTGCAGGATGCAAAAGGATAGATGGGCAAATTAACAGGCTAGACTTATTCGATTTAACCAATTTGGCGGGGGTCTATAAACAAGATGAACTTCAATTCAGCTTCTTTTTTGAAAACGCAATAGCTTTTTTAAACGATGGTGACGATACCCTAGAATGTAGGTACTTGTATAGTAGTAAATTTTACTGTCCAGGTCATGGGTTGCTAGAATTTGAGGATAATAAACTAACTATACAACGAGGGTGGATTTTTTATAGGCAATCAACGCGCAAATAAAAGATTGATTTTCAATAAATTTTATTATAAAAAAATAGTTATATATACTAATTTAATAAGAGAAACAAATTAAGGAGAGAACTATATGACAGATGTAAAAAAAGAAACGAATCCAAAGGTTGATGAATACTTAAGTAAAGCCAAAAAGTGGAAGGAAGAATCTGTGAAGCTAAGACAAATCGTTCTCGATTGCGGACTGACTGAAGAATTTAAATGGATGCATCCTTGTTACACACTTGACAATAAAAATGTTGTGTTAATACATGGATTTAAAGATTATTGTGCTCTTCTGTTTCATAAAGGAGCCTTGTTAAAGGATGCACATGGAATCCTAATCCAGCAAACAGAGAATGTACAGGCGGCGCGTCAGATTCGGTTCACCAATGTTGAAGAAGTTGTTGAGCTGGAACCCATATTGAAAGAATATATTAAAGAAGCGATTGAAGTGGAAAAAGCCGGATTGAAGGTGGAGGCTAAAAAGACAAAAGAATACAGAATTCCTGAAGAACTTCAAGATAAATTCGATGAAAATCAAACTTTAAAAAATGCATTTGAAGAATTGACTCCGGGACGTCAACGAGCATACATTCTTTATTTCTCAGGAGCCAAACAATCCAAAACCCGAGTTTCAAGGATTGAAAAATATATGAAGCATATTCTTGATGGAAAGGGAATGAATGATAAATAGTTTATATTCAATAGATTGGCCCCTATAGGAATCAATAGTTACCTGAAATTAGGGGGTCAATCAATTTTAGTTGTTTCTCAAAATATTAGTATAGGAGATGGAAACTTGTCCGATATTAAAGCAATTGTGTTAGACCTTGATGGTACATTACTTGATAGTAATAAATCTATATCGTCTCGTAATTTTGAAGCTGTTAAGAGATGTTTTGATTCTGGAATACATATTATTATAGCCACAGCACGACCACCAAGAGCAGTTTGGCAATTTATGAAAGATGTCAATTTTGTAGATTATTTTGTTTTCTACAATGGTGCACTTGTGACGTGTAAATCTAAACAAATGCAACGACATACTAGTATCCCAACAGATATAAGTCGACAAATTACCAAATTTATCATGTCACAAGAGCCACAGTCAGTGATTTCATACGAGGTAAACGATTCCTGGTACACGTGTACACCTATTCGTGATTCGCAGTGTTCTCATCTTGGCATTCGTAAAACTGATCCTAGACCCGAGTTAGTCGATGACAATTTCATCCATACTATTTCTCCTACCAAAATCCTGGTTTTAGGCAACAACATGTGGAGGGAAATCAGGAAAAAATTTGATGAGCATGTAAATGTAATTGCAACCGATGGTGGGGTCCTAGTACAAATAATGCAAAAATCAGCTTCAAAGGAAAACGCTGTTCTGTGGGCGTTAAATGATATTGGAGTAAGTCCAAATGATACGATGGTTTTTGGCGACGATTTTAATGATTTGGGATTATTCCACGAATGCGGATTTCCAATTGCCATGGGAAATGCAGTAATTGAGTTGAAAAATTGTGCAAAATACATAACCGAATCAAATGATAATAACGGAATTGCTACTGCACTTGAGAAGTATGTACTATGAAACTAACACAAGAATAATGAACTAGATAAGAGATCTAGTTGATTTAGCTATACCAATGGAAATGCTATTAAATAAGTACTTTGGTTATGTTATTATTTCAATAGATATCAAACAATTGTGGTACGGACAGATTGGGGGAATGAGAATGAAAAAATGGTCTCAATTGATAGTTGTTTCTTTTTCGGTGTTACTTTTATTTAGTGGATGTACCGATTCGGAAGGTTCTGCTGAGAAAAAAGACCAGACAGAAGAAAATAATAAAGAATCCAAATCAGAAGAATCCAAAATTGTGGAGTCAAGCGGTGAGCCGCTCGAATTGTCTGCTTATGCAAACGAAATTGATGCAACGCTCTCAGCTCCGCAAAGTAAAGAATTCTCCGTTGAATCCTCATTTATGTTGGAGGGAGAAATTAAGGATACATCTGGACTGGATGGACGCTACATATGGGTAGAATTATTTGGACCACAGGGTGGAGAGTTTAACTATTACTTACCGATTAAGGATGGTAAATTTAGCGAAGAGATTAAGTTGTTCGAAGGTAAGGGAGACTATGACATTACAGTGCGTTTGCCGAACAAAGAACAAGACAATCATTTTTACGAGATGAGTTCCCTTCAAGTGACGAACGAAAATGCTAAGATGACCAGAGATATTTTTATCGGACGTGAAGCGTTAAAAAATGGAATAACCATTTCACAACCTGCTAGTGGCTATACAGAAGCGGGCGGAATGTTTCACCTAGAAGGAACTATCGATGCCAAGCTAAACGGGAAGAGTCTAATGATTAAAGGAAAGAAAGAATCGGAATCGTGGGAAGTGCTTATTCCTATTGAGAATGGAAAGTTCGAAACGGAGCTTCCGTTACATTATGGCGGTGGAGAACATAAGATAACGGTTATGGTACCTGACCTGGAACGTGAAAATTATTATTTAGAGGCTGCTAAGTTAGTGGTCAACAATACATCATCAGCGAAAACAACACCGATTACCTTTTATCAAGATTATACAAAAAATGAATTTCATCTTGAATATCCAAAGGCTGGTGGATTAACAGTTGATGATAATACTTTTCGCATTGCAGGCTCGTATAATCAAAGTGTCTCCGATAATAAAAAAATTGAACAATTAATTGTAACGACGAAAAAGGGGGATCTTGAAGCAAGTTACCTTATCCCAGCAAATAACGGAACATTTGAAGGAAAATTTTGGCTTCGATTTGGTCCAGGAGAATATGAAGTAACGGTTAATATTCCGACTGACCCTGGTGCATATCAGTCATACTTTAGATATTCTGGAATCGCAACATTTACGCTTAATAGTAAAGCAGGGGATAAGCGCAATTTACTGCCGTCTCGTGGAATTCAGTCCGATTCGCAGAAGATTGAAGATCTTGCAACAAAAATAACAAAAGGAATTAAGGGAGAACGACAGAAAGCCAAAGCTATTTATGATTATGTAGCGAAAAATATAAAGTATGATGTCGAGAAGCTGGAAAATGACTTATTTAAATTAAGTGACAGCGCGTTAAAAACATTGAAAACAAAAAGTGGTGTATGTCAGGACTATGCCTTTTTGAATGTTGCCTTGTTACGTGCTGCCGGCATTGAGTCACATTATATCAGTGGTCGTGCTAATCTTGCACGCCATGCTTGGGTAGAGGCAAATATTGACGGAGAATGGGTGCTGATGGATCCGACACGGGGTTCTGGTTATGTCCAGGATGGAAAGTTTGTAGCTAAATACACAGACAAATATTTTGATCCGAATATGGATGAA
Organism: Virgibacillus sp. GM2-2; assembly: GCF_055329585.1. Classification (NCBI taxonomy): domain Bacteria; kingdom Bacillati; phylum Bacillota; class Bacilli; order Caryophanales; family Bacillaceae; genus Virgibacillus; species Virgibacillus sp. GM2-2. The sequence continues at coordinate 189,945 of NZ_JBUZWC010000003.1, read as the reverse complement.
TTTAAAAAGACGCATACACGTGAAGAGATTGTTTATTAAGGAAGTTGAGCCACCTTGTTTTTTACAGGGTGGATTTTTTTATTGCTTTTGTACAAGGTGTTAAAATAATTCTAATCAACTAAACCTAAGTGAAAAGTTCGGATTATCCAAATTTATTTTAAAGTAGTATATCATTTACTAAATGGTACATCTTTATATTAGGTTGAAAATAGATAGAAGGAGACAAACAAATTGTTACTAAACGAGCTGATGAACAAATTAATTGAGAACAAGGACCGCATCATCGAAATTCGCCGTTATCTACATGAACATCCGGAGCTTTCCTTCCAAGAAGACGAAACGGCCAAATATATTCGTGATTTTTATACGGAATTGTCAGTGGACTCAGTTGAGACGAGCATTGGTGGTGAACGCGGTGTTGTTGTTACCATTAAAGGTTCGAAACCGGGAAAAACCATTGCCATACGTGCTGATTTTGATGCCTTACCAATAAGTGAAGAAACAGGATTGTCTTTTGCATCAAAAAACGAAGGTGTTATGCATGCATGTGGTCATGATGGTCATACAGCATACATGCTTGTATTAGCGGAGACGTTAGCCGAGTTTAAAGATCAATTAAAAGGTACGATTAAAGTTATTCATCAACCAGCCGAAGAAACTCCTCCTGGTGGTGCGATTGGTATGATTAATGTGGGTGTCCTTGAAGGTGTAGATGCAATCTTTGGAATTCATGTAATGAGCAACATGAAAACGGGTCATATTTATTACAGAGGTGGGAACGCACAAACGGGAAGGTCTTATTTTAAATTAGTTGTACAAGGGAAAGGTGGACATGGATCCTCTCCCCATTTGGCAAATGATGCGATTGTTGCAGCAAGTTCATTCGTCATAAATATACAAACGATCGTTAGCCGCCGGATCAATCCATTTGATACAGTTTCGATCACCATTGGTAATTTTGATGGAAAAGGTACCTTCAATGTCATCAAAGATGCCGTTACCATTGAGGGAGATGTTCGAACCATGTCCCGCGAGAATCGAGAAATTGTAGAAACGGAAATACGCGCCTTTGCGGAAGGTTTAGAAAAATCATATGGAGTAACATCTAGGCTTGAATATAAAAATGATTATCCTGTTCTATATAATGATCCCGAAGTAACGGAACATGTACGTCAGGCTCTAGAGCAAGCATCCATTCAAGAAGTAGAAGCTGTTTTGGAAACACCACCACAGCCACCCTCAGAAGATTTTGCTTACTATCTGCAAAAAGTACCTGGATGTTTCTTTTATGTCGGTGCTATGCCTGATTCTGGTGAAGCATATCCACACCATCATCCTAAATTTGATATCAATGAAAAAAGCCTTATCATTAGTGCTAAAGCGATGGCTAGTGTAGTAGCCTCTTATTGTGATGGTAGTGAAACTTAACTTTATGACCGAACAAGATGTGCTATCATTAGTAGTAGAGTGAAAAAAGATAAAATGTTTGGGGCGAGGAAATCTATGGGAAAAACCACGAAGCAAAAATCGAAAAGACTTAAGATTATTTTACGAGGATTAATGATCATTATTGGCGGATTTATAACTGCTTATGGACTAGAAGCGGTATTAATCCCGAATAATGTATCTGATGGCGGTATAACAGGTGTGAGTATTGTCGGATCGGAAGTATTTGGCATACCATTGGGCGTTCTCATTGCAATCTTGAACCTGCCTTTCGTTTGGTTAGGGTATCAGCAAATCGGTAAAAGTTTTGCCATCTATTCGATTATCGGAATTGCTTCACTAGCAATTGGCACTAGTGTCATGCATTACATACCAACGATTATTCAAGAGGATACCATGTTAGTCACCGTCGTCGGAGGAGTTATTATCGGTTTTGGCATGGGGCTAGCCTTACGGAATGGTGGGGCATTGGATGGAATAGATATGCTGGCGGTCTTGCTTTCTAGAAAATTACCGTTCGGAACAAGTGATTTAATCCTTTACTTGAACGTATTTGTGTTTATCATTGTTTCAACTGTATTTGGACTCCAAGGAGCTATTCTTTCAGCCATTGCCTATTTTATTGCTTCAAAAGTAATACATATTGTGGAAGAAGGCTTAAGTGGCTCAAAAACCTTCAAGATAATCACAACCCAGCCAGAAGAAATGGTTGAAACTATTCGCGATCGTTTAGGTCGAAGTGCAACGTATAAAGAAGCGTATGGCGGTTATACCAATGAATTATTTACGGAGATTACTTGCGTGATTAATCGTTTAGAAGAAAGCAAAATAAAAGAGATTATTAACGATGTTGACGAAGGAGCGTTTGTAACCGTATATGAAGTAGCAGAAGTAAAGGGTGGAAACTTTAGGAAGAATAATATTCATTAAATTAAGCGTAGGTTTTAGAGATCAAGAGGACATTTATTCACTAATGTCCTCTTTGTTGTGTTAGATTTGGGGGTATTCTCTATATAATTGTCGGTAATCAAGGGAAGTTAATAATGGCATTTGGGATAGTGAATACAGTTGGAGGAATTATCTTTGCAAACTGGTTGATATCTACCCTTAGTTAAGTTGATATTTTAGAAGAAAAACTCTTATTCATCGATATGGATAAGGGTTTTAATTTTGCGACTGGTAAAAGTATTATGTTAAAATGGAACAAATGTTCTAGTTGAGAGGTGCGAAAACAATGAAGGATTTGCTTAAATATTCAGTTGGGCGACACAAAAAAATCATAATGCTATTTTGCGGATGTGTTGCATGATGGAGAAGCTCATACATGATTTTATCGTGTTGCCACTCGTCTTAAAAGTATTTAGAAGAGATCAATCAGAATTTAAAGTGTCTAAGATGGAAAACGTTTATTTAGATAGGTTAGAGGCTTCCATGGATCAACTTCAGAAGGACATAAACCATGTCAAACAGCAGTTAATTATGTTTCATCATATTGATGTGAAGTATTTAGGTAAAGAAAATGATGTTATCAGATATAGTTGTAAAGAAAACGATGAATCTAAAATTATTCAATTTACTTCTGCAGAATTGAAAACAATGACCAGAAAAACGATGAGAAAATATTTATATGGAGATAAGGCGGCTCCCTTTAAGCATAAACCACGAGCTTGGCGTGATGCCTTGGAAAAACAATAATCTTTTAAAAAACAAATAGTTATTATCAGAATTATTTAAATGATAAAATGATGATAACAAAAAGGTAATGACACACTGAAAAATTTTTTATAAACAGGGGGAATGAACATGTCTGAACATTATCCAGTTTTAGAAGGTGCGGAACCATTTTATTTTGAAGGAAGCCGAATAGGAATCCTAGTATCCCATGGGTTTACAGGATCAACCCAGAGCATACGACCGTTGGGCTAGGCATATGCGGAGGCTGGTTATACGGTTTGCGGACCACGCCTTAAGGGGCATGGTACACATTATAAGGATATGGAACAGTCTACTCACCAGGATTGGATTGCTTCACTAGAAAAAGAAAAGGCTATCAATGGTTAAAAGAAAGGTGCGATACCATTATTGTTACTGGTCTATCAATGGGCGGGATGCTGTCATTATATATGGCAGAAAATCATCCGGAGGTACAAGCAATTGTCCTGATCAATGCTGCTGTAAAAATTCCAGAGATGGAACCAGCCGCCCAAGTTGAAGATACTAGATTTTTAGAATTTAGCCGAGAACCCACGTGACTTCAGTCATGAGATGAATCGGCTTCGGACAAGGGTTGGCTTTTGCCAACTCAATTGTCCGAGATCCCTTTCAACTCTAAACATATGAGTAAAAAAATAGAGAAATCATTCATAATTCAGTAACTATTTTACGTATATGATAAGACATATAGTATAATTGACGTTAGGTGATCACTGTGTCAAAAGTTAGTTACGGTAAAGGTTATGCCTATTCGCTTCAATGCCAACTAGTGTGGTGTGTAAAGTACATATATTGAAAAACAAAAACAACAATGACAGGTGGTGAAACCAATGCTTGAATTCGTAAACCGTGGCTATGTGTATCGTGCTACCCCTATTTCTCCAGAAGTGGAAATATACTTACGTCAGTGTTTTGGTGCAGACCGTAAAATATACAATCTACATGTTGCTCATTTATATGATTATTTGGAGAGGAACCATTACCAAATTGGTGACAAGCTACCTTCATTAAAGAAAATGGGTATGCCTACTGTTTCTGCATTCAAAAAACAATCTGTCAGTGTTGACAACGTAGCCTACTTGTATCTTGTAGACGCATACGCCTCTAATGAAGCAAAGCAACATTTCAACAAGGCGATAACTGCTTTTAACAAGATTGCGTATATGAAACAATACAAGAAGTCTGCCTTAAAACGTCAGAAGACACTAGGAATTGAACCAACATTTCGTGATTTAAAAGGAATACCACGGTTCCATTCTCGTAAAGGTAGCAAAGCCAGCTATACGACATACAATCAAAATGGAACTATCTACATCAAAGATGACCTATTATTTCTTCCATCTGCACAAAAATCTTCTGTGAAAGTAGTTGGGTTAAAGCTACACACACATAGACCATTACCACAAGGTAGTAAAATTAAAAACGTGACCATTATGATGAACACGAAAGGACAATTTGACGTGTCTATTTGCGTTGAATTTCCAATGGAAATGACAAGCATTGGGACACCTACTTGTATTCTAGGACTAGACTATTCTCAATCGCATTTTTTCGTGGACAATGAGGGTAAGAAAGCCAATTATCCTCACTATTATCGAAAGATGGAAAAACGTCTAGCAAAAGAACAACGGGTACTATCACGCAGAGTAAAAGGCTCTAATCGTTGGGAAAAACAACGGCTTGTCGTTTCAAGCCTACAAATCAAAGTAAAAAACCAACGAAACGATTGGCTTCATAAGAAAGCTTATGCCCTAGCGAATCGTTATGACATGATTGTAGTGGAGAATCTAGACCTTCGTGCCATTGGGCAAAATAAATATTATGCCAAAAACCAGCAAGATAATGGTTTTGGTAGTTTCCGCCTGTATCTAAAATACAAACTAGAACAACGAGGGAAATACTTTGTCAAACCACCGAAATATTTTGCATCTACACAATTATGTTCAGCTTGCGGGCATACGAATACAGCATTGAAAGGAAATGTAGATATCCGTGAGTGGAGCTGCCCTTCTTGTGATGCACATCATGACCGAGATATCAATGCAGCGATCAACCTTAAACAATATGGAGAATGGTATACCAATGAAGTAATACTACCACGGTTAATGGTGGTTTAACGAATATAAACGGGTTGCTTAGAGCCCAAACAGTACCTCCAGCGTGGTTTGAAGGGCAGGACATTCGTTCTGTAGTCCGCTGTAAATTCTAAAGGTCTAAAACCTTACAAGCCCGTGACTTCAGTCATGGGTTGTTGACATGCTATTGGTTCGGACATTAAGAAGCAAGGAATTACGGAACTTGCTTATGCGAAAACACCAGTTCAATCGATAAAAGAAATTTTAACATTGATGGAAAAGGTAAAAGGGAATTTATCTCAAATTACTTGTCCCACATTAATCTTTGTTTCTGAAGAAGACCATGTTGTTCCTCCAGATAATGCAAACATTATTTACAATGGCATTCGTTCAGAGGTAAAGGAAATATATCATTTGAAAGAAAGTTATCACGTTGCCACACTTGATAATGATCAGCAGTTTATTATCGAAAAAACATTGGAATTCATTAAAAAAGCTTTATAATATTATTATTTGACTGCCGGCGTTGTCAGAAAACGGATGATGGCGGCAGTTTACTAAACTATATAGTTTAGTAAGTTCAAAAAACGTAACTGAAATTTTCCTAATTAACTATTTATAACAATGGATAATTTGTAATTAACATATTTGTTCAAGCCTCTTAAGAACTCATCTAATTGTTCATTCGAAGCGAATTTACATTCGAGAACATAGCAACTTTCTCCACTAATTTTATAGTTGTTTATAATATATTTCTCTTGAGTATTTATAAATGAAAGATAAGGTTCATGGTGTGCACTTTTAGTATAAATATGAATCAAAGCATGTATAGAAAGCCCAAGCTTTTTATGATTAACGTTGATGGTATAGCTCTCAATTACTCCGTTATCTTCTAGTTTAGCAACTCTTGCTGAAGCAGCTTGCCCAGTCAAATGGACTTTCTCACCCAACTCCTTCATAGAGATACGACTATTCTTCGATAGCTCGTCTAAAATACGTAAGTCGGTATTATCTAACATTTTAGTCATTCCTTTCATAAATCAAGTCAAACGGCTAAAAGACTTGATTTCATCTATGTATCTGTCAATTGCTCATAGTATAAACTAAAAGCATACCAAATGAAAAGGAGTTAAAATCATGGAAATCAAACTAATTCGAAATGCAACGCTCGTTGTAAAATATGCCGGTAAAAAGTTTTTAATCGATCCATTTTTAGCAGAGAAAGGTACCTATCCTCCTTTCCCAAATTCGGAAAGGCAGGATCAGAATAACCCGCTGGTTGGCTTACCAACTTCCATTGAAGAAATCATAGATCATGTAGACGCTGTTATTATTACCCATTTACATTTAGACCACTTCGATGATGCTGCCAAAGAAATACTACCAAAGAGTAGTAAACTATTTGTACAAAATGAAGAAGATGCGAAAGAAGTAGGAAAAGCTGGTTTTGAAAATGTAGAAATTCTCAGAGAAGATACTGTCTTTGAAGGAATTAAATTATCAAAAACAAAAGGTGAACACGGTAGAGGTAAAGTGGTAGAGATTGCCGGTAAGGTGTGTGGGGTTGTCTTTAGCCACCCAAGTGAAAAAACGCTATACGTAGCTGGGGATACGGTATGGTATGATGCTGTTCAAGAAGTAATTGATACGCAAAAACCAGAAATTATTGTAGTAAATGGTGGAGATAATCAATTCCTTGAGGGTGGTTCTCTAGTCATGGGTAAGGATGACATCTATGAAGTGTACAAAGCTGCGCCTCATGCAACTATTCTTTCTGTCCACATGGAAGCGGTAAATCATTGGACTTTATCTAGAGAAGAATTAAAGAGCTTTATCGAGGAGAAAGGAATTTCCTCTAATGTTCTAATTCCAGATGACGGTGAATCATGCTCATTTTAAACATAATAGTTTAGTTATTTACTTTAACAAAAAGTGCACAAACTCTTTTTCGTGTTCGTGTACTTTTTGTATTAGTATAGATTATAAATTTTAAAAATTTTCCAACTTGATGCCACCAAACCTGCTCCTTCTTACGATTATAGTTGTAGGAAGTTTTTATCGGATTAAATCCGATGAATTATTAAAAGGGAGATGGCGTATATGGAAAATCAAGTATTTGTTATTTTAAAAGATTGGTATGAGATGCATCAACAAATATTATCAGCAGGAGAGATCTTAAAACGACTAGGAACTGCGTGCAGTGGAGAGTGTTTGGTGGAGGGCGTGTACGTGTTTAATGCGTGGCTAGATGGGTTGAGGAAGGGGACTCTATGAAATATAAAGATGATACATTTATTACGACATTCCATAGCCTAATAGGGAGGACACTTCCGTGAGTTAGAATTAAGCATGGTTTTGCTATTGGTTAGAGGTACAGCTAAGCCACCAAGTAAGGTGGCTAGCACTTTGTTTCAAACCAAATATTCCATATTGTCTGGTAGTATCTATTAAACCTTTATACTTTTTTCGCTCTTAAAAAAAGTACTAAAGGCATCTTTTTTTCACCTTCATCAAGTTCATTTACACTTTTATTTTCTCTGAGTCCGGTAACAGTGAATCCAGTTTCCTGAAGTACGTTAAAATAGTCTTCTATTTTTCTATGATTTTTAATAACATCATTTTGAAACCAGTTACAAATATGTCCTCCGACATTATAATAGTCCTTAGAGTAGTTTTTATATGTAAAAAAAGGATGTTCTACTGAAAAAACAAATTGACCTTCTTTTTCTAATGCATTATAAACCTTTTGAAATATATCCGCTATATCCAATAGATAATGAAGACTCATTCGTGAAATAACTAAATTATATTTTTCCCTTGGAAAATCCCAGTCTTGCAACAGTGACCTTTCAAAATGTACACTTTTAACTGCGGAAAAATTATTCTTCGCAAAATCTATCATATTCTGCGAACCGTCCACACCCGTATAACTTAGACAATCTTGTTCTACAAAATCGAATCCAATTTCACCGTCGCCACAACCTAAATCAAGAACTTTTTTACCTTTAACTTTACCAATAATCTCAAGCAATACAGGTTTTTCAATAATATCATTTAAATTGTCTTTACTTCTTCTCTGCTTAATATATTTTTTGAATACAACTTTATCATCATAAAATTCAGAATTACGATAAATCATCGGACATCCTCCTATTTTTATTTCTTCATCCATTTAAGCAATAATTATCACAAAGTTTCTTATATTTATTATAACACTGCAATATATCAAATTTAGAATTTCCTAACAATTCCTCTACCTATTTTTTTATGATCCGCAGCTTAGAAGGCTGTTGCTCATAATTATATTTATGTAAAGGGATAAGTACAAAATGTAGAAGAATGGTAAACATAAGTTTTATCTCAATAAATGACAGAGTAACACGAATTGAGTTGATTTAATTTTCGAAATTATTTATGATAGCAGTAGTATTTATTTCCAAAAGGGAGTTTAGAGGGAATATGATGAGTAAAAAAGTGCTAATTTCATTGTTTGTTACTTTATTGGTTGTCAGTTCAGTTAGACCGGTGCTAGCAACGATATGGGAGGATCTTGAACCAGAAGAGGTAGTAGATAGAGCAGAAGTGATTGTGAAGGGTAGATATGATTTTTCAACCAACCCAATTTCCAATGAGCGAATAGTGCCCTATTGTGGTATGAAGTTCAATGTTGATAAAGTCTACGAAGGGGAGGTTGAAAACAAAATAACTGCTGGAATCGATTGCAATGATTTGGCTTTAATAGAAAAATTTCAAGAAGATGGTGGTAGTGTACTGTTATTTCTCGAGCATGGTGGCAAGGTAGGATTTTCAATTCCAGTAGCTGGACCAAACGGCATAGTTAAAATGAAAAATGGTGAAGTACAGGATGAACAAGAAAAGAGACGGGAATTTTTTACAGAGTTTTTAGAGGATAAGAATAAAGCAAATCCATTACTTTTTTATCTAGTCATTTTTGGGATAGTTATAATAGTTTTACTTTATTATGTTAAAAAGAAAAGAAGAATAGAGTGAAAAGTATTTTTGCTAGGGAAAAGTATGCGAGAATAAAGCGTTTCTTTACTATATTATCGAAGAAACGCTTTTAAATTATTTTCCAATGATTTTAATTTTTGAAACCTAATTACATAAATGAACGTATTAATCAGAAAGGAGAGAATTATATGAAAAAGACAACGTATAGATTTTTTGCAACGATATTATTCGCTTCACTTGTTTTACTTTTTGTTGGTTGTACCGAAAAATCTGAGATGAACGCACAGAATACGAAGCCACAAGGTACAGATACAAAAGATGAGAATATAGAAACAATTGACACTGTATTACAGAATACACTGAATGGTCCGAGTGATGAATTGAAAAAAATGATGAATAGCCAGGGACTCGAAGATCTAGTGAAATATGATGAAAAACTTTTTAAAGAGCATTTTGCGAATGTAACGTCTTACATGGAATACGTAAATAGCTTCGGTACAACCGTAATGATAGATCCATTGCGAGAAGGTTACCAGATCAAGGTAAAAAATATCGAATATAAAAAATCGGAATCGAAAGAAATTATTTATGATTTTACCGTTGAACTCCAGTATCAAAAAGAAGGCAGTGATTCTTGGGAAGTCGAAACGATATCTGGTGAAGCTAATTTAAATGACCAACATAAAATTGAAAATATGATTATTCGTATTGGAGACTTTTTAGGTTCTTTGCACAAAAAATAGTATTTGTGTAGTAAATAGATTGGTACAAAATGAATACATTTGATGAGACAACATGCACTTTATTTATAGGTGCATGTTGTGGGAGTGAGGGAGCATAGTGAAAAAACCTTACAATGTCATGTTAATTTTGCTATTAATATTGAATTTTTTTGTGGGAGCTGTGTTATTTCAACAAAATACATTGCTTAATGAATACAGTCAGAAGATCAAAAATCTTGAAGGAAGAATGAAAGATTTGCATGATGTGATTGAAAGCGATGTTGTTCCTAGGCTAGAGGAAATGTCTGATGACGATAAAGTATCAAAAGCAGAAGAAAAACAAGATAAATGGGAAGTTCGCTATGCGTATGTAAAAAATGGGGAAGAAATAATGACAGTTTCTACTGGTCCAAACATAGTGGCCGGAGAAGAAAATGGTTATCTATTTAGCTTCAATGAACCATTCGAAACATATAAAGGAAAAGAACTCACTATTTACGCTGTACACAAAGAGACAGGAGAAATAATTGCAGCCGTACCACCTACTACGATTAGAGAACCATCGCCTGGTTATTCTAGTTTAGGACGCTACGGTGCGAATTTTTCAGTTCCAAAAAGTGGCTTGTGGCGCTATGAAGTGAGATTAGATGGGAAAATATATGCTGATGTTGTATTAGCAGTTAAGGAATAGCTTTCTTGAATAATTTTTTCGGCATGATCTTAATTTTATAATGATTCCTATTAAAAAGAACAATTTACTTACTAATAAATTTCATAATCAAACTAACTATAACTGAAAGAATTGTATACATTGCAACCCAAATAAAAAAAGTTTCATTGAAAACGGTAAAAGTTAATATGGTAGACCCAACGAACGTTAATAGTGGAATGACAAACCATCTTTTAACTAAATAAAAGCCGATTATGGATATTAAAATAACAATTACAGGAAATATAAAAAATACTAATTGAAATTCCATATCTTTTATCACTCCTTTGTAAATTTTAACTTCAAGATATAACTTTCGGCACCGTCATTATTTTTAAGATAATCTTCCTGAAGAATTCCACATACCGCACAGTCTTTGTATTGCCCCTTGGAATTGCGGATCATATGCTTGATCACACCTTCTTGTTCCATCCCAGCTTTTCCCATGATTTTACCAGAAGCTGGGTTATCGATATTATGTGCTGCGGATATTTTGTGAATTTGCATATATCTGAAGGCAAACTCTACAACGGCTTTTAACGCTTCGGTACCATAGCCTTGATTCCACCATTTGTATCCAAGCGAATAGCTGACCTCACAGTTGTCGGTAGTATTGTCAAAATCGTATAAATCGATTTCTCCAATTAGTTCGCCACTTGCTTTTAGTGTGATAGCCCAGTAACAGAAATCTTTCCTAGCATAATCACTGACGATTCCAGCGACTCTTTCGATTGTTTCCGATACGGCTATATGGGCCGCATTTACACGATTGTCCGATACTCGCTCATCGGAGAGCCAATGGTCAAATACTTTCTGAGCATCAGTGGATTCAAATTTTCTTAGGATTAATCGATATGTTTCAATTGTTGGAGTTCCTAAAAAGTTTATCACTTTGTCATCGTTCCCTTACTATTCAATACTTAGGAAAATAACCTTACGAGATCCTCGAATTTCTCAATAATATAATCATATTCATCTACTTGTCCAAATCCATAAGCTGCATAAACAAAGGGAACCTCAGCATAACGGGATGCCTTTAGGTCACCTTCCGTGTCACCAACGTAAACAGGATGTTTTAAATTATTTCTTTCGATGACTAACTTAATGTTTTCTCCTTTAGAAAGTCCAGTTCTTCCAGGATTCTCGTAATCTAAGAAAAACTTCTCCAATTTATGATACTTATAAAATGCTTCTATGTATCCATCTTGACAATTACTTACGATATATAGCTTATATTTTTGGGCTAGCTTCTCCAGCACATTTTCCACGTTATTATATAATATGCCGCCTTGTTTCTCTAAATCCGCATTCTCTAATTCACTACATTCTTTTATTACTTTATTCCGTTCATCGTCGTTTAATTGGGGAAATAATAGTTGTCCTATTTCTTGCATCTGCAGCCCCATTGTCTTAGAAAAATCTTCTCTCGTTAATTCTTTATCAATGTGACCATTTTGCTTCAGTACACGATTCCATGTAACTAAGACGGTGTCTATTGAATTCCATAATGTCCCATCTAAATCAAAAATAATACTATCCATAATATAAATCCGTCCTTTTTGGTTTATCCGACCTTTCTGGTTTTGAAAAATCGTAACGTAACCGTTCAGTTTATTATTCATTTTAGCATAATTAACCAAATTTCATATCCTATATATGTTAAAATATTTTTATAATTTATAAATTAAGAAAGTTGAGCTTTAACAAATGACGATAACGTATAGAAGATACCAAAATAAAACTGATTATAAAAGAATATGTACTTTCTTAGAAAATAGTTATTCATCTTATGGGACCCGGTTTGATAATAATTTAACTCTTTTTGAGTTTCAATGTGCATTAGCACGCGGATTAGAAGAACCTGCTAAGGAATTTGATGAGGCATTATCTAATATTTTTCTTTGGTTTGATGGAAATGAATTAGTAGGCATACTTGAAGAGGATGCATTTTGTATAGCGAAAAATTGCAGATTTATTTTTGAAGAGATGGTTAGAATTGGAGAACAGATATATTCGGATGCTGATAACAAGTCGGAATGGAGTGTTTATGATAAGGACTCTGATTATGAACGTGTCTTACTCAATAGAGGATATGAAAAGTCAGAGGAATATTGGGTAAGAAGAGATTTTAATTTAAATAATACAATTAGCCAACGTGAGTTGCCTGAGGGGTTTTACATCGAGTCGGTACCTAACCTTAAAGAACATGAAGAAGTATATACGGCTTATAAGCTATGTTATGGAATTTTATTCAATGAAAGCATTTTTCAAAATTTCTATGAAACATCGACTTACAGAAAAGAGTTAGATTTAGTTGTTATTGGTCCGGATAGAAATGTAGTAGCATTGTGTAGTGGAAGATACGATGAAAAGAATAAACTAGCTACGATTGAAGCAGTTTCTTGCTACCACGACTTTAGAGGTAAAGGCATTAGTAAAGCATTACTCTTACATGAATTAAATGAAGCAAAAAAACTAGGTGCAGAAAAAGCTACTGTATATACTGCATCACCAGAAGAATATCCAGCACCCAACAGACTTTATGAATCGGTTGGGTTTGAATTAGTTGGTAATATATTTGTTTGGAAAAAGAATGAATAAGGTCAAATTTTCACAAGAGAAATATCTAAGGAGCGTGAGTAAATTGTTAACAAATTTGTATTTTGTAAGACATGCCCATTCTACCTATACGCCTGAAGAACTTGAAAGACCATTGTCAGAGAGTGGCTTTGAAGATGCATCTACTGTAACGGAATTGCTCAAAAAAGAGAACATTGATTTTGTATATTCAAGTACATATAAACGTGCGATTCAAACGGTTGAAGGAATTGCAAAATATATAAACAAAGAAATTAAATTAGTAGACGACTTTAAAGAACGCATACTGGCAGAAAAACCTGTAAAAGATTTTGGAATTGCTATTTCTAAAGTTTGGGAAGACTATGATTTTTCATGGGAAGGTGGAGAATCAAATAGGATTGCCCAGAGAAGAGGTGTTAGTGCAACATTATATGTATTAGAAAATAATATAGGTAAGAATATAGTCATTGGTACACATGGAAATTTGATGGTTTTAATAATGAATTATTTTGATCATAAATATGGGTTTGATTTCTGGAATGAGCTTGAAATGCCAGACATTTATAAGCTGACTTTTAAAGATAAGAAACTGGTAGATGTAAAAAGAATATGGGAGAAATCCTATAAGACAATAGGTTCAAAGTGATTGAAATGTTTTCTAATCTGTAGTATGAAACTGCACCTCCAAGAGGTGCAGTTACACTCTGTGGTATTTTGAATTGGAGGGGAGTTTTTAAAATTATTAGTTTATAGTAAATACATCATATTAATGATAGGTAGAACCTTGGTTATTATTACGGTTAACCATATCATTTATTTTTTCTCCCGCCTGTTCAACTATTTCATCAGCAATCATGACAACGTCGGTATCATATTTTTCGTTGTGTGATACATCAAATTGAAGCTTTTCTGCATATGGTGCTGATCTGTTCATCATAAAAGCAGATGTTACTTCACAGTATTTATCCCGTGCATCTTCTGCGTTTACTTTTCCCGTTACGATATCATTCATTAAGTTGAGTGCAAGAATATTAGCAGCTTCCATATCACATCGGGAAGATACTTCACCCCTTGTTCGTTCAACTATGACACTTCCATCAAACTTTGCTAATTCACTAAACATTTCTACTGGAACGGAATAGTTAATATAGTTTTCGATTACATCGGTGTGAGGTTGTGGAAAATCATGCGGAATCTCGTCGCGATAGACAATCGTTCGTTTCCATGGCCCGTTGTTATACCAAATTAGTCTGCTTTCAGTAGCTTCATTTGGAGGCCCGTATTGTTCAATTGTGAGATTAGCTGCCTTTTTAGACATTGCATTCCAACCGTTAACGATAGCATTAACCGTATCCATATCTTCAAAAGTTTTAGTCGTCTTTTCGGCACCACCAAATGTCTGCACCTTAAAATCGCTTCCCATGGAAATTCCTGCAGTTTTCAATTTGTCTTCTTGTTCCATTGTTTACCTCCTATATTCATGTTTTATTGTTAATAGCCTTTAAATCAAGGGTCTCTACTTTTACAATTTTTGATTTCTCTTCTGTCAAGCAACATTGAAGCTATTTAGTTCATCCAGGTAGACAAACCCGTTTACTACAATTTTTTATCAATTTATTTACAATACAGAGATAGTATTTGTTGTGGTTGAATAAGCTATTCATTTCATGGAATTAGACGTAGAGACCACGCGAAAACCATTTATTCGAATAGAATAATGTAAAATAAAAATATTGGAGGTGTTATATCTTGTTTCCATCTAAACCTAGGCGACCAATGCCGCCTAATCCACCTTCTAGATTTCGCGAACCTATACCAAGACGCCGTAGATCGCCTAATCCGAATTTAACTGCAATGTTTCGTAATCCGGAAGGAAATCTGGATTTAAATAAAATTAAAGACACTGCACAACAGATTAACGCTATGTATGGTCAAATAAAACCACTAATCACTACATTTATGAAAAAATAAAAGTGAAATGAGATTAAATAAAACTCCGTAATTATTTGATAGTTAGAACGGGTTTTTAAGGGTATTAAGAAATGTTATAAGATTCTTGTTGAGTTAATGGGTGGTAGTTAAACAAACTATGAAAAGAATGAAAACTATAAAATTGATCCACAGCAATCGGGCGCACTTCTTGAATAAGTGCGTCCTTCCTTCCTTAATTGAGCCTTTTTCTGGAATTACACTTAATAAGGGAATTTGTTAATTATGTTAAAATATAAAGAGAATTATGAAATAATAACGAACAGAGAAAGGGGCAATGAAAATGGATGTAAAATTTCCAATTGGAAAATTACAAGTTCCTAATAATGTTACAAAAGAAAATATTCAAGAATGGCTAAAGGAAATCGAAACTTACACGATTCGATTAAGTGAAACTATCGACTCATTAAGTGATGAGGAATTAAGTAGAACATATCGAGATGGTAGCTGGACAGTAAGTCAACTTGTTCATCACATTGCAGATTCGCAGTTGAACATGTATCAACGATTGAAGCTGGCTTTAACAGAAGAGAATCCAACAGTACCAGCTTTTGATCAAGAAAAGTGGGCAATTCAACCGGATACAAAGCTTCCTATAGAAAGTTCTATTAAAATGCTAGAAGGTATAAATGAGCGCATCGTTTCTTTAGGATATAGTTTAACCGAAGAGCAATTAGATCGAGCTTTTATTCACCAGAAAAACGGTAAAATAACAGTAGCAACAAAAGTTGCAAAACTGGCTTGGCACGAAGAGCACCACTTAGAACATATAAAAATTGCATTATCAAAATAATAAAGTTATGTATGGAATTGGCTTATCGTACTTTGATAAGCCAATTTTAAATTGAGTTTTGAAATTATATTAACTGAATACTTCTTTCCTGTATTTGTAAAAAATTATAACTTAAATGTGATGTAGGCATGTTAAAATATTTTTATAATTTAGTATTCGAATAATAGAGTGAGTTTAATTTTTAAAGTAATATAATAAGTTGCTATGAGGGTACGGAAGGGAATGGAACTTGTAGAATGATAACAAATATTGGTAACTATCAATATTCAAAGTATCTTCATGAATATAGGTCTCAAAACCCGTAGCTATAACACAAATTTAGTTCAATATTTATTGGAGGATGTGTTAAAAATTAAAATTCTTATTGGTCAACCTAAACGAGAAGATGGATTGCAGCAATTGAAACATGAAGTTAAACATAATCCGGAGGTAGATCTAATTTTATTTCCAGAGGGTTATTTTAACTCTAGCAAAATAGACGAAGTTTGTGAGTTAGCTGAAAAGTATAATACATATATCGTGACTGGTTTTATAGATGAAAACCATAAAGATAGGGCATTCATCGTAAATCGTTCAGGTAAAGTGATTTTAGAAAGAGCTAAATCGCCCGTTAATGAAATGCTATACCAACCTTCTAAAACAGAAGACAACGATCTAAAGTTTGGATACGTACTTTGTAGAGAAATTTTTCAAGGAATGGAAGGATTAGATAACGAGAAAGTTTTCATAATTTTTAATCCAATTGGGGTAGGGATGTATAGCGAAGAACAGTTTGATAAATGGACTAACGAGGCAAAGAAAATAGCGGTTGAACAAAAAGCTTTTATTATTGGCACAAGTCATGCAGATGGTTCATATAAAAATTGTGGATTTTCTATTCCAATAGCATATTGTTTCAATGAAAACGGTGAGAATATCTTGATCTCGAAGAATGATATGAGAACGAGGATATTGGATACTGAGACTCTTTTATCAGAAGTTATTGCAAAATAACTATTAGTAAAAGGATTTAAGAAAAATATGAGGTGAGTACTATGTTTACTCCAAAAGAAAGAGATTTGCTTTTCGAAACAATCACCAGCAAAATAAAGTCTTCAAATATTATTGAAGGAGTCGTTCAGCTAGGATCTGGGGTCAATGGTTACAACGATGAGTATTCGGACATAGATCTGATGGTATCAACACCAAAATATGCTGATGTGAAAAAAACAGTGAAATATGTTCAACATTGTTTATCTGAATTAAATTCGATTTATATAAAAGAAAAGGCACTTAGGATAATATTTATCTCATCATTGCTTTCATGGAGAATGGACTTGAATTAAATATCTCTATCTTGCCAACTGCATATTTAAACGTTAAATCACCTTTATGGAAGGTAGTTGTTGATAAAACAGGCAAGGTATCTGAAAAAATGAATATTGAACACGAACGTTTTACTAATAGAAAGGTGAGATATTCTATTAGTGAGGATATTTTATTTGAATTTGTTTTTAGCATGCGAAGATTCCAGATTGAATTGAAACGGAGTAATTTAATTTATGCTCTACAGGTGTTGGAGGTAATGAGGGACTATACCCTACAATTACAAGCACATAATGAAAACAAGAAACTACATCAATTTAAAGCTTTTGATTCTTTAAGATCTGATTTTATTAATGAATATTTTAATACATATCCAAATGAAATTACAATTGAAAAATTATTAATCTCTGCAAAGAAATTGAACGAACTGTTTATAAAAACTGTTCAGCAAAGTAGTGTATTTTCAATGGATGTAGAATTGAATAGGATTCTAAAATAAATTCACATGCACAAGTATGTGAGGAAGGATACGTAATGAAGGATATAGAAATTAAAAGGCTATGTATGGTAGACCAACTGGGGGAAGTAGTTGGAAAACCAACACCTGTCTCAGGTGGTCTTATGCACAAAATGTATGCGATGGAAACTACTACCGGAAAATACGCGATAAAATTCTTAAATCCTCAGATAATGCTTAGACCAGAAGCAATGCAGAATTATATTCATTCAGAACGAATTGCCAATTTAGTATCGGGCAATGTACCTGCCCTTCCAGCAAAACAGTTTAATGAGACTTTTTTACAAGATGTAGACGGTCAGTTTTATCTTATTTTCGACTGGATAGAAGGTGAGGTCCTGAGATCAAATGAAATCAATACCGTTTATTGTGAAAAGATGGGGATTATTCTTGCGGATATACATAAGACAGATTTTTCAGCACTAGGCATAAAATATAATCCACAGGTATGCGAAATAACTGATTGGAACTACTATTTAAAAATGGGAAAAGAAAGGAATGCAGAATGGGCCAATCTTTTACATGATAATATTGATAAACTGAATGATTGGAATGCTAAGGCGAGAAAAGCAACCCAATTTCTTGCAACAGATGCGGTTATTAGTCACAGAGATTTAGATTCGAAAAATGTTCTGTGGCACCAAGACAATCCGGTTCTAATTGATTGGGAGTCAGCTGGTTATATAAATCCAATGCACGACTTGATCGAAACAGCAATTTATTGGTCTGAAAATGGAACAGGAAAAATAGATAAAGTTAGATTTTTCGCTTTCATAAATGGATATAAAAAGAGATACAGAGATTTACAAGCTAATTGGAATATAGTATTGGAAAATGGGTTTTCAGGAAAATTAGCATGGCTGGAATATAACTTAAAACGATCTTTATGGATTGAATGTACGGATGAAGAAGAGCAGCGGTTGGGGACAGGTGAAGTGATTGGAACCATAAAAGAAATAAAGCAGTATGCTGATTCCATTCCTGAAATAGTAGGTTGGATGGAGAATGAGTTATAGCGATTAAGGATTTTGTTTGTTAACTATAAAAATAATAATCTGCTATTTAAATAAACAATATTAATGCTCAATAAATCTTCGAAAGGATGATTATATGGTAACCGAACGAGGTGGCGTCGGAATAGCTGTGCGTGTTGATCATTCAGTGGAAAGGGAGGTTGAAGCGCTATTTGAACGTATTCAGACCGAACAAAATGGCAGGTTAGATATTTTGGTAAACGATATTTGGGGTTCTGAATCTAACATTCAATGGGGTAAACCTTTCTGGGAAGATGATGTACAAAACTCCATACAAGTGATGGAAACCGCAATACATACCCACATGATTACAAGCCGATACGGTGTCCCGTTAATGGTGGAATGGGGAAAAGGATTAATCATAGAGATAACTGATGGGCAAACCTATAAGGTTCGTGGATCACTACCATACAGCATGGCAAAAATCGGAACAATCCATATGGCCGAGGTAATGGCCGATCAGCTAAATTGGAAAGGATATAAGGGGATAACCTCAGTAGCGTTGACACCAGGTTTTCTACGGTCTGAACAGATGCTTGAAATATTCGGTGTTTCTGAGGAAAACTGGCGTGACGGTGCAAAGGTTGATTCGAACTTCATTGCATCGGAGAGTCCTTATTATGTTGGACGCGCAGTTGCGTCGCTTGCGGCTGACCCTGAGGTACAGAGATTTAATGGTCAGGCGCTGTCTTCTTGGGGCCTTATGCATATTTATAATTTCTCGGATCTTGATGGTTCGCAACCTGATTGGGGAAAGCATTTTAAAGAGATATATGGGGAAAATGCTGAAAGATAAAAATGGTATATTTTTGGAGGAAATCAATTGAATAAAATGATAAATAATGGTTTGAAATTTCTAGACTTCTTATCGATAAAAGAAGAAGAAATCAATCAGTACCACCCAATTGCAGGCTCTTTCGCAGTGTTAAAATGTAATAATAAGTATTTACTCTGTTACAACGTTTGGCGTAAACAGTGGGAAATACCAGCTGGTCATAGAGAGAAGAATGAAGCATCAAAAGAGTGTGCAATAAGAGAACTTTATGAAGAAACAGGACAAAAAGCTTCTGATATGGACTTCAAAGGTTTGTTGAAAACAAAAAATATCTCGAGCGGTGATAGTAAATTTAATCCAGTTTACTTTACTACTACGGAGAAAATACACCCTTTTCTGGAAAATGAGGAAACATCGAAAATAAAGCTTTGGGACTTAGATGAGGAAATAGGCAATATTGATTCGGTAGATATTAGGATATTAGATTTTCTCTAAGAACAAAAGGTGATGAAAATGATCAGTATGAAAAACACAGAAATTCGAGAAGATATTTTCAATTCGATTACTAACTTTTACGGAATAACTATCATAGAATTCTCTTTAATAGAATTAGGATACAAAAACTTAAAGTGGAAAATAGAAACTGATGGAGGAAGTTTTTTTGTAAAACAATATAATAAAACTCGATATCCTGAACATGTGATCCCTGGATTAGAGAAATCATTAAGTCTACAAGATATGCTATATAAGGAAGATATTCGATGTCCTAAATTGTATTCACTTAATGATAAGTACATACGAACATCAAAGAACGGCGAACGTTTTGTCTTAATGGGATTATGTGATGGAACTAATATTGAACCTGGCTCAGCAAACGAAGGTCAAATGTATAATCTAGGTAGAATAGTAGGGAGAATGCATCGTATTTTAAATAGTAATGCAGCATTCCAAATGCCACTTCACTGGGACGTTAGATCAAAGAAGAATATGATTGAGAATTGGCAGGAAAGATGGAGTGAGGCGATACATCTGGATTGCAGCGACACATTATCAAAATTGGAAACTCAACGATTAATTCTTGAACGTAACGATATCGATCTATTCTTAAAGTGTGAAAAAAGGTTGGGGACATTGGGATTTGTTTGTAGATAATATTTTATTTAGCAATACTAGTGTTACAGCAATTCTTGATTTTGATAGGATGAACTATGTTTATCCTGAGTTTGATATCTCAAGACCTATTTTGTCTTGCTGCTTAGATAACGAAAATATACACTTAGACAGAGTTTCAGCTTTTGTTAGAGGGTATCGTGAATATCAACATCTTAGCCATGATAAGTTAATCCGTTCCATGAAGTTAACGTGGTGGAAAGAGGCGGAATGGGTGAGTGCTAAGAAAAGACAGGACTCCTCGACAATAAAAAGATTTAGTGAGGAGAATGTCTGGGTTGGTGATAACTGGGATTACTTAGACAGTATTTTTGCCGATATGTGATCTCATACCTCTATAATAATTCTTTTATATACCAGGCGTTCATGGCACTATGCTCTGAATTATCTAGTGCTCTGTCAAGTTGTTGGAAGCCTAGCTGAATGTAAAGAAGATTAGCCACTTGGAGTTTCTCTAATGTTTCTAAATAACAGTGTGTATAATGCTTCTTGGCGAAATCTAGTGCTACCTTCATGAGCTTCTTCGACAGTCCTAGACCTTGAGCTTCCGGTGTAATGTATAGCTTTTGCAGCTCGCAAATCCCTTTTTCTTGCCCAAATGGTGCAATACCCACTCCGCCTACCACTTTGTCTTGTTCATTTACTACTACCCAATACTTTGCATTTGATTCTTGCTTGTAAAATTGTGCTAGATTGCTCAGTTGGGGATCAAAATAAGCCGTACCTGGAATATCTAAATCAAATGATTCCAAAGAGCGTTTTATAATATGCTCCATTGTTTTATTGTCTTTTTGATCAATTTCACGAATTTGCATTATTGTATTCTCCGTCCCTGGTAATATTTAATAAAGACTATTATTCCTATACTTATTGCTATGATGATTCTCAGCTGTAGTATAACATTTTCGATTCCAAAAAATCATGGAGAAGAACAATTACTAATCTTTTGTTGTAAAATGTTCATATACAAAACGATTGGATTCGAAATTTAATGGTAATATAAAAGAAAATGTCACGTCAAGAAAGGGGTTTATCCGATGAGTGTTGGGCTTATTCTAGTATTTATCGTGCTATTTATTTTTGCTTTGGGAGGCACCATATTCGCATTTAAGCAAGAAGAACGTAAAATGAAAAAATACGAGGAAGAAGGACAGACACCGCAAGATGAATTAAGACGCTCAATTGAATATGAATCACAATCTATAAAGTCCAATGTTTCCAATTTAACCTGGATTTACCTTGTTACAATACTTTCGGCAATTATTGTGTTTGCGGTTTATCTTTATTTAAGTTGATCATGAAAAGGAGCGTAAGGAAAATTGATGGTCAAAGGAGGATGGGATGAGAGTAATTCTAGAATTGGCACGAATTATCATTATACTTTTTTTCCTTGGTGGACTTGCTTGGTTACTCATAGGAGAAACTTATACAGTTAACGAATCGGCTGAAGGATATCAGTGGATAGCAGGTCTTGGTATTTATGTTGCGCTTTTTGTACTGTATAGGAATAGGTTACAGTTTTCTGGATGGTATAAAGGCAAAGGACGAAAGAAGCTCTCTAAAACAACAACACTAGTACTTATAGTTTTTTCAATTATAATGATAATCTTACCACTAATTATGAGTTTTGTAATCACAGAAACTAAAATATTAACTACTTTTTAGCCTTCATTTATATGAATGTTATTTGTTTAGGTGATTTGCTACAACGGGCTACTACGAAAATCCGAAACATCTATATGAGGAATTAATATCGCAAACCGACCATAGTATCTTAGAAACTAGAGTAAGAAACATTTTAGAATATGTACATAACTGTAAGGGGAAAGACAGTGCAACGATGGTTTGTTGGGAATATAACAATACTCTTCCTGCACAATATCCGAGTGATTTACCAAACCGGGGTGAAAAAAATGTATAAAGTAATTGAAAAAAATGTGTCTAGAAACGATCAATCTACCATTGATTACACATGGATTCGTAGCGAACATGAAAATAAAAACATTTTGTATAATGTTACCAGGACTCGGCTATACAACGCAACGTCCACTTTTTCATTATGCTACAAACGTATGCATAAATAATAATGTTGACGTTCTTCACGTTAATTATAATTATAGAGACAACGAAAGAATTAAGAATCTTAATGAACTTGAACAAGATAAGTGGATGTGTGAAGATGTAAAATGCGTTATTAATTCAGTCTTGGACGGTATCACGTATGAAAAATATTTCTTTTTAAGCAAATCAATTGGAACAATACCCTTGGCATATGAATGGACTGAAAAACAGTTTATTTCTGAGAACAACACTTATGGTATATGGTTGACCCCTTTATTAAAGGAGGAACTAGTATATAATACTCTCTTGAAAACTACTATGCCTTCCTTTTATGTAATAGGAGATAAAGATCGTCATTTTGATATAGAACAAATTAATAGATTGGATTCAAGTAAAGTTGTAACAAGTCTTGTAATTCCAAATGCAGATCATAGCTTAGAAATTAAAGGCGAAATACAACGAACGATTAACATTGTAGGTGAGATTATGCGTTCCGTCGAGGATTTTATTTGTAAGTACAAGAATTAATGTTAATAGAAATGAATAGGTGACAACATTGGAGTGCATAGAATGGCACCGAATTAAATGGTTGTAACAATCATTGAAATAATGGTTTCCGTGAACTTTAATAAACCTAGACAATTGGAATACAAAAAATGGCCACATTCTTCAATAGGTTTGTGGCCATCATTCATTATAAGAGGAGTATAAAATATGTAAAGTTCTTATTTAGAATTCCCTAAAATTCTACCAATCGTTTTCTGTTCTTCAAATTTGTCAAGGTATTCAAATAAGCCAATGCGATTCCCCCAAGGGTCCTCAAATGTTGCCCATTTTACAGGAACCTCTTCTCTAGTATGAATATCAAATTTAGGTACATTTAAATCTTTCGTAATTCTGTTTCGTTCACTCTGTAAACTCTTCACCCCGAAACGTAATGGTCCACCAGATATTGCAGGATCTCCTTCAGCAACCTGTAACCAGCATCCAGGGATAAACTCCCACTCAGCAAAACCATCATGTGGTATGAAGTCTGGTTCTTTGCTGAACAATGTTTGATACCACTTTTGACCTTCCACAATATCTGTAACTCGAACTTGAATCGTCATTTCGAAAATTAACATGCCATTCCTCCATCCCTACGTTTTACTTATTTTCATTTGTCATATCGATTAGACGAATTAAGTTTCCTGAATTGTCCTTAAAGATTGCATAACGTCCAGGCGGAATGTCAAATGGTTCTTGAAGAAATTCTAAGTTTGCATGTTCTTTATAAAATTCATCAACACTGTCTACCAAAAATACACCGCCAGCGGTCAACTTACTATCTTCTTGATCTAACATTAATTGTACATCCGTACCTTCCAACTTCATTGCTGCAGTATGGTCTCCTTCGCGCCAAGCTTCGACCATGCCAAAGTTCTTGCGGTAATACTCAACAGACTCTTTTAAGTTTTTTACTGGATACGAAAGAAATACAAGCTTCACTTTTACCACTCCTTTTTTATTAACGTAACTTAATTATGTTAAAGCATAATTGAGTTATGTTTTGTTGTCAAGTGTGGTAGAATAAGAATATGAAAAATTGGATTCCTATACCTGGAACGATAAAAGCGAAAATATTGGAACTAGCAGTCAAAGAATTTAGTGCAAAAGGCTATAAAGGTGTGCATGTTAAGGAGCTTGCGAAAACAGCGGGTGTTACGACTGGAGCGATATACCATCACTTTGAGTCAAAGGTCGGTTTGTATGCAATCGTTCGCGAAGAAATGGAGCGAAGAATAGTCGATAGAATGGAGGGAGCAGCATCTGTATTCGACGATCCGATCGATTCTTTGCGGGCAGCAATACTTGTAGGCTTTGACGCAGCTGTTAAATTTGAAGCATGCAGATTGTTAAGCGAAGAAGATCCGATTAATGGTACGGATAGAATTGCTGATTTTCTACAAACGATCCAGACAGACAAAGTTATAGGTTTATCGTATATTTTACCTGCAGCATGGAGAGCAGGGTTACTTGCTGTAGAAGAAGGAAAGCTTTCTGTTGATGAAGCTCGAAAAACTTTGGAATGGTTTTTTGATGGGGGAGGGAAGTAGTCAATTAATTGTTTGTACTCACTAGCAAAAGTATGCATTTCTTTTTAAATGAATTTGTAAAATTCTTATACAGGCAAATATGGTCACTAATATTATTGTTTGCATTAGTGTTTTATGAAGCACAGAATTCCAATGAAAGAGTAAATGGTGAATGGTATCTTTTACTCTGAGATCCCGATAATATTATAGGAAGTTTACAGCCACCTGAATTGAAGATGGCTGGCAAATGCTGTCTAAAAAGAATACGGGTTACTTCACTAACTTTAGTTTTCTCGTAACTTGAGAATGTAGTTGACTTACGTTCTTATGTAATTTCTTATTTAAGTATGAAACTTTTTTTGATAATGAAGCCTCTTTATATAATAGGTTCATCAGTCGATCTAGCTCCTGACTACATTCAACTGTTGCTTTATTTGTAAATCCTTTGGTGAAAGCTAATGTAATCATTTCCTGTCTCTTTTTACTAATAGACTCTTTCAAATTTTCTTGAGTATACAATCTTGATTTTCCTTTCCTGTAGTACTGAATTACCATTCAGTATTATCCAGAAATTCTTTCTTAATGTAAATACTTTTGACAAAGAAAGACAAAGAAAGACAAAAATAGATGAATATAAAGTGCTAGGAAATATGCAACCGTATATGAATTTTTGATGGTGAGTAAAACACCACACGTAGTCTACCTAGAAATAAAAATCACTTGTTCACGGTGGCTACAAGTTTTTGGGCGATTTAATAGTA
Organism: Virgibacillus sp. GM2-2; assembly: GCF_055329585.1. Classification (NCBI taxonomy): domain Bacteria; kingdom Bacillati; phylum Bacillota; class Bacilli; order Caryophanales; family Bacillaceae; genus Virgibacillus; species Virgibacillus sp. GM2-2. The sequence goes on along the minus strand of NZ_JBUZWC010000003.1, from coordinate 164,248 downwards.
AAGAATAGAAAAGAGGATATAGAATGAATTAAAATATTGAACTTACAATGAAGGCATAATACGTTGAATGTAACAGAATGAATTGGAACTTCAGAGATTATGAAGTTCCAATTATTACGTCAATAATATTGTGCTTAAGTTTCAGCGCGAAACGTTTTACCTAATTCCTCACTTAGTCCAAAGTAGTGCCGGAAATTGTATATCAGTGGACTCCATTTATTTGGGTCAATATGATGCTCATCAATAACAATTTCTTGATGAGCATGTACGTGAACAGCTTGTACTTCAACTATACCAAAAATAGGATTATATTCAGGTATTCTATAATTTTTCACTTCAGCTTCTATCTGCAATGGACATTCATCTACTCTAGTAGGCTGAACTGACTTGGATTTTTTTGGTGTAAGGCCCGAAATGCTATATTTGTCCTTCTCAAAACGAAAGCCAGCTTCCTGTTTATAATCTGGAACAGGATTGCTACCTGTAAAGGGTGCTAATGCTTCAACGTTTTTCCATAATGATGGATTAGGTACATTAACAACACAATCAGAGCCTCGCTGTATATTTTCCATTGCTTTTCCTCCTAGCCCAAGCCCTAGAACAATGCAATTTCCAAGTCCCCAAGAAGAAGATATTGGTGAAATATTTGTGGTACCATCCTCATTAAGGGTAGTAAGTAACACTACTGGTGTGCCATAGTAAAGAATTTTAGGTTTGATTTCTTGATCTTTTTTGCAAGTTTGAACCAACTTGTTTTCCCTCCTGTAAAATGTTGTACAAAACCAGTATAAAGTTATAAAACTTCAATTATGATCGAAATATGAATGTTGATAAAATAATTGTTTTAAAACAACATTTCAATTATTATCGAAGTATGAAAACAAACAGGGAGGATTCTATATGAACGCTAATCCAAACATTTCTGAAGTGGCAAAAATGCTTAGCGAGTCTTCAAGGTCATTGATTTTAACAAGTCTTATGGATGGTCGTTTTCATACTGCTTCAGAATTGGCATACATGGCGGGGATCAAGCAACAAACAGCAAGCTTTCATTTATCAAAACTAATGGATGCCGGCCTAATTATAATGGAAAAGCATGGACGACATAGGTATTATCAATTAACCAATGATGAAATTGCTCAGGTGTTAGAGTCATTCCTAACTATTGCACAGCCACCTGAAATCCGTTCACTAAAACAGTCATCACAAATGAAGGCACTTAAATCTGGACGCACTTGCTACGATCATTTGGCAGGTGAACTCGGAGTTAGCGTGACACAGGCGATGTTGCAAGAAGGCATTATTGTAAAAGGTGAGAACGAATTTATTGTTTCTGATAAAGGGGGAGTGTTTTTTGAGGAATTCGGCATAAATATTTTGGACCTACAACAAAAACGTCGCTCTTTTTCTCGAGTATGTTTAGATTGGAGCGAGAAACAGCATCATCTTGCTGGCTCATTAGGCGAAGCGATTACACTTAAATTTTTTGATCTGAAGTGGATAGAACGACATGTATCCAGTCGTGCGGTAAAGGTTACGGAGGAAGGGAAAGTAGGGTTAAGGAAGATGTTTAAACTTGATGTATGAGTGTAAAATCGGTTTATAAATAGATAATGCAATTAAGGAGAGTAAACTTGAAATCATTAATTTTTGAATCTACATTAAACGACCTAAATGAAATCGCTGAAATTGATCGAAAAATAGTAGGTAATGATAATAGAAAAAAGTACATAAAGAGAGCGATTGAAGAAAAAAGATGCGTCGCTATTAAGGATAAATCAATAGTAGGATTTTTGATTTTCGACACGCATTTCTTTGACTGTAGTTTTATTTCATTAATAATTGTCAAACCAACAGAAAGGCGAAAGGGATATGCAACATCACTCTTGGGATTTTTTCTTAAAATAGCACCGACCCGAAAAGTTTTCTCTTCAACCAATCAATCGAATAAAAAAATGCAACAAGTATTCGAAAGAAATGGCTTTGTTCGAAGTGGTTTTATAGAAAATTTAGATGATGGCGATCCAGAAATAATTTATTTTACATCAAGATAATTATCTATCATTTTATGGTGCTATTCATTTTGGATTATAAAAGGAGAACTAAATGAAATCTATCAAAAATGAAAAATGGAGAACAGATAGAATCGGTTCTGCGCTAAGGGGTGAAAACCCGATGGTACTTGTGAATATGAAGAGTGGATTTGCTGTTATCGGCGACACACAATTTTTACCAGGCTATTGTGTTCTACTTCCTTCAGTTGAAGTTAACTCATTAAACGATCTGGATATTATCAAGAGAACCGAATTCCTAATTGACATGAGTATAATTGGAGACGCAATACATGACGTATGTGATCCAAGAAGAATTAACTAAAAGCAAAGAGGCTGGGACATAGCTATTCCTACCAATTGAAATGACGAACAATTATCTAAATTAGCTCCGGAAATATACGTAGACTCCTGCGGGAGGGATGGCATCGGTGAGACCCCGGAGTGCGAAAGCACGAGGAGGCTCACCAGCCACCCGCGGAAAGCGAAGTATATTTCCGGAGCGGTTTTTTTACACATTTTATATTATTGTTCGGATTATCTTTAATAAATTTAATTTGGTCCCAGCCTCTTTCTCTGTTCTATATTTTTCGTTTCAATTTATCATTATTTTTTCTATTAATTCAATGGATAATCCTTCACTTAACGTTGCGATAGCATCTTCTTTTCCTTTATCCCATCAAAATTAGGTTTTTTGAATTTAGTAGGTAATTTTTTTTGCATTAAATATTCCACATCGCTTTATAAAAGTGAAAATATGTTTCATGTAAACTTCTTAACCATCACAATATGCGGGCCAAGAGTAGGATAATCAAATACTTCACCATGTGGTTCAAAACCTAACTTTTTATAATAATTCTGTACAGTTGTCCTTCCTTTGCACCATAAAAGGTCAACACTCTGTTCTTTTAACAGTTTTTCTGCAAAGGTAACAAGGGATTTTCCTGCACCTTGCTTTCTATATTCATCAAGAGTTGCCATAGCTCGTAAGCGATATTGTTTTTTCTCTGGAAGGTCAGGATGTTGTTCATCACAAAAGGATACGATACTTATTAGCCTCTCTTCATCAAATGCTCCAACATTAAAAGCACCAGCTTCATGGTCAGTTTCATACATAATATCCTCAATTGGGCGGTGTGGCCGTAAAATACGATGTCTAAGATCGTACGTCATTTCTGGCTTAATTTTTTTAATCTCAAACATATTTATCCTCCAAATTTCTTGTTTATCATGTTTACATTATTCTTTATCTTGCTTATGAAATCCTGCTTTTAATTATAATTTATTTATTGGGTACTTCTAGATCCTAAGAAACAATAAATTAGTAAAATATGGTAGAGAGCTTTTAATTATGAATGAAAACCGTAACCGTTTTCTTTATCAATGGCACGCTATGTATGTGGTTTTTGTGTATGATTATTCCTCCAACTAAAAATATTTTAATTTGCATAAATAGTCAAAAATATATATAGACACTATATTTAATGCGTGATATATTAGTAAGAATTTAATTTGAGGAGGGGTTCTATGTTAAGCAATCCACTTGTAGCTACAGCCTTAATTTTTACATTAATTGCCTTGGGGGAGTGGTTGTCCATTATTTCTAGGGCGAGAATACCTATGCTACTCACTGCGATGGTTGGTTTTTTAGTTGTTAGGTGGACAGGGATTTTTCCAGCAGACATTTTGGAAAAGTCGACGTTCGCATCACTTGGAGCAATTCTAATTGGTCCTGCCATTTTACACATGGGTACATTGATTCCCTTCTCCATACTTAGAAGTCAAATTAAAGCCGTAATTATTGCTTTAGGTGGAATTGTTGTGTCAGGCATATTAATTTTAACAATTGTTCCATTGGTTTTTGACTATCCAACGGCGGTTGCTGGGGTAGGGCCAATAAGCGGAGGTATTATTGCATTAATCATTACTTCCGAAAAACTAACAGCATTAGGAATGACGGGCCTAGTTGTCATACCTGCATTAATTGTTGCTTTCCAAGGTGTGTTAGGGATGCCACTGGCTATGAATTTCATGCGAAAATACGCTGGTACGATTCAAAAGGAATTGGATAATGGTACGTTTGTTGCTATGAATGAAACAGCTGCAACTACTGAAAAGACAATTGAGAAACGTAAAGCTAGCCCATTGAAATCAAGCACTACGTTAAAACTATTCTTTGTATTTGTCGGTGCAGCGATTGGTGTCTCACTTGGTGAAATTACACCGATCCACTATAGTCTATGGTGTTTAGCAATTGGAATAGTCGGTCTTAAATTAGGAGTGTTTGAAGCAAAAACACTAGAAGGTTCTAATTCGTTTACGATCACAATGATGGCTATTATCTTCGTTGTTATTGGAACAATGGGCAATGTCAGTCCACAGGATGTAGTAAGTAATTTACCTAGTATTCTATTAATCTTGATACTTGGAACCGTTGGTATTTTAATTGGTGGATACATCATGGCTAAATTTGTGAAGTGGCATCCTCTGAAGGGTATGCCGGTCGCTTTAACAGCTCTTTTTGGCTTCCCGGGTGATTATTTGCTTTGTGAAGAAGTCATTAGAAGTGTAGCACGAAATGAACAGGAAGAAAAACTCATTTTTGATGAATTGTTAACACCGATGTTAATTGGCGGCTTTACAACAGTTACGATAGCCTCAGTGGTTATTGCAGGACTATTAGTTCAAACATTATAAAGGAGGAAGAAATCTATGGGAAAAACATTAATTAAAAATGGTCTATTGATTGACGGAACAGGATCAGAGCCTAAAAAAGAATCAGTAGTTGTATTAGAAGATGAAAAAATAGTTTATGTCGGTGCAGAGAACGATTATGTGGTAACAGGCGATGAAGTAGTTGTTGATGCAGAAGGAGGGACTATCCTGCCTGGCTTGATCGACAGCCACGTACATGTCATGATGGAGTACGCCCCAATTGCGGAAAGACTAGCAACACCATTTTCATTTATGTACTATAAGGCAGCGAAACATTTAGAGGCAACATTAAACGCAGGAATTACATCTGTACGCGATGCGCTTGGTGCCGATTTAGGTTTAAAGAAAGCGGTGGAAGATGGTTTAATCCCTGGCCCGAGATTACAATTAAGTATCAATGCACTAACGATCACTGGCGGACATGGGGATGGTTACACGGTATCTGGCACAGTTACCGATATTTTGCCATCTGGCCATCCAGGAATGCCTAATGGTAAATGTGATGGAGTGGAGGAAGTACGGAAAAAGACACGTGAAATGTTGCGTGCTGGAGCAGAGGTCATTAAAGTACATGCAACGGGTGGAGTTTTAAGTGCTACCGATCATCCAGAATTCACACAATTTTCATTAGATGAATTAAAAGCAATTGTAGAGGAGGGGCGCTTTCGAAAAGGTGTTAAAGTGATGGCCCATGCGCAAGGGGCAGAGGGGATTAAAAATGCAGTCCGAGCAGGCGTTCATTCCATCGAACATGGTATCTTTTTAGATGATGAGGCAATTGAGCTGATGAAAGAAAACGGCACATTTTTAGTTCCTACATTGCTTGCTCCGGTTGCTGTACTGGAAACTGCAAAAGAAGTTGGTATGCCCGATACAGCAGTTCAAAAATCAAGAGAAGTTATTGAACATCATAAGGCTAGTATAAAAAAAGCCTATAAAGCCGGCGTGAAAATTGCAATGGGTACAGACGCAGGTGTAATGAAACATGGTACTAATTTACGCGAACTTGCTTTAATGGTTGAAGCTGGAATGACCCCGCTGGAAACCATTGTAGCTTCCACTAAAACCGCAGCTGAATGCTTAGGTTGGGAAGATAGGGTAGGCACGATTGAAAAAAATAAACTAGCTGATGTAATTGTTGTAAAAGGTAATCTGCTTGACGATATTCATTCACTTGCAAATAACGATTCGATTCAACTTGTTATTAAAAATGGAAAGGTTGAAAAAAATATACTTAGCGAAAAGAGTAAGATAATGAACTATAGTTAGTATGTTGTCTTCATAAAAATGCGCAGTAAACGAAATTTTCTATCCGTCACTGCGCAACGTTTATTTAAGATGACGTCCATGCGCCACCATTTATGTGAATCGCTTGACCGGTCATATACGAAGCTTCATCGGATGCTAACATGACATACGGCCATGCGTGTTCAGATGGTTGGCCTGGGCGTCCCATTAAGTTGTCTTGTCCAAAGTTTTCAACGCCGTCTTCATCAAATGAAGAGGGGATAAGTGGCGTCCATACAGGTCCAGGTGCTACAGAGTTTGCTCGGATTCCTTTGCTAGCAAGACTTTGAGCAATACTACGGATAAAGGCAGTGACTGCCCCTTTAGTTGCCGAGTAATCCATGAATATGGGATTTCCTCGGTACGCGTTTATCGAAGAAGTTGCAATAATCGAATCGCCTGATTTCATATGCTCTACAGCAGCTTTCGTTAAATAAAAATGTGAAAAGAAATTGGTTTGAAAAACTTCCTCAAACTCTTCCGTTGGAATGTCTAGTACATCATCATGTACATGCTGAATTGCAGCATTGTTAACAAGAATGTTAATTGTACCGAATTCTGTAACTGTTTTTTCAACAAGGCTTTGACAATGGGACTCCTCTTTGATATCTCCTGGTAGTAACAAGCAGTTCACGTTTTCTGCCTCTACCATTTTTTTCGTATCCTTCGCATCTTCATGTTCATCTAAATAAGAAATAGCAACATTAGCACCTTCTTTTGCATAAAGAAGGGCAACAGCCCGGCCAATTCCGCTATCGCCACCAGTTATTAAGGCGGCTTTTCCTTTTAACTTATTTGTTCCTATATAATCAGTTGGCTGCGCTGGATTCGGTTGCATTTTTGATTCGATTCCTGGTTGCTTGTCCTGATGTTGGCGAGGAGTACTGCCTTTTTGCATATCTCTAGGATCCATAATTTTCATAACCTCCTGTATAGTAATTACTGTTGTGTTTTTCTCGTACCCTAGGCGATTAATATGCAAACATTTAGAGGGGATCAGTTCATTTTTCTTTTTTATGTTTTATGTATTTCTCAATGAAGTGACCTGCAATCCCAAAGATTATTCCCCAAAACAGTCCGTTAAAGATTGGGCTGGCTAAAATAGAAAGAATATATATGTTATCTAGAAATGTGTGATGGTAATATACACCAATGTTCATCCCCACAACGAAAGCTATAAAAAATCCAGTTAAATAAGTTTCTCTTGGTGTTTCTTTTTCGGCGTGTTGCTTATTAATGACGATTGCTCTGTTATAGGCTTGCCATATTCCAAATGCATAAACCGATGGATAGTACATACCCCACTGATGACTAAATGTGTCATGAGCAACATGCATTTCACCGTGAAAAGAATGGAGTATAGACGTATTTAAACTGGCAAAGCCGTTTGCAACCATTTCAAACACAAAAAGCAATGCACCAAATATATATTGTCCGTTATAAAATTGACCGAAACCAGGCATCATAATCGACCATAGTAAAGCTGCAGGAGGAGATTTAAATTCATTGTTTTTATCTAGTTCCATAAAATTCTTTCCTTATTCTTTGACATTGTCTTCTTCCTTATTATCTAATAATCGCAGACGAGTCAGTTTATTAATAACATTTATTACAACATGAGTAGTTAGAAAGTAAAGGGTCACAAAGACAAAAGTGTGTAACGGTGACCACCGTATCCATTTAATTAATCGAGTTTTTCGTTCTAAAATCCACTCAAAGATAGTCAATGGAAAAGTAAATAAAATAACTTTGCCTAAAATGGCAGGGAGTTTAGATTGATACGTTGTTTGGATAAATAGGGTACAGGTAATCGGAAAAATTAAGTAATCAAACAAGATACTCTTATCACTTAACTTTTTAAATAGCCTGACAGGATAAGATAATCGTTTGGTTTTAATCACAAAATCATCTAATAAATTTGCTAAAAATCCAGTGAAAAAGAAAACGATTAGCCAATCCTTTGCAGGTTTTTTTCTAAGTATAATGGCTGGTAATATTCCTAACCCCAATGTAAAAAATCCTCTTAGAATTAATTTTTCCATCAACTTAACCTCTCTCGTATAAAAAGTTTAAAAACTCGGTAATTACACGTTAATTTCCCCAATCTTAGTGAAAAATATTAATGATACGTACGGACGTAATTCCTCTTGGCGAAAAATGTTTTGGAATGTACATTCATTTGACGCAATTCATTTTGTTTAGATGTCTAAAGAAAAAAAGCCGCAAACAATATTTGCGACTTTTTGATCGTGGTATAAGTATTAGTTACGTTTATTTTTAGAGGGAAGATGGTATCAGAAATAGGTGATAAAATAATTTAATAGTTCAAAATCCTTTTGTGAATTCTGATACATAAGTGGATATTCTTTGCAAAAATTTAAACAGCGATAGCTCCTTCTAATTTCCTTTTAAATTTTTCTTTATGATTAACAATTTAACGTTCCAAATGTTCTGGACAGTGTTGATTTTGAATTGGACTAAATGTCTTCGGATCTAAGTAAAGCATTCGAATACAGTTTTCCTTCTTTTCAAAAATGTGAATTTGTAATCCTTTTGTTTTTTCAGCAATTCCATATAGTTCATATTTATCCATTGTTATCATCTCCTTATGCTAACTAAATCCCCTATTTCAAACTGGATTAAACCCGAAGATCAAGAAGTATCCAAATCGCATTCATTGTTACACATTTTTCCATCGAAATATATTACTCTTTTAAATTTACTTGTGATATAATGAGAACAAACGTTCTTGTTATGGGGGTTATTTCATGAGAAAAATGATATTGAGGTCTATCCACAATAAAGAAAACCTTGAACTGTTTTATCTGTCTAATGATAATCAGGTAACACAACGGGTTATTCGTGTGCTTAAAATCAGTGATGAAATGATTATGGCTTTTTGCTATACCAAGAGAGCGATACGGACATTCAAATTAGATAATATATTGTCAGTCGGATCAGTTCGAAAAAGGATGGGTGCTTAATAATGAGTATAAACGATAGAGGTACAAAAAAATGGACGGCAATGATGCTTCCCGAGCATATTGAATTGCTCGAAAAGATGTGGCAGGAAGATGACCATAAAGTAAAGCCAATTCTTGATGAACAGCAAGTAGCCGACATGGAATTAAAGCTACAATGTGCATTGCATAATGACTTAACTGTTGAGATTAAGTATTATAATAAACCTCACTATTCTATGGTTAAAGGGAAGCTAGTAAGCATAAATTCTGCAGCTGGTACATTGAGAGTAGGGGAGAAGGAGATTGGTTTTAGGAACTTGTTGGATGTTTATGTTGATTAGATAACGCAAAAAAGCAACCACCCAATTTCACAAGTAATTTAGTGGTTACTTTCTTTTTACAAATTAATAAAAACCGTTTTTTGATTTAAGTTAAAGATTACTAAAGCTATTAATACAAATGAAAAATAATGCCCATTAGCGAATAAATAATGATCGTTGAAAAAAGAACAGTCATATAAATGAGTGAAAAAATGAACATGGATTTCGCCCATTTTTCAGATTCCATCCTTTTATGGCCAAATATACTTAACAGAATCCAGATAAGACCTAAAAGAAGGGCTACTAGCATCAGCCCAAGACTTAAATAGCCAAAAAGGAAACTTACAGCAAATAAAACAATTAAATAAATATTGGTCTGGATATACGTACGTTTAAACCCTTTGACAACTGGAAGCATAGGAACACTTGCAGCTTTATAATCATCATGCTTACGAATAGCGATGGAGTAAAAATGCGGCATCTGCCAAATAACTGAAATTACAAATAAGCCGATAATAGCAGGGTGTGTTATATCTGGATAGATTGCAGCCCATCCGATTAGTGGTGGTGTAGCACCAGAAAAACTACCAATTTCTGTATTATAAATAGTTCTCCTTTTACTCCACATCGTGTATGGAACAACATATAAGAACAATCCCAAGACCCCTAATAACGCTGCCAAATAAGATGCAAACGCAAGTGATAAGATGCCAATTACAGCCATGGAAACACCGAGCCAAAACACTGTTTTAGGCTTAACTACTCCTGTAACAGTTGGTCTCGTTTTCGTTCTCTCCATAATGACATCAATATCGCGGTCATATAAGTTATTGAAAGCGCCAGCAGCAGCTATAACTAAATACGTTCCGATTAGTGCAAAGATCATTTCGGGAAGTTTTTCAAGTAAACTATACTGATAGGTATACATAGCCAATGTTAACCCTGCAACCATTTGAATAAGGTTGGATTTAACAATACCAATTTTAACTGTTTTTCCGAAAATCTCTGATAAAGTTTCTTTCTCTGTAGTATGTTTTTTTCGCATTATCTTTACTTCCTCTTTAAATAGAATGATGGGAACTTCAGACTTTAAAAAGTGTAGATGGTTATTTTCTACTTAATAAGAATCCCTATACTGACTTGAATATATCTAGTATATCGTATTCTTGTCAAAAAAAGGGGTATAGTGGTTGAAGCTTTTATGACAATTATTCTGTAATAGTAGAAAATATAATATATAAAGAAGGGGTTATCATTAGGGAAAGTGAAACTTATACAGCGTTCTTACGTATTATTGGATATAAATGCTAATAGGAGGGGTTCAATTGTTTACCATTTCAGAAGAATTGTTATTGCTTGCATTTGATGATGACAAAGGAACCGTTGTTTTTTCGGCTTCTGACTCGCTAAGTTATGGATTAGCAGGGGCTATTCTTGCAGAGTTGGCTATTATGGGACGGATAGAGTTGGAGGATAAAAAGATCATTGTAATAGATGATGAAAAAACAGGAATATCTTTTCTTGATAACGTATTAACTGAAATGATACAGTCTGCTAAAAATAAGAAAGTAGACAGCTGGATTCAACATATTACTAGTAATATCGGACAAATAAGGCAGGACGTTATTCATCAGCTTGTGGATAAAGGTGTTTTAAAGGAAGAGGAGAAAAAAGTACTTTGGTTATTCAACCAAAACACCTATCCGACAAATCAAGATGTACCTGAATGGCAAATACGAAAAAAAGTTCATACAACTCTTTTTGGAGATGGAGAACCAGATGCAAGAACCGTAATGTTATTAAGTTTAATCAAATCTTGCAACCTTATAGAAGAAGTTTTTTCTAAAGCCGAAAGGAAAGAAGCCAAAAAACGCATTGAAAAACTTATTGAAAATCATGATTACGGTAAAGCTGTGAAAGCTTCAATTGAGGAAATGCAAACTGCTGTTATTGTGGCTTGTACAACCATTGTAACAGTCAGTGTAATAAGCACTTGAGAGTCATAGGGGAGGTAGATAAGTCGTGAGCTACATATTATTCTTTCTTCTTATTTTTTTCACCGTTCTCATTGACTACTATTGGTTTGATACAGATCAAAAAAGATGGGGATGGGTGAAAAATTGGTCAGAACAAAATAAGATACTATTTTTCTCAGGATTTATTATCGTTTCTGGTTTAATTTATTTTGGCATGAGTATTAAGTTTTTATAGAGGAATATCTGAATCCACTTAGCATCATTACTAGTGAATATAAAAATAGTCCTATGGAGGAAAAGAGATTGCATCAAAATAAATTGAAAAGATCGTCTAAGGATAAGTCGTTACTTGGTGTTTGTGGTGGTATTGCAGAGTTTTTTGGTATTTCTTCTTTTAGTGTAAGACTGATATTTATATTGACAATGCCTCCCGCTCTTATAATATATATAATCCTCGCTAATACACTCGACGAAAGTCCCAGATCATTATAAAAAACAATGTGAACTTTTACTTTAAAGTGTTTGTAATAATATTATCGAAGAACGTAAAACATAAGCTTTATCAAGTTGTTAAAAAGGAGAATAGCATGTCGTATACAAATATTACCGTTGCCGGAAGTGGCGTATTAGGGAGTCAGATTGCTTATCAAACTGCCTTCAAAGGATTTCAGGTGACAGTCTATGATATTAATGATGAAGCTATCGAAAAAGCAAAAGAAAGAATTACGAAGTTAAAACCCCGTTACCAGAAAGATTTGAATGCTAGTCAAGAAGATGTTGATGCAGCTTATAATCGTATGTCGTTCAACAGTGATTTGGAAAAAGCAGTTGCTGAAGCTGATTTAGTTATTGAAGCAATTCCTGAAGTAGTGGACATCAAAACAACTTTTTATAAAAAGTTAGCAAAAGCAGCCCCTGAAAAAACAATTTTTGCAACCAACTCATCTACATTATTGCCAAGTCAGTTTGCTGATGCCACAGGCCGACCAGAAAAGTTTTTGGCTTTACACTTTGCGAATGAAATATGGAAAAACAATACGGCAGAGGTAATGAAGCATCCTGGTACTGATGAAAAAGTTTTTAACGATGTTATCGAATTTGCTAAAGAAATTGGAATGGTTGCTTTGCCATTATACAAGGAGCAACCAGGCTATATTTTAAACTCATTATTGGTTCCTCTTCTAGAAGCTGCACAAATGCTTTTAGTAAAAGAGGTCGCTGATGTCGAAACAATCGACAAAACATGGATGGTCGCTACGGGAGCTCCACAAGGACCTTTTGCCATATTAGACGTTGTTGGAATCAAAACTGCCTATAATATTACACGTGCAAAAGCAGAAAAAACAAAGGATCCTGCATTCAAAAAATTAGCTGAATTATTGAAGACAGAGTATATCGATAAAGGAAAACTAGGAACTGAAACAGGAGAAGGTTTCTATACCTACCCAGATCCAAGCTTTAAGAAGCCGGGATTTACTAAAAGTTAATAATATAAGTGAAAAAGAAAACAGTGTACGTAAGATTTGTTTAGTTCTTACGTACACTGTTTTCTTTTTTGGTAAGACTCCAGAACAAAATAAAAATAGTTTTCTTGGTAGTAAAAGTGTGATTTTTTTTTGTTAAATTGTGATAAAATGAAAATCAGAAATTGCAGGAACTAAAATAAGACAAAATACCCTAAATTTCTACCATTATTTACATATTCAGCTATTTGCCATATACTTCTATAGGACTAGTACTTAAGGTAGATTTTTATAAGAAGTATATTATCAGATTATGTAAACAAACTTATAAGAATACTAGCAACAGAGAGGAATACAAAATGCAAAACAAACTTAGAAATTCTACCTTATTGAACGAAGAGCAACGCACAGTCACATGGTTTCTGTGGATATTTTATGTTGTTTACTTTGTGTATGATATTTTTTACTTCTATTTATTACCTGAAGCGCCTTGGGGTAATACATCTAATTTACTAAAGCAAGGTTTGGACTATTGGATGTATGTAATATTGGTCGGTCTTTTACCAGTAGCCTACTATTTAATAAAAACTAAAAATCCTTGGTTAATAAAATATATATATTTTATTACTTATACATCAGTTAATACTGCAAATGATATATGGGTTTATTGGGACAGTGGTGCGACCTATGGAAGTGGAAATGTAATTGAATTAGTAATTGTGCTCTTTTCCCCAATATTCGTTAATAAAAAGTTCTTTTATTTAGTTTCTGTTGGGACTAGTCTAAAATTTATTGTATTAGGAATAGTTCTGCAAGATCCTGTGGTTTTATTTCCGTTACTTATTGTAGTGATTTTGTCAATGATTGGTTTTATTCTACTAAACCGTTTTTTAAGTTATGTTAGGGCAATAGAGACTTCATATGATAAGAGACTGGAAGGTATCGTAAAAGGATTAATAGCCACCTTAGAACTTAAGGATCCATATACTCGAGGACACAGTGAACGAGTTGCTGAATATGCAATGATATTAGCAAAAGAGACAGGGGAATTTAATCAAGACGAATTAAAATCATTTTATTATGCATGTTTACTACATGATATTGGAAAAGTTAACATTCCAGATTCTATTTTGACTAGTTCTGGTAGATTAACTGTTGAGGAATTTGAAATTATAAAAACTCATCCAGCTGTTGGTGCTAAAGCTGTACAGGAAGTTGATGGTATTGCTGATAATATTGACGTGATCCATCACCATCACGAACGTTGGGATGGTAAGGGATACCCTGCTGGATTAAAGGGTGTAGAGACTCCTATTCTTTCTAGGGTTACTGCTATTGCAGATGCGTTTGATGCTATGACATCTTCCAGGTCTTATCGGGCTGCGTTACCTTTAGAGAATGCATATGATCAAATTGTTGCTGGTAGGGGAACTCAATTTGACCCTGATTTGGTAGAGTTATTTGAGGATGTATATCCAGCTTGGGTAGATTATCATAAACAGTATCATAGGCACGACGAGGGTTTGGATGAAGCTGCTACTACCAATTAAAGGGGGTGAAGTTATCAATGAAAATCCGTAAGTTAAAAAAAGTTAAAGTAACATGCTGGTGGTGTGGCTGGGTTGGCCGTTAATACAAATTAAAGGTAACAGAGGGATGCTAGTATCTAGCATCCTATTTTCCATTTCTAAGACGGTGGTGTATATTATGAAACTATCTCTTCAATCTCATCTATTATTATTTCCTCTAACGATACGACAAGATAAAAAACATTACATTGTCGAAGAAAGCCTTTCCGGTGATTTTTTTGAGATGCCGAAAATTTGTATTGATGCGATTCATTTAATTAATAAAGGAAGTTCCCTAGAAAAGATAGAAAGGGAACTAAAGCATCACTATCCAGATGAAGAGGTAGATATAGTTGCTTTTTCCGAGCAACTGTTAGAGCTTGGTCTTGTAAAAGAAATTGATGGAGAAGCTGTCCAGATTACAAAGCGTAATAAGTCACCGAAGAGCTACATGTGGATCCCATCCCAAATAGGTAGGTTTATTTTTAACAAAATAACAACAAAGCTATTTATGGTTATTCTTTGTATAAATATTGTTCTATTTACAACAAATCCCCAGTTAATTCCAGCATACCAGGATCTTTTTTTGTTTGAGTCCATGACGTTTAATGTCTTAACTTTTATGGGTATTTCGTTATTTTTGATTATTGTTCATGAATTTGGTCATATATTAGCGGTTCGTTCGTATGACTTGCCTGCTAAACTGGAAGTGGGTCACCGATTATTTATAGTAGTATTTGAAACCGATCTTACTCCAGCATGGAAACTTGCTCCAAAGCAACGGAATGTTTTGTATCTTGGAGGAATCTGTTTTGATCAATTGATGCTTTTCATTACATTGAGCATTAGCCTGCTTCTTCAGGAAAGTAATCCACTTCTTATAGGTCTTCTAGCGATGGTAATACTCGATATAAGCTTAAAAAGCATTTACCAATGCTGTTTTTATATGAAAACAGATTTATATTATCTTTGTGAGAATCTAACAGGGTGTTACAACTTAATGGAAAATGGTAAGAAACATTTAAGTAAATGGATACCTCTTATGAAAAAAGATTCAACAACCGAAACATTTGAAGGCGAAGAAAAGTTTGTTCGATTGTATAGTGTTTTCTATATTTGTGGTGTTCTTTTAACCATTGGTTTATTAACATTCTATTTCATACCACAAATGTTTTACGCATATTCTCAAACGCTGCCCGAATTATTACATCCAGTTGGAAATCCGTATTTCTGGGATGCGGTCGTTTTTCTCGGGCAAAGCCTATTGATTTTAGGTTTATTGCTCTATTCTTGGCGTAAATCCAATACCTCTCGAACATACTAAGTATGGTTGGGGGGTATTATCGTTATAGCTATTCATTATACAATCGATTTAATTGATCATTTGGAAGCATGATGAAGCATAAAATTCTTACTAAATTTTATACTATAAATGACACCAATTTACATTTCTAATCGATTTTAGTACATAGAGGGTTCGTTAAAATTTAAATCTTTTTCCATTTGTAGTAGACTGTAGATTATGCAATTTACATACGATTGATTTATGCAAAGGAGAACAGTCACCATGAAAATAGGTATTGATAAAATAGGTTTCTATACGCCACAACTATACGTTGATATGAACAATTTGGCTGAAAGCAGAAATGTTGATCCGGAAAAATATACGATTGGTATTGGCCAGGAAAAGATGGCTGTGCCACCAATTACACAAGATCCTGTTACGCTAGCGGCAAATGCAGCTTTAGAAATTTTAAACGAAGAAGATAAAAAGGAAATTGATTTTGTTATTTTTGGAACAGAGTCAGGCATCGACAGTTCTAAATCCGCTGCGGTTTATGTTCATGAATTGTTAGGGTTGAATCCTTATGCTAGAGCAATTGAAGTGAAACAAGCGTGTTATGGAGCAACTGCTGGTATTCAGATGGCAAAAGGTCATGTTGCATTAAATCCGGAATCAAAGGTATTGGTACTGGGTTCTGATATTGCTAGATATGGCTTGAATACGCCTGGAGAAGCAACACAAGGTGCAGGTGCGGTTGCAGTAGTAATTAGTGCTAACCCGAGTATTATGGTATTAGAAGATCAAAGTGTTTATTTTACCACAGATATTATGGATTTCTGGCGTCCAGTGTATTCGGATAAGGCTTTTGTGGATGGGAAATTATCGAACGAACAATACATTGCGTTCTTTTCGAAGGTCTGGGAGCAATACAAAGCAAAGACAGGCTTAGAGTTGAAGGATTTTGAAGCTATTTGCTATCACCTTCCTTACACAAAAATGGGGCTAAAAGCGCTACGTACGGTTTTGGATGAAGGTACAGAAGATGATAAGGAACGTCTATTAGAAAACTATACAATTAGTTCGAAATATAACAGAATTGTTGGGAATGTTTATACAGGATCGTTGTACTTGAGTTTACTTTCACTCCTTGAACAAAAGGAAAATTTAACAGCAGGTGCACGTATCGGGTTATTCAGCTATGGTTCAGGAGCAGTTGGCGAATTTTTCACTGGTACGTTGCAACCGAACTATCGCGAAAATCTAAATGTAGAAAGCCATGCTAAGCTGTTTTCTTCAAGACAGGAAGTTACAGTTTCAGAATATGAGGATATTTTCCAAAAAACGTTGCCGACAGACGGTTCAACGGTGAAATTGGATATTGAAAAGGATCCAGCAACAGTTTGTCTGGCGGGAATGGCAGATAACAAACGGTTATATGTAAATAAAACGGAATAGCAAGTTATAAAAAACTCTGGGATTAATTCTCAGAGTTTTTTTGATTAACGATTCAACATTCCATGCGAATAATCCTACTCAATTTTTCGGATACTAAAACTAGAGTTAAAAATAATAATTCATATGTAAATTGGAGGGATGAGATGCGTACCAGTAATAAACCTCAACTCACTTCTGCAGAGATATCCAGTCTTTGGACTGCCTATATCCAAGGTACAATGATAATTTGTGGATTAAATTATTTCATAGCAAAAACAGAGGATGAGGAAATAGCAAGTGTCTTAAAATTTGCCTTAAATATAACCAAACAGCAAGTGGACAGGATCACTACTATCTTTCAGATGGAAGAATACCCAATCCCTAATGGCTTTGCAGATAAGGATGTAGATGTAAATGCTCCGCGTCTATTTTCTGACGTGTTTTTCCTAATATACATTTTAAATATGGCCTCATTTTCCTTATCAGCGTACGGAATCGCTTTAGGGACTTCGATAAGATCTGATATTGTTACGTTTTATAATGAAAGCCTAGACCAAATTCAGGAGTTGCATGTAAAAGCAAAGAAACTTGCGTTAGAAAAAGGTGTTTATTTACGTGAGCCGACACTCCCTAAGCCTGAGCGAATTGATTATGTAACAAAACAAAGCTTTTTAACTGGTTGGTTTGGCAATCGTAGACCATTGCTAGGTGTGGAAATCACAAATCTTATTTTAAACATGAAACGTAATTCAATCGGTCGTTCATTAATTATCGGTTTTAGTCAAGTGGCAAATGCAAAGGAAGTTCGAAAGTACATGGAAAGAGGCCGCGATATCGCACAAAAGCATTATGAAATCTTTTCGTCTGTACTTAAAGATGAATATTTACCTACACCTATGTCATGGGACCACACGATTACAGATTCACGTATTTCTCCCTTTTCGGATAAATTAATGATGTTTCACATTGCAGCACTTATCGCTTCGGGTATCGGACAATATGGAATAGCAATGTCTGTTAGTCCAAGACGAGACCTAGGATTACATTATGTACGTCTTTCAGCAGAAATTGCAAAGTACGCGGAAGATGGTGCAAATATTATGATTGACAATGGATGGATGGAGCAGCCACCACAATCAGTGGATCGGGAAAAACTAGCAAAGAGAAAGGACTAGCTTGATGGAGAAGCTATTTTGGAGTATTGCCCTTCCTGGATTTGGTCAATTACTAAATGGCAAATATGTAAAAGGTATTTTGTTTATTGCTTTAGAGATTTTAGTAAATGTAAAAGCGAATCTTAATATCATCATCATTCTAAGTTTCCATGGAAAGACGCAAGAAGCTGTGGAACAGACAAACTATGGTTGGCTAATGTTTTATCCATGCCTATATCTTTTTGCAATCTGGGATGCCTATAAAGATTCTGAAGAAGTGGAAAAACCTTATTCATTTATGCCGTTTGTATTTGCTGCATATTTTGGAACGGTAGGTGTTATTTTTTCTCCTGACTTAAAAATTTTAGGTATTTTATGTGGATCTCTTTGGTTACCAATAGCGTTTTTGATTCTTGGTTTATTTATTGGTGCTTTGTTAAAATCATTACTGATACGAATCAGCTATCAATAAGGCGATTCTAACTATCGTGTTGACAAAACAAAGCATTTTGATATAATTTATCTCGACATCGAAATACTTTTCGAGAGAGGGAGATGACCATGAAGGAAACGCCAGAGGTTGATGAAACAGAACTTTCATTGAAATTACTCGTCGTGTTGTTGCGAACTAACCACAATGTGTTGGATCTGGATCGTAAGAATATAAACGTTTATGGTTTATACCCAACTGAATTTGCTGTATTAGAATTGCTATTTCATAAAGGGGAGCAACCAATACAACAAATAGGGAAAAGAATATTACTAGCTAGTAGTAGTATGACGCATGTGATTGATAAATTAGAGCAAAAAGAGTTGATTGAACGAAAACGTTGTGCCAATGATCGAAGAGTAATCAATGCAACTATTACTAAAAAAGGAAAAGTATTGATGGAAGATATCTTCCCAAAACATAGAGAAGTAGTAACTGACATGTTTAAGGGGTTATCCATAGAGGAAAAGCAACAATTAGTTAAACTATTAAAGAAATTAAGTTTGTCCACGCAGGGCTAATTTAATTTTTATCTAAATATCTCGAAATAGAGATATATTATGTGGAGGGAAAATGTTTGAAGGAGGTTTTACTATGTTAAAAACAAAAGGTATTCATCATATAACAGCAATTGTAGGCGATCCACAGGAGAATATTGATTTTTACGCAAACGTATTAGGATTACGGCTTGTGAAAAAGACGGTGAATTTTGATGACCCAGGGACTTACCATTTATACTTTGGTAATGAACTAGGTCAACCAGGTACAATTCTCACATTTTTCCCGTGGGCAGGTGCTTTTAAAGGAAGAAGCGGAACAGGGTTGGTAGGTACTATTACATTTGTTGTACCAGCTGGAGCCTTAGATTTTTGGGCAAACCACCTGGAACAACTTGATCTTCCTTTTGAAAAAGCAACTCGATTTTGGGAAACGTTTCTACAGTTTGAAGATCCACACGGATTACAGCTTGAGCTTGTCGCTCGTCAAGAAGGTGCAAATAGTAAATGGACATTCAATAGTATAACCTCGGATGTAGCGATTAAAGGATTTGGCGGGGCAGTGCTTTTATCAGGTGCACCGCATCAAACTGTTCAATTACTAGAAGAGGTTATGGGCTTAGAAAACGTTGGTAAAGAAAGGGATTATCACCGTCTTCACGCAAATGGGGATCTAGGAAATGTTATTGATGTCAAGCTTACAGCAAATCCTCGTGCGGTAATGGGCGCAGGTACGGTTCATCATATTGCATGGCGGACAAATGATGATGCAGAACAGAAAGAGTGGCAACAACATCTGCACGATAACGGTTATTACCCAACAGATGTGAAGGATCGTCAATATTTTAATGCAATTTACTTTCGAGAAGCTGGGGGTATTCTTTTCGAAATAGCAACAGATCCTCCTGGATTTGCTACTGATGAGACACCTGAGCATCTTGGTGAAAAACTGTTACTACCGCCTTGGTTAGAAGTTCATCGTGAAAAAATTGAAGGTGTACTTCAGCCGGTTGAAACAAAAAAATGAAGGAGTGATCAGTAATGAAGCATATATTTAACAAAGGACAAGACGTAAATAAACCAACCATGTTACTTTTACACGGTACAGGTGGCACGGAGTCAGACTTACTTCCTATTGCAGGGATGATTGATGATACATCGTCAGTCTTAAGTGTACGAGGGAATGTGAGTGAAAATGGCATGCCGCGCTTTTTCCGTCGTTTAGCGGAAGGAGTTTTTGATGAAGAGGATTTGATTTTTCGAACAAACGAACTCCATGATTTTATCGAAGATGCTGCACGGGAACGTAGCTTCGACCGTGACAATATAGTTGCAGTTGGATATTCTAATGGTGCTAATATTGCAGCAAGTATGTTATTTCGTCATGAAAAAGCATTAAATGGTGCGATACTTTTTCATCCGATGGTACCACAACGTGGTTTGAAATTACCTGATTTAACTGGTGTACCAGTTTTCATTGGTGCTGGAAAGAACGATCCGATTTGTAAGCCAGAAGAAACAGAGGAGCTAGCTAAATTGTTAGAAGAAGCAGGAGCTATTGTAGAGGTGCACTGGGAATATAATGGGCATCAATTGTCTAGAAGTGAAGTAGAGAAAGCAGCCAATTGGTATGAACAGTTTAATCAAAATTAATTCATTTAAAATATAGATAAGAACTATCGAATGGTTTGCATTCGATAGTTTTTTATGGAATCTAGTTTGATAATATATTTTATTAATTGTAATTTTAATTTTAACTCTTGAATAGTATAACCAGTTTTTTTAATCTAAACTTCCATAAATATTTATTTTCACTGTACTCGCACCAGTTAATGTGCAGTGATAAACATATGAAATTGATGTGAGATTATGATAGATAATATTTATGTGTTTTCTCTCGCGTTTTACATTCCTAAGGTCAGAACGGCTATATTTTAAAAAAGTCCAATGATCAAACGATGGACGCACAATTTGGTTGGTCAAGTAGGCATCTTCTTCATTAGATTTTCCTAAAAGATTAAGTTGCTCGATCATTTTTTGTTTTGAAAGGATTCCCATCCCATGACCGTAATATTGGTCATCACCTAAATACACAGCATTTTCTCCTTGCCATTGCGGCTCGAGGTTGTCAGGGTTGTCAAAGTATACGACATCACCCGGAATTGGCGTTCTTGAGATAACGGAATGTAAGCCTAAATCATTATCATTTTCCCAGCTATACAAATATAAGTCAGTAAAGTTTCTATCAAACGTTTCGGCACCTAGATAATTAAGTGCTGCAAAATAGTATACGATAACCATTGCAGCAGCACATTCGAAAGCGTAATTAGCACCATTCTCATAAATATCTCGAATAGCATCAGATGGCTTCACACCAGGCTTTAATTGCATAGCACCTTGTTCTGTTACGTTCCAGTATCTATCGTTCGCCTTTGTTTCTTTAATAATTGTAAAGCTAGCTTTACTATTGTTTAGTTTTCTTGCCGAGTCCATCAGATGTTCTCTTATACGAATAGTGTTTTCCAAATCCTTCAACGAATGAAATCGGTAAATGTTTGGATCTGAGTCCAATGCTTTTAAAATATCGTTTCCATCATTCGATACTGATATATCTTTGATGATTTGATTCCAATGAGCGGTTCTACCCGAAATTTGAATCATGTTCTCGTCCCCCGTTCGAAATTCCTATACAACAGTGTATACAGTTGGGTTGAATTCGTGCTCATTAGCTGAGATGAATCTCAAAGCAGAGACACCAGAACAAACTCGGTAATCTGGAGATATACGAACGGAAAAAATGAACAAATAATCGACCGATGAATTTTCTAACTTTTTTTCTAACTTTGGAGACAAAACTTTAGGATGATTTTCGGCAAAAGCACGTGATACTATAAAGATGATTATTTCGCCGCTTTTTGTTATAATAAATACTAGAATAGTAGGTTTATCTAACGTTAACGGACAGTGAAATTCCCTTAAAAAGGGATAGTTCGTAAATGTCCAATTCGTTTAAGTACGATTCAGTAGTCAAGTATTAGACTTGCCACTGAATGAGTTTCCCGTTATATATTATGATTTAGGTGGTGGCATTAATGAAATATAATTCTGTTTTCGATATTATTGGGCCAGTCATGATTGGACCTTCAAGTTCACATACAGCAGGTGCGGCGAGAATTGGAATGGCTGCACGGAACTTGCTTGGCGAAGAACCGAAATGGGCAAAGATTCATCTTTATGAATCTTTTGCGAAAACATATAAAGGACATGGTACTGACTTTGCGTTAGTTGGTGGTTTGTTAGGTTTTGAGACGGATGATACGCGAATGAGTAAGGCATTGGATATTGCGGAGGAGCGCAACATGAAGATAGAGTTCATTGAAGAAAACGTCGCTTCTGCTCACCCAAACACTGCACGATTAATTATTGGAACGGATGATAAAGAGTTAGAGCTTGTCGGCATTTCCATTGGTGGTGGGAAGGTCGAAATTACTGAATTAAACGGTTTTGACCTACGTTTATCTGGAAACCATCCGGCAATTTTAATCATGCATAATGACCGATTTGGAGCCATAGCATCTGTTACAAGGATTCTAGCAAAATATGAAATTAACATTGGTCATATGGAAGTAAATCGAAAAGACGTAGGTAAAGAAGCATTAATGGTTATTGAAGTTGATCAAAATGTAGACGATTCCGTACTCAAAGAATTAGAAGATGCAGATCATATTATCCAAATTGCGAAAATCGTAAGTTAATCATCATAGAAAGGGGTTTTCTACATGTTTCGTACAGTTGCAGAATTAGTGGAAATAGCTGAAAAAGAAAATATATTGATTTCTGAAGTTATGATCCGTCAAGAGATGGATGTGAAAAATTTATCGCGTGAAGAAATTTATGCGAACATGGAAAGAAATTTAGAAGTAATGGAACAAGCGATAGAGGATAGTTTAAAAGGTGTGAAATCGGTTACTGGTTTAACCGGTGGTGATGCCGTTTTAGTTCAAAAATATATGAAAGAAAAAACGCCATTATCTGGAAACCTGATGCTTGATGCAGTAAGTAAAGCGATGGGAACGAATGAAGTAAATGCGGCAATGGGAACAATTTGTGCGACACCGACTGCAGGTAGCGCTGGCTGTGTGCCTGGTACGTTATTCGCAGTAAAAGAACAGCTAAACCCGACACGTGAACAAATGATTCGTTATTTATTTACTGCAGGGGCATTTGGATTCGTTGTAGCAAACAATGCAATGATTTCGGGTGCAGCCGGAGGCTGTCAGGCGGAAGTAGGTTCTGCTGGTGCTATGGCATCTGCTGCAATTGTTGAAATGGCTGGAGGTACTCCACAGCAATCAGCAGACGCGTTTGCAATTACGTTGAAAAATATGCTTGGACTTGTCTGTGATCCAGTTGCTGGCTTAGTGGAAGTACCATGTGTAAAGCGAAATGCGGCTGGTTCATCACTTGCAATTGTTTCGGCGGATATGGCACTTGCTGGAGTCACGAGTCGAATTCCATGTGATGAGGTAATCGGGGCGATGTATAAAATCGGCAAATCAATGCCGTCTGCCCTACGTGAAACTGGAGAAGGTGGACTTGCAGGAACTCCAACAGGTCAAGCGATTAAGGATAAAATATTTGGTTCGTCTGCCAAGAAAGTGTGATGGAAGTGCTAAGTGAATCGATACAAACGGTGAAGGGTGTTGGAGAAAAATTTGCCGAGTCATTGTCGCTCGTCAACATTTTCACAATCGAGGATTTACTTTATTATTTCCCGTCCCGTTATGATTTTTTTGAAATAAAACCGCTTAGTGAACTAATTCATGATGATAAGGTAACGATTGAGGGAAGGGTAGTCCATGATCCTTCTCTTTCTTTTTATGGTCGAAAAAAGTCGCGGCTTACATTTACCATTGAGACAGAAGGTATTGCTGTTAAAGTGGTAATGTTCAACCGCGCATTCGCAAAGAAACAAATACAGGCTGATGATACGGTAACACTTACTGGCAAATGGGATGCACATAGGCTCCAAATTACTGTTAGTAATTATAAAAAAGGACCAGCCAGCGAACAGCAGGCCATTCAACCAATGTATCCGTTAAAAGGTGATCTTACTAACATAAAGCTGAAAAAAACGATGAGTACAGCCATTAAAGAATATATTAATGAAGTGGAAGAGATTATTCCTGACGAATACTTAACCTCCTACAAGTTACCAGACCGTAAACATGCTATTTTGAATATGCATTTTCCAAAATCCCGAAATCATTTGAAGCATGCCCGTAGACGATTTATTTACGAGGAGTTTTTGTTATTTCAGTTAAAAATGCAGCTGTTACGAAAAATGAAGCGGGAATCTACTAGTGGAAATGCGCAGCACTATGAGCCACCAAAGATTCAAGAATTTATTCAGTCGTTTCCGTTTACCCTTACTAATGCTCAAACGAAATCGTTAAACCAAATACTAGCCGATATGAAGTCACCATACAGGATGAATCGTCTATTGCAGGGTGATGTGGGTTCAGGGAAAACAGCTGTTGCGGCAATTTGTTTATACGCTACCATTACCGCGAATCGACAAGGTGCGTTAATGGTTCCGACAGAAATTTTGGCAGAACAGCATTATCAATCACTTTGTGATATGTTTGGAGACAGAGCTTCAATTGTTCTGTTAACTGGATCCGTAAAAGGAAAGAAGCGAAAAGAAATAACGAAAGCGATAGAAGATCATGAGGTAGATATTGTTGTCGGAACACATGCGTTGATCCAGGAAGATGTCGTCTTTGCTGATTTAGGTTTTGTCATTGTTGATGAGCAGCACCGATTTGGAGTGGAACAACGCCGTTCACTACGAAACAAAGGGCTACATCCAGATGTATTGTTCATGACCGCTACTCCAATACCGCGAACACTCGCAATAACAGCATTTGGCGATATGGATGTCTCTATTATTGATGAAATGCCTTCTGGTCGAAAGGAAATTGAAACATATTGGACGAAAGAAAATACATTAGACCGTGTGCTAGGATTTATAGAAAAGCGGGTATCCTATGGAGAACAAGCGTATGTTATTTGTCCGTT
This sequence comes from Virgibacillus sp. GM2-2, assembly GCF_055329585.1. NCBI lineage: Bacteria > Bacillati > Bacillota > Bacilli > Caryophanales > Bacillaceae > Virgibacillus > Virgibacillus sp. GM2-2. Next base: position 138,964 of record NZ_JBUZWC010000003.1, on the reverse strand, counting down.
AATAGAAGAATCGGACAAGCTAGATATACAAAATGCAGTTGATCTTTATCATCAATTGGAGCAATATTATCCACCAGAAGTTAATGTTGGATTAATGCATGGAAGATTATCTTCCGACGAGAAAGAAAATGTGATGGAAAAATTCGCTTCAAATGAAATTCAAGTACTTGTTTCTACGACCGTTGTTGAAGTTGGTGTTAATGTGCCGAATGCTACGGTAATGGTTATTTATGATGCAGAGCGTTTTGGGCTTTCTCAGCTGCATCAGTTACGTGGTCGTGTTGGACGGAGTGACCTACAGAGCTACTGTATTCTAATCGCCGATCCAAAGGGAGAAATAGGGAAAGAACGAATGAAGATCATGACCGAAACGAATAATGGTTTTGAACTATCTGAACAGGATTTAAAGCTCCGTGGCCCAGGTGACTTCTTTGGAAAAAAACAAAGCGGTCTACCGGAATTTAAAGTTGCGGATATGATCCATGATTTTAAGGCTCTCGAAACAGCTAGAAAAGATGCAGAAGACATAATCGAATCAAATAAATTGGAAGAGTATGAGCAATATAAAGCGTTGCATACGCTTCTCGAAAATGATTCCTATATGCGCAGTAAGCTTGATTAGAAGATTGCTTGCAAATTCAATCATCCTATTATATATTACTATTAGTACCAAGTCATAATTTTATATGATGAGTTAATGTAAAGGACCTTTTAAAAATCTACGGTGAAGTCCACTTATTGGAACAGCTGAGGCGAAGATTGTTCAGTAGTGGACACAGGACAAAGCAGACACTAGGGAATGAGTGGGAGCTGCTCTTGTATCTGTGTGATAAAAGCGACTTTCTGTAGCGGAAAATAACCTAGTGGTTACTGCGGAGTTTAATTCGAGGAAGAACAACAATGACTTTGAAAATAGCATTTGCTAACGTGAATGACATATAAACAGATTGAATATATGTAGATTATATACTGGTTAGATTATTTTATTTTTGGAATGGCCATAAACAGTGGATGGTGTCGTAAATGAAACTTAGTAAGTTAGAAAGACAAAGAACGTTAATTGAAACTATTGATGCAACACCTTTTATTACGGATGAAGAATTAGCACGTAAATTTGATGTTAGTATTCAGACCATCCGTCTTGATCGTATGGAACATGCAATTCCAGAGTTACGCGAGCGGATAAAATCAGTCGCTACGAACTCATGGAATGAGACAGTGAAGGCTTTACCTTTGGAAGAGGTAATCGGAGAAGTTATCGATCTAGAGCTAGACGAAAGAGCTATTTCGATTTTGAATATTCGAGCAGAACATGTCTTTTCACGTAACAAAATTGCTAGGGGACATCATTTATTTGCGCAAGCAAACTCACTTGCGGTTGCAGTTATTAATGATGAGCTGGCGTTAACCGCGAAGACAGAACTAACCTTTACTCGCCAAGTAAAGGAAGGTGAACGTGTTGTTGCAAAGGCTGTTGTGGAAGGTAGAAATGCTAAAGGCTACACAGTCGTACGTGTTACTAGTTACGTTGATCAGGAAATTGTATTCAAAGGTACGTTTTATATGTATCGTTCCACTGATGGGAAAGTATAAGTTTTAAGGATATCAGTGCAAGGGCGACTAATGCTTTCGTCATTAAAGCTTGGCGATAATCCTAGTTTTCTAAAAATGAACAAAAAGGGGAAAATTTGCAATGAAATTAGCCATTGATGCAATGGGTGGTGACCACGCTCCTAAGGAGATTGTTTTAGGAGCTATGGATGCTATTAAACAAAACAATAACCTTGAAATTGTGTTGATCGGTAATGAACAAAAAATTAATTTGCATTTAACTGATCAAACAAGAATTAGTATTATACATACAGAAGAAATGATAACAAGTGAAGATGAACCAGTACGAGCAGTACGTAAAAAGAAAAATGCATCACTCGTTTTGATGGCAAAAGAAGTAAAAGAAGGACGTGCCGATGCGTGTATTTCAGCAGGGAACACTGGTGCTTTGATGAGTGCTGGTTTGTTTGGTGTCGGTCGTATTTCAGGTATTGATCGTCCTGCACTCAGTCCAACTTTACCAACAACTGATGGAAGAGGTTTTTTGCTGTTAGATGTTGGTGCAAATGTTGATGCAAAGCCGCAGCACTTATTGCAATACGGAGTAATGGGTTCCATTTACACGGAAAAAGTACGTGGAATTACGAATCCTTCAGTCGGGTTGCTGAATGTTGGTACAGAAGATGGAAAAGGAAATGAACTAACGAAAAAAACCTTCGCACTTCTAAAGGATGCACCGATTAATTTCATTGGTAACGTTGAAGCTCGAGATTTACTTAACGGAGTAGCAGATATAGTGGTTACCGATGGCTTTAGCGGAAATGTTGCGCTAAAAACGATTGAAGGCACCGCTGAAGCAATGTTCCATATGCTGAAAGAAACGTTTATGGCATCGGTTAAAACGAAAATCGCTGCAGGTATGATGAAAAATGATTTAAAAGCGTTAAAGGGAAACTTAGATTACAGTGAATACGGTGGAGCCGGGCTTTTTGGTCTTGCAGCGCCAGTAATTAAAGCACATGGCTCTTCGAATCGACGGGCGATTCATAGTGCAATAAAGCAGGCTTGCCAAATGGTTGATTTGCATGTGACGGAAACGATTAAAGAAACGGTTTCGTCCATTGAACTGAATAAGGGGGAAGAGGAATGAAACGTGTAGCATTTATGTTTCCTGGACAAGGGTCGCAGGATATTGGGATGGGGAAAGAATTTTATGACGCATATCCAGAAATAAAAGAGATGTTTCAGGAAGCCGACGACGTATTAGGAATAGGTTTATCGAATATTATGTTTGAAGGGCCGAAAGAAACATTAACGGCTACTCAAAATGCACAACCTGCTTTATTGTTAAGCAGTATTGCTGTACATACGATGCTTTTGAAGTCAGAGGTTCAACCAGTTATGGCTGTTGGCCATAGCCTCGGTGAATACAGTGCTTTGGTTGCGGCAGGTGCCATTTCACTAGAAGAAGCAGTGCAGCTAGTCGCAACACGTGGAAAATTGATGGAGGAAGCATTTCCTGCTGGGAAAGGTTCCATGGCAGCGGTATTAGGATTAACGGTAGAAAAAGTGGAAGAAACGCTTAAAGCGTTAGAAACCGAAGAGGTTGTTGACTTAGCGAACATCAATTGCCCTGGTCAAATTGTTATCTCAGGATCGAAGGAAGGAATTGATTTAGCAATAGAGCCATTGAAAGAAGCTGGAGCTAAGCGCGTATTACCTCTTAATGTTAGTGGGCCGTTTCATTCTAGATTGATGGAAGCTGCTAATGAAAAGTTTTCAGAAAAGCTTGAGGAGATTTCGATAACGGATTCGAATATTCCGGTTTATGCTAATGTTACAGCATCTCCCGTTACCGAACACGAAGAAATTAAAGATCTACTTTTAAAACAGTTGTACTCACCAGTACGTTTTGAAGAATCGATTCGAAACATGATGGACGAAGGTATCGATGCATTTGTTGAAGTAGGAAATGGAAAAGTTTTAAGTGGTTTAGTTAAAAAGATTGACCGAAAAATACCTACATTTGAAATTCAAGATCCATCATCCATGGAAGAATTCGTTACATGGTACAAGGGGGATGCTTAAATGTTAAACGGTAAAAGTGCTTTAGTTACAGGAGCTTCAAGAGGAATTGGACGAGCTATTGCATTAGAGCTTGCGAAACAAGGTGCTAATGTTGCAGTAAACTATGCTGGAAGTGAAGCGAAGGCACAAGCAGTTGTAGAAGAGATTGAAAACCTCGGTGTAAAAGCATTTAAAGTACAGGCGGACGTGGCTAAAGAATCCGATGTAAAAGATATGATCAAAGAAGTTATTACTCAATTTGGCTCACTAGATATTTTAGTAAATAATGCTGGAATTACGCGGGACAATTTACTTATGCGTATGAAAGAGGAAGAATTCGACCAAGTTATTAACACAAATTTAAAAGGTGTATTTACATGCACGAAAGCTGTTACTAGACAAATGATGAAACAAAAAAACGGTAAGATTGTTAACGTATCATCGATTGTTGGTGTAAGTGGTAATCCTGGACAAGCAAATTATGTTGCAGCGAAGGCTGGCGTAATTGGTTTGACTAAATCAACTGCAAAAGAGCTTGCATCACGCAATATCCAAGTAAATGCTGTAGCACCTGGTTTCATCGCTACTGACATGACAGATGAATTAACGGATGAGCAACGGGTAGGTATGCTTGGTATGATTCCTTTAGGTAAACTTGGCCAACCAGAAGACGTAGCAAAAGTAGTTCGTTTTCTAGCATCTGATGACGCTAGCTACATGACTGGTCAAACATTACACATTGATGGTGGAATGGTGATGTAATGGCGTTAGTCATTAGCACTGACTATGACTTATCGCTAGCCCACGAGTTAGGACAATTTGGTTAATATGGTGTCTTGAGCGGACACACGATCCGTTATTTATCTTAATTGGAGTATATTTACTGGCAAAGCGGACAGAGAGTACGTTATTTACGTAAAACAAGGTATAAAAACAGCTTTTTTACCGAAATAACGAATCCTGTGTCCGCAACCATTAAGAATTTGCTCGTTTACAGGCTAATAACGAATCCTAAGTCCGCTAAGCTCAATTGAGCAAATTAGCGTAAACTTTACGGTGTACGATTTTAATTAAAAGGAAAATGAACTTTGAAAGGAGGTGAAGTACTGTGGCAGACGTGTTTGATCGAGTAAAAGCAATCATTGTTGAACGTTTAGAAGTGGAAGAATCTGCTGTAACAATGGAAGCTTCTTTTAAAGATGATCTTGATGCAGATTCACTTGATGTAGTTGAATTAGTAATGGAACTGGAAGATGAATTCGACATGGAAATTGCTGATGAAGAAGCTGAAAAAATTAATACAGTTGGGGATGCTGTTAACTACATAAACAGTGTTAAGTCCTAATAACGAATAAAGAAAGTCTCGCAGTGTGCGAGGCTTTCAATCTATTTAACAGAAGTAGGTGACAATCATGGATGTTAAACAACTTGAAGAGAAATTGAATATAACATTTAATAACCATGCATTATTAAAACAAGCTTTTACACATTCATCGTATGTGAATGAGCATCAGTCAAAAGGTTTTTCGGATAATGAACGGTTAGAATTTTTAGGTGACGCCGTACTAGAGCTAGGCGTTTCCCAATATTTATACCGAAATAATGAGAATATGCCTGAAGGTGAAATGACGAAATTGCGGGCAGCGATTGTCTGTGAAGCATCACTAGAAAATTTTTCGCGGGATCTTGGCTTTGGTGAGCATATCTATCTAGGTAGAGGTGAAGAACAAACTGGCGGACGGGAAAGACCTGCATTATTAGCTGATGTATTTGAATCCTTTCTCGGTGCTCTGTACTTAGATCAAGGATTTGCGAAAGCATTAGATTTCTTAGAAGAATTTATTTTTCCGAAAATCAGTACCGGTGCTTTTTCGCATGCGATGGATTATAAAAGCCAACTCCAAGAATTAGTTCAGCAAGATAAAAACCAATCAATCGAATACAAAATAGTCGGTGAAAAAGGTCCTTCACATAGCAAGGAGTTTGTAACTGAAGTATACGTGAAAAATAAAAAAGCAGGTTCTGGAATAGGAAAAACGAAAAAAGAAGCGGAACAACGCGCAGCAAAACATGCATTAGATACGTTTAATGATTAGTTAAAAATTTAATATGTAACTGTTTTATAGAGGTACATGTCTATTAAGATTTGTACCTCTTATTTTATTTTGAATATACAAATATTTCTACATAAAGCTATGTTAAACTTATATAGCATGCATTTATAAAATTAAAATAATGAAGAATGGAGTACTTCATGAAAAGATTAGCTATCATTACAGTTGGTAAAACCCATAGCGGGAAAACTACTTTTGCTAGAGCATTAGAAAAAGAATTGATCAATTCGTTTGTAATGGACCAGGATAACCATGCTGAATTTATCAATACTTACTATAAAAAATTACAACCAAAAGATGGACCTAATACACTAAAGCACGCCATTTCGCAGCTAATAGTCGACTATGCCATTGAAAACACAAATTTTCATCTTATTGTTTGCAACTCAAATCGAAATCGAGCAGGTCGATTGTATCTTCTTGAAAAGTTATTTAATAAAAATGAATTTATCCGCATTCTTGTCCATTTTGATATCCCAGACCATATTCTTCAAGAGCGAGTTTCAAAGAGTGAACGTAGTACAGTTATATTTAGAAGTGCATCTAATTTTGAGGAAGTACTTTCCCGACAGCAGGCTGAAACGGGTATAGGTGATGTTACGGATCCAGTAGAAGAAGAGGCAGATTATTTGTTTGTGATTAAAAATGAAGATGATGTTCATAAAGTAATTCGTACCATAAAAACGATATAAAGAAGATATTGAGGAGTGATCGTCAATGCAGTTTTTAGTGATAGTTAGATGGCAAGCATTAATAAAAATACTTGCCATCTAACTTAATGAAAGCTATTTATGCTTTTCTTACCGATCGTAACTCATCAATAAATGCTTGAGTCTCTGAAGCGCTCAATTGTCCTTTTTGAACAACAATATCATACATAAATTTTATATCATCATATTTCTCTAGATCGTAATCTTCCGGCTGTAGTATCGATCTGTTTACAACGTTCAATCGTTCACCTAACTCATCCAATAGTACTGCTAAATTCTCATTTGTTGGTTTTTCAAGACTCATTTTTTACACCTCGTAATGTATTTTTTTAGAAAAGACTGCGTATGTACACGGTAAAACCTATTCCTTACTTCTTTTGGTACAGTATTTATGATAAAATAAATGCGTTAAAAAACCAAATTATAATTAAGGCTTGTTTCTAAAAGATAGTTGTTTTGGCGCAAAATCCGTAAAGTGCGAATTAGTGACAATTCAAATTATCTGATAACAGCAACGTTGATTTCCGCTGCGGATAGTCGCTTTCCGCGGGCACGGCTTCAGCCTCCTCGAGAAAACCACTCTGCGGGGTCTTCAGCTCGCGCTGTTCTCGCAGGAGACGACTGTCCTACGCTCCAATCAACTGGCCTACTAATGGCTAATTATTATTATTGTTCATTATTAAGAAACAAGCAAAAAATAAATAGAATGATGCACAGATTTAGCAGAGGAAAAACACGAAGACTCCTGTGGGAGCAGAAGCCTAGATGAGACCCCGCAGAGCGTAAGCTCGAGGAGGCTCATCAGCTGCCCACGGAAAGCGTAGTGTTTTTCCGTAGCGATAGCCAGTTATTATGAATTATCACTAGTTCGCAATTTACTTCTAATGCGATGGCTATAAGCAAAGGAATTTTTCAAATAATAAAGATACAAATGGGCAGTAGTTAATGACACCTATGTGTTGGTTATGATTATCTCGGTTCAATTAGGAGAGAGTGTTTATGTATTTAAAACGATTAGAAAGTATGGGGTTTAAATCTTTTGCAGAACGTATTCAGGTGGACTTTGTTCCAGGTGTAACTGCAGTGGTCGGCCCTAACGGAAGTGGAAAGAGTAATATAACCGATGCGATTAGATGGGTGCTTGGTGAACAATCAGCAAAATCATTACGTGGGTCCAAGATGGAAGATATTATTTTCCAAGGTAGCGAAACTAGAAGAGCGTTAAATGTTGCGGAAGTTACACTAGTGCTTGACAATCATGATCAGGCAGTACCACTTGATTATGAAGAAGTTAGCATTACTAGACGTGTTTATCGATCTGGTGACAGTGAGTTTTATATAAATAAACAATCGTGCAGACTAAAGGATATTGTTGATTTATTTATGGATTCTGGTCTTGGTAGGGAAGCGTTTTCCATTATTAGCCAAGGTAAAGTAGAGGAAATTTTAAGCTCCAAAGCAGAAGAGCGTCGGACGATTTTTGAAGAAGCTGCCGGAGTTTTAAAATATAAGCATCGTAAAAAAAAGGCAGAGTATAAATTAGCGGAAACACAAGAAAATTTAAATCGTGTGGAAGATATCATCCATGAAATTGAACAACAGCTTGGACCACTTGAGGAACAAGCAACAAAAGCGAAGCAGTATAATGCCGCAATGGAACAATTAAAGCAGGAAGAAGTCTCCCTTATGGTTACGGAGATTGAAAACCTACATACAACATGGCAAGAATTGCTTGAGCAACTAGAAAAAGAAAAAATGCATGAACTAACAGTGAAGACTGCCATTCAAAAGCGTGAAGCAAACCTTGAGGAAGAACGTAGGAAAATGAACGCGCTTGACGAAGAAATTGAAGCGATTCAGGCATCATTATTAGAATCAACACAAAGGCTTGAACAATTTGAAGGAAAACGAAATGTGTTTCAGGAACGCTTGAAGCATTATGAAGAAAATCGTGCACAATTAGAAAATGACAGAGCAGAAACACAGCAGCGTGTTGACAACCTTGAGCTTGAATTACGGGGTGAGAAAGAAGAACTTGCAACGATTACGAATAAGCGCGATGGTGTAAAACAAGAAGTGGTCACGTTAGAAAAGCAATTGACAACAGATAAAGAATCCATTGCTGATCAAATTGAAGAACTAAAATCCGAATATATTGAGTACTTGAATACGCGTGCTGCAAACCGAAACGAAAAACAGTCCATCGATCAGCAATTAAATCAATTAACCCTTAAAAAGCAACGCCAAGAAGAAAAAAATGGTGATATTTTAGAGTCGAGAAAAACGTTAGAGGAAGAGAAGTCTACCATTTCAAAAGCGTTAGAAAGCTTACAAGCACAGTATACTGAAAAACAGAAAGAAGTTAGCACCGATAAGGATAAGTTGTCACAAGAAAAAGACAATTTTCAAGAATTGCAAGACAAGTTAAACCAAGGATACCAATTCTTAGAGAAAATGAAATCAAAAAAAGAAATGCTAGAAGAAATGAAAGAGGATTTCCAAGGTTTTTTTCATGGTGTTAAAGCAGTTTTAAAAGCGCGTGATGACAGAAAACTATCTGGTATCCATGGTGCTGTGATTGAGTTAGTCGACGTGCCGAAGAAGTATGTATATGCAATCGAAACAGTTTTAGGCGGACAAGCACAACATATTGTAGTCGAGAACGATCAGTCAGCACGTGAAGCTATTAAATGGTTGAAGGATTTAAATAAAGGTCGAGCAACATTTTTACCGTTGCAATCGATTCAACCTCGTTTCATTTCTGGAAATCTATTAGCTCAAGTGCAAAATCATTCAGGATTTATTGGTGTTGCAGCAGACCTCGTATCATGTAGAGAAACGTATAAAAAGGCTGTGGATCACTTGATGGGTCATGTCATTATTGCGAAGTCACTTAAAGATGCCAATGAAATAGCAAAACTACTTATGCGAAAATTTCGAGTCGTAACTCTTGAAGGTGATGTTGTCAATCCTGGTGGTTCGATGTCGGGTGGTGCAGCAAAGAAAACAAACCAATCACTTTTCACCCGAGATCAGGATCTGCAAGAGGTCACCGAAAAACTTGCTGACTTTACGAAAAAGACCAAGCTTTTTGAGAAAAAAGTGCAAGACGCAAAAGATTCCATCGAACAAAATGAACGCTTGTTGGAACAATCGCAGGAAAATTTATTTGAAGCTCAACAGGCGATACAGGAAATGAAAGCAAGTGCTAATCACGTTGAAATGAAACTATCGTCTGTGAACAGCAATCTATCGATATATGATCAGGATAAAAAGCAATTTGAGCTAGAAGAAAAAGAATTAGTGAATCGCAGGCAGTTATTAACAAAAGAATTATCACGTACTGAAACTGAGATCGAAGCAATTCAACATAAAATTGATGAATTAGGTGAGCAAGAAAATAAGCTTCGTGAAAATAAAGAACAAATCCAACATGATTTTCATCAAAAGCAAATTTTGTTGGCGGAGTTAGAAGAACGAGTTAAAAATCAGCGATATAAAACGAACGAACTGAGAGAAGTTATTGATAAAGAAAAGCAACAATTGGATGTCTATAGTGAAAAGTTACACGAGCTCATTGATCTGAAAGAAAATGAAGTGACAGAAGAGGAAATTACAACAAGTATTGATCACTATCATGAAGAAAAAAATCAGCTAACAGAAAGTATCCAAGCAAAACGCCAAACTCGGAGTAATTTGACACAATTTGTTCAGGACACGGAGCGAGAAATTAAGGAAGAAAATAAAGCACATCAAGAAATACTTAAACAGATCCAATCAAAAGAAGTGAAATCTAATCGCCTCGATGTAGAATTAGAAAATAGATTAAACCATCTGCAGACCGAATATATGCTTACGTATGAGCGTGCGAAGGAAGAATTTCCTAAAACGGACGATATGGAAAAAACGAAGGCAAGTGTCCAGCAAATTAAAAAGACAATTGATGACCTTGGTACTGTAAATCTAGGTGCGATTGATGAGTATGACAGAATTAAAGAGCGCTATACGTTTCTTTCTGAGCAAAAGGATGATCTTGTGCATGCGAAAGAAACAATGTTTTCTGTCATTGCTGAAATGGACGAGGAAATGCAGAAACGGTTTGATTCGACTTTTTCACAAATCAGAGATGAATTTGCGATTGTATTCAAGGAACTTTTTGGTGGTGGAAACGCTGAGTTGAAGTTAACTGATCCAAAAAATATGTTGGAAACAGGAGTGGATATCATTGCCCAACCACCAGGGAAAAAGCTTCAGCATTTAGGTTTACTTTCCGGTGGTGAACGAGCGTTAACGGCAATTGCGTTATTGTTTGCGATATTACGTGTTCGCCCTGTTCCATTCTGTGTACTGGATGAGGTGGAAGCAGCTCTTGATGAAGCAAATGTTGCTCGCTTTGCAAAATATGTGAAAATGTATAGTAAGAATACACAATTTATCGTAATTACACATCGAAAAGGAACAATGGAAGAAGCGGATGTCTTGTATGGTGTTACGATGCAAGAATCCGGCGTATCAAGATTGGTTTCCGTTCGTTTGGAAGATACAAAAGAATTAGTAGGTTCTTAAGGAAGGAATGTATGTAAATGGGCTTCATGGATAAGTTGAAAAAAACGTTTAAACAAAATGACGAAGAAGAAGTTTCCACAAAATATAAAGAAGGTATGACCAAGACAAGAAACTCTTTTTCAAGCAAAATTAATGATCTTATTGCTAGATATCGAAAAGTAGATGAAGACTTCTTTGAAGAATTGGAAGAAGTACTGATTAGTGCGGATGTTGGCGTTATGACCGTAATGGATTTGATTGATGAACTAAAAATGGAAGTGAAACGTCAAAATATCAAAGATACGAAAGATATAAAAGAAGTAATCTCAGAAAAATTAGTTGAGATCTATTATGGTGAAGATGACGAATCAATCGAAGAATTAAACATTCAACAAAATGAATTAACAATCATGTTGGTTGTTGGTGTGAATGGTGTTGGAAAAACTACCTCGATTGGGAAATTAGCACATCAATTAAAATCTGAAGGCAAGAAAGTAGTATTAGCAGCAGGTGATACATTCCGAGCTGGGGCAATTGAACAGTTAGAGGTTTGGGGTGAGCGAGCTGGTGTTGATGTGATTAAACAAAGTGCTGGCAGTGATCCAGCTGCAGTTATTTTTGATGGCATCAAAGCGGCAAAATCACGTGATGCAGATGTCTTAATTTGTGATACTGCTGGTCGTTTACAAAATAAAGTAAACCTAATGAATGAGCTGTCAAAAGTAAAGCGCGTAATTGAGCGCGAAGTTCCAAATGCTCCGCACGAGGTATTGCTTGTATTAGATGCAACCACTGGACAAAATGCAATGAGTCAGGCAAAAACCTTCCAAGAAGCTACAAATGTATCAGGAATTGTATTAACGAAGTTAGATGGTACTGCAAAAGGTGGAATAGTTATTGCTATTCGTAACGAATTGCAAATTCCAGTTAAATATGTAGGACTGGGAGAAAAGATGACAGATTTACAGAAGTTCAACGCACATGCCTTTGTATATGGACTATTTGCTGATATGCTAGAGGACGATGGCGAGTAGTTGACAGACAAAAGCCCGGTTCGTTATGATATTTTGTAAAGGTATTTCACTTAACAAGGGGTGTTTGGAATGTTAGAGAAAACAACACGGATTAATTATTTGCTTGATTTTTATCAATCATTACTTACACCTAAACAGCGAAATTACATGGAAATGTATTACCTGGAGGATTATTCGCTTGGTGAAATATCCGAACTATCCGAGGTTTCAAGACAAGCGGTTTATGATAATATTAAACGTACGGAACAGATGCTTGAATCATATGAGGAAAAGCTGCGTTTATACAGTAAATTTCAAGCTCGAATGGAACTTTTAGATAAAATTGAGCGAGATGTTAATGAAAATGCAATAACAAACGAAACACAACGTATGATTAATCAATTAAAAGAAATAGATTAGGGGGACACCTTCTATGGCATTTGAAGGATTGGCCGACCGTTTACAAAGTACAATTAAAAAAATTACCGGAAAAGGTAAGGTATCCGAACAAGATGTTAAAGAAATGACAAGAGAGGTACGTCTTGCATTACTCGAAGCGGACGTAAACTTTAAGGTTGTAAAGGATTTAATTAATCGAATTAAGGAACGCGCGACTGGTCAAGAAGTTATGGAAAGTCTCACTCCAGGACAACAAGTAATTAAAGTTGTAAAAGACGAGTTGTCTGAGCTAATGGGCGGAGAACAAAGTAAGATCGCAGTAGCGGATAAGTCACCAACAGTCATTATGATGGTAGGTTTACAAGGTGCTGGTAAAACAACAACTACTGGGAAACTTGCAAATTTATTACGTAAAAAACATAATCGTTCGCCATTGCTAGTAGCGTGTGATGTTTATCGACCAGCAGCAATCAAGCAATTAGAGACACTGGGCGGACAACTAGATATGCCTGTTTTTTCAATGGGTACCGATGCAAATCCAGTTGACATTGCTACTAAAGCAATTGAACAAGCTAAGGAAGAGCACAACGATTATGTCATTATTGATACAGCAGGTAGATTGCATGTAGATAATGAATTAATGGATGAATTACAAAACATAAAATCAAGCGTTAAACCAGATGAAATTTTCTTGGTAGTTGACTCCATGACTGGGCAAGATGCTGTGAACGTTGCTGAAAGCTTTAATGAGCAATTAGATATTACAGGTGTTGTATTAACTAAACTTGATGGTGACACACGTGGAGGTGCGGCACTTTCTATTAAGGCTGTAACTGACAAGCCAATTAAATTTGCTGGTATGGGTGAAAAACTTGATCAATTAGAAGCATTCCATCCAGATCGTATGGCATCTCGTATTCTTGGTATGGGGGATGTTCTATCATTAATCGAAAAAGCACAAACGAATGTAGATGAGAAGCAAGCAAAAGAATTAGAAGAGAAAATGCGTACGATGTCATTTACATTTGATGACTTCTTAGAGCAAATGGGTCAGGTAAAACAAATGGGTCCACTTGATGACCTTTTAGCAATGATGCCAGGTGCAGGGAAAATGAAGGGCTTGAAGAACGCGCAACTAGATGAAAAGCAACTTGCGCATGTAGAAGCAATTATTCAATCGATGACAAAGAAAGAGCGCCAAGAGCCAAGTGTAATGAACGCAAGCCGTAAAAAGCGGATTGCTGCAGGTTCTGGTACATCCGTTTCACAAGTAAACCGACTATTGAAACAGTTTGATGAAATGAAGAAAATGATGAAACAAATGACCAACATGCAAAAAGGGAAAAAAGGCAAAGGCGGAATGAAGTTCCCGTTTATGTAGGATAGAAAAGTGAAATGAGCTTGCTCAGCGGTGAAATGCGTAAGCAAGAGACCGTAGAGCACCGGGTTTGTGCTCGGAGTGTCTATTGCTTACGTCACGAACCGCTAGCCCATGCAGCTAGACAGAGAAAAGCGGAGGCGACTGATCAGCGGTGTCCAAATAGCGGAACGTATGTCCACTAATAAACTAATTAACTACCTATTGATGCATTTAAACCTGAGAATCACACAGTTTTTTTAATGTAATGTAAAAACACTTTACAGACTATAATTTATCTGATAGAATCTAAACTTGGCAGGTAAGAAAATATAACTACTTTCTTACTGCATAAGAGCAACTAAGGCTTTCGCCATTAAAGGCTTGGCGATAAGCCAAGTTTTCTAATGTAAAACATTTTTATTGGAGGTGCAAGAACATGGCTGTTAAAATTCGTTTAAAACGTATGGGATCAAAAAGAAATCCATTTTATCGTATCGTTGTAGCTGATTCACGTTCTCCACGTGACGGACGTCAAATCGAACAAATTGGAACATATAACCCGGTAGTTAACCCGGTTGAAGTTAAGATTGATGAAGAAAAAGCGCTTAACTGGATGTCAAATGGTGCTAAACCAAGTGACACAGTGCGTAACCTTTTCTCAAAACAAGGCATCATGACAAAATTCCACGACATGAAAAATCAAAAGTAAAGTAGTGTGATATCATGAAAGCCCTAATTGAATCCATTGTTACACCTCTTGTCGACCATCCAGAAGACATCGTTGTAACAGAAACAGAAGAGGAATCAAAAATCATTTATCATCTTACTGTTCATCAAGACGATGTGGGTAAAGTTATTGGCAAGAATGGACGTATTGCAAAAGCAATCCGTACCGTTGTGTATGCAGCAAAATCGGATGCAAACAAGCGTATATATTTGGATATCATGTAAAGGGAAAGGGTATACCTTTCCCTTTTTGTACATTATTTTTTGTAAATCTTCTATTTAGACGAAGAGGTGCTCGAATGAAAATAATGAAAAAAGTGTTAGTAAAACAAGTCATTACGGAGAATAGTAAAAAGAAGCTTGAGAGAAATTTTACAAATCATAAAATGCGACTTGAACAAGAGTGTCAACAGTTGTTATTTGAACAGCGAAAACTGCAAAATAAGCAAGGTACTTCAAAGCAGGAAGTATCCCAGCGTTTTCACCAAGAAATTAAAAACCGAAAAGAAAAGATGAAGCTGGTTGATTTTAAGTTGGAGCAATTAGATATGCTAGAGCTGGGTAGTGAAATTACCGAAAAAGAAGTTGAAGCTCTTGTTGAGGTTAAGGTTGGCACGCATTGGAATCAATTGATGGGGGAGACAGCAATCATCATAAAAGATGATGTCGTTGTTCGAATCGATGAATAGTAGGTGAAAAAATGAATGAAAAATTATTTAATGTAGGTAAAATTATCAATACACATGGCATACGAGGCGAAGTAAAAGTTCATCGAATAAGTGATTTTGACGAACGGTTTACAATAGGTGAAATACTTTACCTTGTAAAAGAAAATAATAAGCCAGTCGAGCTTACTATTAAGAGTCATCGGATCCATAAAGGATTTGATTTAGTGTCGTTTGAAGGACTAAACAATATTAATGATGTTGAACATTTTAAAGGTTCTTTCTTAAAAATTACCGAAGAACAGCTAACCGAACTTGAAGAAAATGAGTACTATTATCATGAAATAATCGATTGCGAAGTTATTCTACCTAACGGTGAACGATTAGGCTTTGTAAAAGAAATATTATCACCTGGCGCGAATGACGTATGGGTGGTTAAACAAGAAAAAGGTAAGGATCTTCTAATTCCTTACATAGACGATGTTGTCAAAACGATTGATATTGTGGCCAAAAAAATTACGATTGAACCATTAGAAGGACTGCTTGACTAATGCATATTGACGTATTAACTCTGTTCCCAGAAATGATAGATGGTGTCTTTAATTCCTCTATTTTAAAAAAAGCACAGGATAAAAAGAAATTCAGTTATAATCTCGTCAATTTCCGTGATTATACAGAGAATAAACATGGAAAAGTGGACGACTATCCTTACGGGGGTGGTGCAGGAATGGTTCTGACGCCACAGCCTGTTTTTGATGCAGTTGACGGCATTACAAAAGACAAGAAGAATAAACCTCGTATTATATTGATGTGTCCCCAAGGTGAGCCTTATACGCAAAAAAAAGCTGAAGAGCTTGCGAAAGAAGATAATTTAGTTTTCATCTGTGGACATTATGAGGGTTATGACGAACGAATTCGTGAGCATTTAGTAACGGATGAAATTTCGATTGGTGATTATGTACTAACGGGTGGTGAGCTGGGTGCAATGGCTGTTATTGACAGTGTTGTCAGGCTGCTACCAGATGTATTAGGTAATAAAGATTCTGCACCCAAAGATTCTTTTTCTACTGGTTTACTAGAACACCCACATTATACTAGACCAGCTGATTTTCGAGGTATGAAGGTGCCAGATGTACTGTTATCTGGTGATCACGCAAAAATTGAAGCGTGGCGCAAGCGTGAATCGCTAAAGCGGACGTATGAACGAAGAAATGAATTACTTGATATACAAGAATTGAGCGATGAAGATTTGAAGACACTGGAGACAATTCAAAGGGTTGATAAGAAGTAGTCGAAATGTTGTTTCTATATAGTCTTTTCTGGTTCCATACGAATTGCTCAAACGGCAACTAGCTTGGCCATTAGCAAAGTTTTCTAACAAAAACAGTTGAACTACACAATTCTATATGGTATATTTATTGTTGTGCTTAAGCAACTCGGCTTAGGCGCTATAAACGATGTTCCGCTGTTCCTTAGAGAGTCATGAGCATTGGTTTGGAAGGAGTGAAGTAGAATGCAAAAACTAATTGCAGATATCACAAAAGAACAACTACGCACTGATCATCCTGACTTCCGTCCTGGTGACACTGTTAAGGTACACGTGAAAGTAGTTGAGGGTACTCGCGAGCGTATTCAGGTATTTGAAGGTGTTGTTATCAAACGCCAAAACGGTGGAATTAGTGAAACATTTACAGTAAGAAAAATTTCTTACGGTGTTGGTGTTGAACGTACATTCCCTATACATTCACCTAGAATTGCAAAGATTGAAGTTTCAAGACGCGGTATTGTTCGTCGTGCGAAGCTATACTATCTACGTAACCTACGTGGAAAAGCAGCACGTATTAAAGAACGTCGCTAATAAAAACTGTAATTTAAAGGAGCTTGGCATTGTATGCAGGCTCTTTTTTACTTTAACGTATTAAATAAAATGTTTCGGAGGAAAGACAAATGCTAAAATTGAAAAATGAATGGTTCGATTGGGTAAAGGCATTATTGATTGCTTTTGCATTAGCCTTTATCGTACGAATGTTCTTTTTTGCGCCGATTGTGGTAGATGGTCCTTCGATGCAGCCCACGCTACATAACAATGACCACATGATCGTCAATAAAATTATCTATAACATTACCGATATAGAACGTTTTGATGTTATCGTTTTTCATGCAACAGAAAAACAAGATTTCATAAAACGAGTTATCGGTCTCCCAGGTGAACATGTGGCTGTAAAAGACGAAGTTTTATATATTAATGGGAAGCCGGTAAAAGAACCCTTTTTAAAAGAAATTAAGACACAGATGCAACCTAACCAAACATTAACGGAAGACTTCCGTTTAGAGGAACTTCCTGGAGGGTATTCGACGATTCCAGAAGGTTATGTATTTGTCTTAGGAGATAATCGGAATAATTCAGCTGATAGTCGTGTATTAGGATTAATACCAAAAGATACTATTGTCGGTAAAACGAGTCTGATTTATTGGCCATTAGACCGGATTCAGCTGTTAAATTACTAGAAACCAAATTTTTTAAAATGAAAGTAGGTGATTCCATGTCAATACAATGGTTTCCAGGACATATGGCAAAAGCACGTAGGCAAGTTGAGGAAAAATTAAAGCTGGTAGATTTTGTGATGGAACTAGTTGACGCACGCGCTCCGCTATCCTCACAAAATCCAATGCTACAAAAAGTTCTACAAAATAAACCAAAAATGATTGTGTTAATGAAAAAGGATTTAGCTGATCCACGCGAAACAGATAGATGGATTGCCTATTTCCAAGAAAAAAATATTACTTCAGTAGCCATCAATGTGAACGATAAGAATGATATTCAGAAGGTCATTCAGCAGGCAAAACGATTAGGGCAAGAAAAACTCGACAAACTGGCTAAAAAAGGCATAAAGCCACGTGCAATTCGAGCGATGATTGTTGGGATTCCGAACGTTGGAAAATCAACATTAATCAATCGATTGGCAAAGAAAAAAGCAGCTAAAACAGGTGATCGCCCCGGAGTCACAAAGCAACAGCTTTGGATAAAAGTAAAAAATGATTTTGAGTTATTAGATACACCTGGTATATTATGGCCGAAGTTTGAGGATGAAATGGTTGGACTTAGATTAGCAGCGTTAGGGACAATTAAAGACCAGCTATTATCATTGCAGGACATCGTAGCATTTGTCATCACATACTTTCAAGAGCACTATCCTAAATTACTTGAAGAACGATTCAATATTGATCGTGACATGCAGGATATGGTAGAGATCTTCGAAGTGATTGGAAAACAACGAGGATGTCTTGAAAGTGGAGGAAATGTTAATTTTGATAAGGTTTCCGATGTGGTAATTCAAGATTTACGCTCTGGAAGACTTGGTTCAATTACACTGGAAACAGTTGATGAATAATGTGGCAGGCATCTCAGGATGAATGCCATATTTTTTTATAACGTCAGGAATTATGGTAGACCTTATAAGAATGTTTAAAATCTTGGGTTTCAACCAGGGTAGTGAAAAATGATGTGACAGATTCCCAGTAGATGTAAACTGCGAACTATAATGATGGGTGTTTGGACCACCGCTACGGATAACATTGAAAGTAAGGCAAATTAGTAGTGAAATTATATTAAGCGGACACCAGATACCTTATTTGAACAAAATAAGGGTAAATTTGGTTCTTCGCGGACACAGGATACCTTATTTAGTATAAAAAGGCTAATTTCAACCCGATATTACCTAAATAAGGTATCCTGAGTCCGCTTAACCCATAAAACACGCCTGAAAAGTTAAAATAAGGCCTTCTGTGTCCGCTACCGATTACAATCACAGTGCCTGGCCACCATGTTTAGTTCGCAGTTTATTTATATATGCATCTAGTTTTCTAACATAGGTTTAGAATAGCTACAAAATACATAGAAATAAGCCGATAAGGAAGATGTGATAATGAAAAATTACTCGATTAATGAACTTAAGCAGTTAGTAGAGCAAGATAAAATTACGAAAGATCAATTTGTAGCATTAAAAAAAGATACCCGTAAAGGGGTTCAAAATCTATTAAAAAAACATGAGCAAACAAAACAAAAGCAACTTGATCTTAAAAATAAGTTTTTTGAAATGAGTCAGTACGAACGGTTTAGTTATGAAAAAGGCTGTGAGTTTATAGCTGGAATGGATGAGGCAGGAAGAGGGCCGCTAGCTGGTCCTGTAGTAGCTGCTGCAGTAATTTTACCTAGAGAATTTATGTTATTAGGATTAGATGATTCTAAGCGCCTAAACGAACAGAAACGAAATGAATTTTACACGATCATAAAGGAACAAGCTATAAGTTATGGAATATCCATCATAAGCAATGAAACGATCGATGAAGTAAATATATACGAAGCAACAAAGCTAGCCATGCGAGATGCGATAAATCAATTGTCCCCTAAACCTGATCATGTGCTGATTGACGCCGTTCCATTGAGCGGGCTTGCATGTTCATCTGAATCGATGACAAAAGGTGATCAAAAAAGTATTTCAATTGCTGCAGCAAGTATTCTAGCAAAAGTTACGAGGGACAACCTAATGAAAAAAATACATAGTACTTTTCCGATGTACGATTTTGAATCAAATATGGGATACGGTACGAAAAACCATATGCAAGCCATACAAGAGCATGGTATTTCACCGTTTCATCGTAAATCATTTGGACCAGTTAAAGGTTCGATTGTTTCGTAAAGGAGTAGGCTAAAATGAGCATTCATCATGTGTTGTCCAAACGTTTTGAACAAGTAAAAGTTAATCAAGTCCAACCATCCTTAAAGGCTGGTCAAATTGTTCAAGGTAAAATTGTGAAACTATATCCAAACAATAAAGCACAGATTCAAATTGGATCACAAAGCCTGATTGCTCAATTAGAAGCATCTTTATCTATAGGTGAAAATTATCATTTTCAAGTGAAATCGAATACTGATGTTATCCATTTACGGGTACTAAGTCAATCGATTAAAAATAGTACACCAAACAATATGTTACAGCTTTTGCAATCATTAGGAATTAAAGTCACCAAGGCAAATATAGCAGTTTTAGAACACTTGACAAAAAATAAAGTGCCATTTGATAAAGAACAGCTGATGAAGGCTATCCAGTTAGTAGAAGGGGCAAAAAACAAAGCACAAGCTCAATTAGTAGTGCAAGAAATGCTAAGGCATAAATTACCGCTGACTGATTCTGTATTTCAAGCTTTATATGCAAAATCCACGAGTGGTATCACTGAACAACTTAGTGATTTTTTACAACAATTAAAGCAAGATTTGACAACATCACCAACAAAGCAATCATTAATCGATCGATTAACGTTGTTGACCGAACCTCCAGCTTCGCCAAAAGAAAGTGTAAGTAAACAAATTTTAGGAGAAATAAACTCGAACAAAACAACTATTTTCCAAATGATAAAGTCACTTGGTTTAGTAGATAATGATGTTGATTTATCCACTTGGAAATCGGAGTGGCAACATTTTGCTAAAAATGCGACTAATACGAAGTTACCGTTTCAGCTTAATGTGTCTGAACTACAAACAGTCATCGAGCAAGCTCTCAAAAACAAAAATGAATTGATAACTAAATCGCAAAACATTCTACAACAATTTACATCCGGTATAAATCGGTCCATTATTCACCAAATCCCGATGGCATCTAGTAACTTTGAAGTATTGCAATCACAGGTTGAAAATCAACTACTTCCATTGCTACCAGGCAAACAACAACAACTTGTGCAATCTCTTTTACAGAACAATGTAAGTACTTTGGAACAATTTCAGACATTACTCAAAACACTTACTAACGAGACAAATTATAGTCAAATGCAACAGCTTGTTAAAAATATGAACCTTGCTGAGGCGTTATTATTAACCAAGCCACAAGAAGCATTTTTATCTCATTTTAAGCAGGTTCTGCAATCGATTGGGTTTTCACATGAATTTAATATAGCAAACGATTTGCCAGAACAACATTCCATTAAATCGTTAATCATGCAGCTTATACAACAAAGTGAAGGAGCAACAAATGAACGGGCAGTACAGCTTCTACAATTTATAAATGGGATGCAGATTCAATCAGTAAATGATACAACTAATTTTATTCAAGCAAGTTTACAACTTCCAGGTGAAAAACTTGGTTTGAATAACGATCTCCAACTTGATTTTGAAGGTAAAAAAACGGAATCGGGTGAAATTGACCCAGCATATTGTAGAATTTTATTTTATTTGGATTTAGCTAACCTGAAGGAGACAGTAGTAGATATGAACATTCAAAAACGGACAGTTGCTGTAACCGTTTTTAATGACCATCCTTCCGTCGCCGATCATTCTATCCCTTTAAGACCCTTGTTAAAAGAAGGGCTAGAATCATTAGATTATCACTTATCTACTATTCATGTGAAACCATTTAAACAGGTAGACGCCGACAAAGATTCATCAATAATTGAACGTAATACATTTCAAGGGGTTGACTATCGTATATGAGTGAAAAGCGAATGAAGGCAGCAGCGCTCCGATATGATCAAAAGCGAGATCAAGCACCAACCGTTGCAGCAGCTGGTAAAGGTATTATTGCTGAAAATATTATTGAAAAAGCAAAACAAAGCAACGTCCCCATCCAAGAAGATGCTAGTTTAGTTGAACTGTTAGCCGAACTAAACATAAACGAAACTATTCCTGAAGAATTGTACCAGGCTGTAGCTGAAGTATTTGCATTTGTTTACCGTGCAGATAAGAAACTAGAATCGACAGAAAGGTAGAATTTATAGTCGAAAAACCAATCAAATGTACCGTTGGTAGGTTCTGTCAAATCGGAAAAAAGAAGCAAACTAACTGACGTTTACGGACTCTGGATCACTTTTTTACAAAATAAGATGGTTTACGATTTAAGCGGACATCAAATTCGTTATCTAACGCGGTGAAGGTGAATTTGATGTCCGTATCATTTGAAAAAGGTAGATTTTAGAAAAACTACTGAACCAGAGACCGTCAAATTAGTTATTCATATGTTTACGACAAATTTCTTAAGGATTCGCTTTAGCTATGTAGTTTTTCCTCTATTTCCTTGCTTTTACGTAGGGTAAAAAACCCCACTCTTTTCACCTGCCTATCTATCTGTACACCGTTGACCAGTCGCCTCCGCTATTCTTTGTCCAGCTGCGGCTCCTAGAAGCTGCTCTCATAAGCAAGAAACACTCCAAACGCGAAAGGTCACGCGTTTTGCGGTTCCTTGCTTATGCGTCTGCTTCTGTTCAGTCGCCTTCGCTCTTCTCTGTACAGCTGCGGCTCCTAACGGCTAGCAGATAGGTAGTCAGGATGAACGTACGGTAAGAACACCGTACTTTTCACCTGCCTATCTATCTGTACGCCGTTGTTCAGTCGCCTTCGCTCTTCTACTCTATTCTATTTTTCTTGTTATTATTGTCGTTTTTTAATACAATGGGAATGCAGTGAATTTTGATGGGAGGATAAATGATGAACATTCATGAGTATCAAGGCAAAGAAATTTTGCGAAGCTATGGTGTAAATGTTCCAACTGGACATGTTGCATATACAGTGGACGAAGCTGTTGAAGCTGCAAAGAAACTAGACTCTTCTGTGACAGTGGTCAAGGCACAAATACATGCTGGTGGACGTGGTAAAGCCGGTGGAGTTAAAATTGCTAAAAACTTAGACGAAGTGCGTACATATGCTGATGAGATTTTAGGTAAGACTCTAGTTACGCATCAAACTGGTCCTGAAGGTAAGGAAGTTAAACGCTTACTTATTGAGGAAGGTTGCGACATTCAAAAGGAATACTATGTAGGTCTTGTTCTTGACCGTGCTACATCTTCTGTAGTTATGATGGCGTCAGAAGAGGGCGGTACAGAGATTGAAGAGGTTGCTGCTGAAACGCCAGAAAAGATCTTTAAAGAAGTTATTGATCCCGTTGTTGGACTTTCTGGATATCAAGCTCGTAGACTAGCATTTAACATTAATATTCCAGAAGAACTACTTGGAAAAGCAGTTAAATTTATGATGGGTCTTTATCAGGCTTTCGTTGAGAAAGATTGCTCGATTGCTGAAATTAACCCATTAGTTACAACTGGTGACGGAGAAGTACTTGCATTAGATGCAAAGTTAAACTTTGATGATAATGCATTGTTCCGTCAAAAAGACGTATTAGAGTTCCGTGATTTAGACGAAGAGGATGAGAAGGAAATTGAAGCTTCTAAGTATGACCTAAGCTACATTTCATTAGATGGAAACATCGGATGTATGGTTAATGGTGCTGGTCTTGCGATGTCTACAATGGATATCATTAAACATTATGGCGGCGATCCGGCAAACTTCCTTGACGTAGGGGGCGGTGCAACTGCTGAGAAAGTTACGGAAGCATTCAAAATCATTTTGTCCGATGCTAATGTAAAAGGAATTTTTGTTAATATTTTCGGTGGAATCATGAAATGTGACGTTATTGCGGAAGGTGTTGTGGAAGCAACAAAACAAGTTGGACTTGAAATTCCGTTAGTAGTACGTCTTGAAGGTACGAACGTTGATTTAGGTAAGAAAATATTAAACGAATCTGGCTTAAATATTACTTCAGCTGATTCAATGGCTGACGGTGCTGAAAAAATCGTTTCCATGGTGAAGTAAGTAATTGTTGATTAGAGAAAACGTATGAAGATTGCGTAGAAAGGACGGACGAAAATGAGTGTATATGTTAATAAAGATACAAAAGTAATTGTCCAAGGAATCACTGGTGGTACAGCACGATTCCACACAAAACAAATGCTTGAATATGGTACAAAAATCGTTGGTGGTGTTACTCCGAAAAAAGGCGGTACTGAGGTAGAAGGTGTACCTGTATTTAACACAGTAAAAGAAGCTGTTGATCAAACAGGTGCTACTGCATCCGTAATTTATGTTCCAGCACCATTTGCAGCAGATGCAATTCTAGAAGCTGTTGATGCAGAACTTGATCTTGCAATTTGTATTACTGAGCATATTCCAGTTATGGATATGGTTAAAGTTAAGCGCTATATGCAAGGCAAGAAAACACGTCTTGTCGGACCAAACTGTCCTGGTGTTATAACTCCAGAAGAATGTAAAATTGGTATTATGCCTGGTTATATTCATAAAAAAGGCCATATCGGTGTTGTTTCTCGTTCAGGAACATTAACATATGAAGCGGTACATCAATTATCAGAAGCAGGTTATGGTCAGTCAACTGCTGTAGGTATTGGTGGAGACCCTGTTAATGGAACAGACTTTATCGATGTATTATCTGCATTCAATGAAGATCCTGATACAGAAGCAGTTATCATGATTGGTGAAATCGGTGGTACTGCTGAGGAAGAAGCAGCTGAATGGGTTAAAGCTAACATGAAAAAGCCTGTAGTAGGATTCATCGGTGGCGCTACTGCACCTCCAGGAAAACGTATGGGTCACGCTGGTGCAATCATTTCAGGTGGTAAAGGTACTGCAGATGAAAAAATCCGTGTAATGAACGAATGCGGAATTAAAGTTGCAGAAACACCAGCTGTGATGGGTGAAACAATGATTAGCGTGTTAAAAGAAAACAATTTACAAGATAAATGTAAAACACATTAATTTTAATTGGAACTCAATAGCGATATTGAGTTCCTAATACTATATAAGGAGTGTTATTTATTGCAAGAATTACGGAAACGAATTATTCATTTACACCGTTGTAGAGGTATAACTAGGCGGACTATTTTGCGTTTACTAACGTATGACACAACACTTTCTTCCATCTACAATTTATCTTCATCTCAAATAAGCAATCGATTATCCATTCCCCAAAAACATGCTACTTCGCTTTACAATGATCTACATAACCAATCCCTCATAAATGAAATTTCACATGATATTGCCACCCAAACTATCCTAACAATAGTTGACGATATTTATCCTACTGTGTTAAAAACAATTAAAGACCCGCCAATTGTGCTTTACGCACTAGGTGACGTATCATTACTCCAACAAACACCAACTTTAAGTGTAATTGGCACAAGGTTTCCGACACGTAATGCACAGAAAAAAATGAATCTTATTTTGCCTTCTTTAATAAAAGAGGGTTGGATAATTGTAAGCGGAATGGCAAAAGGAATCGATAGCTATGCCCATCATTTTGCATTAACGAATAATGGGAAAACTATCGCTGTCTTAGGTGGTGGATTTCACCACATCTATCCAAAGCAAAACACCACTTTGTTTGACCAAATAAGTAAAAAAGGCTTAGTATTATCTGAGTACCCACCAAGTCAACCACCAACAAGATTTCACTTTCCAGAACGTAATCGTATTATAAGCGGGTTAAGTTTCGGAACACTCGTCATTGAAGCAAAAGAGAAAAGTGGTACACTTATTACCGTTGACCAAGCACTGGATCAAGGTAGGGAAGTATACGCAATACCTGATTGCCCAACTGTTCCTGAATCAATAGGATGCAATCGAATGATTCAAGATGGAGCAAAGATGGTTCTTGGACCAGACGATATTAAGGAAGACTGGAATCAATATAGACCTAGTTGGATAAAATAAACGGTTAGATATTTTTTAATAAATAAAAGTTCATTTAACCCCAAAACAGCAGCATGTATATCCAATTAGAAAAAAATAGAAATAGCATGTTTGACAAATAGACGGTATATATTTACTATTAGTGAAGATTTCTACTTAAAAACTAAAGACCTCATTTTTAGGAGGATGAATGAATGTCAGATTATCTCGTAATCGTTGAGTCGCCTGCAAAGGCAAAGACGATTGAACGATATTTAGGAAAAAAATATAAAGTAAAAGCATCAATGGGACATGTCATTGACTTACCAAAGAGCCAAATGGGTGTTGATGCAGAAGATAATTTCAAACCAAAATATATTACTATTCGTGGTAAAGGTGATGTATTAAAAACGTTAAAAACTGCAGCTAAAAAAGCAAAGAAAGTATATCTAGCAGCCGACCCCGATCGTGAGGGGGAAGCAATTGCATGGCATCTTGCACACAGTCTTAATATTGATGAAAATTCACAATGTCGAGTGGTTTTTAATGAGATTACGAAGGATGCAATAAAAGAGTCATTTAAAAACCCAAGATCCATAAATACAGATTTAGTTAATGCTCAACAAGCTAGAAGAATTTTAGACCGTTTAGTTGGATACAACATCAGTCCACTATTATGGAAAAAAGTTAAAAAAGGGCTAAGTGCAGGACGAGTTCAATCTGTAGCCGTAAAAATGATTATCGATCGTGAAAACGAAATTGAAAACTTTAAACCGGAAGAATACTGGTCTATTGAAACAAGTTTTTCGAAAGATAAAGACACTTTTGAGGGTTCTTTTTACGGAATTAATAATAAAAAGGCTGATTTGAAAAGTGAAGATGAAGTAAAGCAAGTATTAGAGAAAATCAAAGGTAAAAAGTTTTCTGTTGAAAAGGTTAACAAACGAGAACGAAAACGTAATCCTGCGTTACCATTCACCACTTCTTCTATTCAACAAGAGGCTGCAAGGAAATTGAATTTTCGTGCCAAGAAAACGATGATGGTTGCACAACAGTTATATGAAGGTATTGATTTAGGTAAAAAAGCTGGCGGAATTACTGGTTTAATTACCTATATGCGTACAGATTCAACACGTATATCTGATACAGCTAAAACAGAAGCGAAAGATTTTATAGAAGAAAACCACGGCAAAAAGTATGTTGGCCAATCAAAATCATCTAAACAAAAAAGTGGTGCACAGGACGCCCATGAGGCAATTCGCCCAACGTCTGTTATGCGCGATCCGAAATCGATAAAAACCATTTTATCGAAGGATCAATATAAGCTGTATAAATTAATTTGGGAACGTTTTGTCGCTAGTCAAATGGCTCCTGCGATAATGGATACAATGACTGTTCATTTATTGAATAATGGGATTGAGTTTAGAGCAACAGGTTCTAAAATAAAATTTAAGGGTTTTATGTCCGTTTATATAGAAGGATCAGATGATAATAAAAAAGAAGACAATAAATATTTACCAGCATTAGAAGAAGGTATGGAAGTTACGGCAAATGAAATTATTCCAAACCAGCACTTTACACAGCCACCTCCGAGGTATACGGAAGCACGTTTAGTTAAAACGATGGAGGAACAAGGAATAGGAAGACCGTCAACGTACGCTCCTACTTTAGACACAATACAACGAAGAGGGTATGTAAGTATTGACAATAAACGGTTTATCCCTACCGAATTAGGAAGTATCGTTATTGAATCTCTTCAAGAATTTTTCCCAGAAATAATTGATGTTGATTTCACAGTTAAAATGGAGGATGGTCTCGACTCAATTGAAGAGGGCGAGAATGACTGGATTTCCATTCTAGCGGATTTTTATGTAGATTTTAAGAAGCGTTTAGAAGTTGCTGAAGAAGAGATGGAAAAAATTGAAATCAAGGATGAACCAGCAGGAATTGATTGTGAAAAATGTGGTCATGAAATGGTTTATAAAATGGGACGCTACGGTAAATTTCTTGCATGCTCCAACTTTCCTGATTGCCGAAACACAAAACCGATTTTGAAAGAAATTGGTGTGAAATGTCCGAAATGTAACGAAGGAAATGTAGTGGAGCGTAAGTCCAAAAAACGTCGTACGTTCTATGGATGTGATCGTTTTCCAGAGTGTGACTTTGTATCATGGGACAAACCGATTTCTAGACCTTGTCCAAAATGTGAATCATTATTGGTTGAAAAGAAAAGTAAAAAAGAAACGCAAATACAATGTACAAATTGTGACTATAAGGAAAAAACACAAAACTAACGAATTCAAAGAGAACTGTCCGTGTAATGGCAGTTCTCTTTTTCTATCTAAACTACAAATGTTTTATCGTTTATGAAAAGGGTAGATAACCAATGTAAAGGAGGCATAAATGATGAATGAAAAACAACAGTATTTTGTAACAGTAGATACGGAAGAGATTCGTAAAATGTCTATTCCTGATAGTGGTATTGAATATGAAATAATTGCAAGTCCCGATGAAATTAAAGAGATTGAAATGTTATTTATAGAAAAGAGAAAAAATGCAAAACATGCTGTTGAATATCTTAGTAAGCCATTTGATGAATGGGGTGCTGATGATGAACGAACAGATTATGACCGCCATTTATTAAAAATTTATGAAAGAATATATCAACTTGGCACTAATCAAACAAGAGATAAATTGAAGGAAATAGGGTTATTTCACTAAAACTTTGTCAATAAATAGAAGAACTCCCTTTCACATATCGGTAATTTTTATATTTTTTTTGAATAACTGATTAGTTGTTTATTGACTAATATATTCGGAAAAGATATAATTACGATTTGGTAAGCATAATTACTTGACAGTGGTGGAGGGGAGTTAATTTATGGCCAGTTACGTGTCTCCCGCTCTTTTTAAAACATTCACTAAATGTTCACGATAAAAGATTACAGAAAATACATGAATATTTCGAAGCGTATAATACGTTTTAGAACAAAGGTCAATTCTGAATTTTATTACAATTTTGTTAAATTTATTGCGTTACAATTTAGATTGTGATATGATTTATTCGCTGATTAGCGGGGTGACGTATTGGACCTATATTCAAAACATAAAGAAGCATTTACCGAATACTTACAAATTGAAAAAAATGCATCAGCATATACTGTGAAATATTATCTGAATGATCTGGAAACTTTTTACAAATTTTTGAACAGTGAAGCGATTAAAGACTTGTCAGAAGTTGATCATCAATTAATACGAGTTTTCTTGACAAGATTATACGATCGAAAATTAAGTAGAAGAACTGTTTCGAGGTTACTTTCAAGTTTGCGAAGCTTCTATCGTTTTCTTGAGCGAGAAGGCAAGGTTGAAAACAATCCATTTTTACACGTAACACAACCAAAGACAGCTAGACCAATACCGGGATTTATCTATCAAGAAGAGCTAAAAAAATTGTTTGAGGTTAGTGACTTAAGCGATCCTTTAGGTCAGCGGAATCAGGCATTGCTTGAAACTCTATATGCTACTGGAATACGTGTTAGCGAATGCCAGGCATTAACCATTCAGGACATTGATTTTACTATTGGTACCATGCTGGTGCATGGAAAAGGTAGAAAAGAACGATATGTTCCTTTTGGACGATTTGCAGAAATTGCATTAGAAACATACTTGAATGAAGGTAGAAGTGTGTTACTAGAAAAAAGTAAGGATTCATCTAATGCTGTTTTTTTAAATGCAAGAGGAGGACCCTTAACTGTAAGAGGAGTTCGCTTAATACTGACAAAAATGGTTGAAAAGGCATCGTTAACAATACATGTGCATCCACACAAATTACGTCACACTTTTGCTACACATATGTTAAATGAGGGAGCAGATCTGAGGACCGTACAGGAACTATTAGGTCATGAAAGTCTTTCATCAACTCAAATATATACACATGTTACAAAGGATCAATTACGAAATGTGTATATGAAGGCTCACCCTAGAGCCAACAATTAATTTTTAGGTTATGAGGTGATGCAGGTGTCAAATGAGATGCATGCAACAACAATCTTTGCCGTTTCTCATAAAGGACAATGTGCAATGAGTGGAGATGGTCAAGTTACGTTAGGAAATGCAGTAGTAATGAAACATAAAGCACGCAAAGTCCGTACATTATTTAATGGTCAAGTACTAGCGGGTTTTGCTGGATCTGTAGCAGATGCTTTTACACTTTTTGAGAAATTTGAGAGTAAGCTGGAAGCTTTTAACGGTAACTTAGCAAGAGCATCAGTAGAGTTGGCAAAAGAATGGCGTAGTGACAAGGTTCTGCGTAAACTTGAGGCAATGTTAATAGTGATGAATAAGGAAAATATGTTTCTCGTTTCTGGGACTGGAGAAGTAATTGAGCCAGACGATGGAATATTAGCCATTGGATCAGGTGGAAATTATGCTTTGAGTGCAGGTCGATCATTAGTACGTTATGCTGACCATTTAACAGCTAAAGAAATTGCACATGCAGCACTCACAATTGCTGGTGAAATATGTGTTTATACGAATGATCAAATAACGCTAGAGGTACTTGAGTAGTAAGGGAGGCCTATGTTTATGGGTAATGATTTTACTCCAAGACAGATTGTTGAGCAGCTCGATCAATATATTGTTGGGCAACAGCAAGCTAAAAAATCTGTAGCAGTCGCACTGCGCAATCGTTATCGTCGGATGAAATTAGAAGATGCGATGAAAGATGAAATTGTACCGAAGAATATTTTAATGATGGGTCCTACAGGTGTAGGTAAGACAGAAATTGCTAGAAGATTAGCTAAACTAGTTGGAGCTCCTTTCGTTAAGATCGAGGCTACAAAATTTACCGAAGTTGGTTATGTCGGTCGCGATGTAGAATCAATGGTACGAGATTTAGTGGAAATGGCAATTCGAATGGTGAAAGAAGAGAAAATGCACGAGGTAAAAGAAAAAGCTGAAGAAGCAGCTAATAAAAAGCTTGTGCAGCTATTAGTACCACAAGTCAAAAAAAATTCATCAACGAAGAATCCATTTGAGATGCTTTTTTCCAATCAGACTTCTTCAGACGAAGAAGATAAAGAAGAAACCGTTGATGAGGAAATCAAAAATAAAAGGCAACGGACTGAACAGATGCTTGCTCTCGGTGAATTAGAGGATCATATCGTACAGGTGGATATTGAAGAAACACCACCATCAATGTTTGATATGTTACAAGGTTCGGGTATGGAACAGATGGGTATGAATATGCAAGATGCCTTTGGGCAATTCATGCCAAAAAAGAAGAAAAAACGTAAATTGCCCGTAGCTGAAGCAAGAAAGGTACTAACTCAACAAGAGGCGCAAAAACTAGTTGATATGGAGGAAGTCGCACAAGAAGCAATTTTACGTGCAGAACAATCCGGTATCATTTTTGTCGATGAGATCGATAAAATTGCAGCTAAACAAGATAATTCAGCTAATGTCTCACGTGAAGGTGTACAACGCGATATTTTGCCAATAGTAGAAGGATCTACAGTGGTAACAAAGCATGGACCAGTTAAAACGGATCATATGTTATTCATTGCTGCTGGAGCATTTCATATGGCAAAACCGTCAGATTTAATTCCAGAACTTCAAGGAAGATTCCCAATACGTGTAGAATTAGAAAAATTAACCATTGATGATTTCAGAAGAATTTTATTGGAACCATCCAATGCTTTGTTAAAGCAATATCAAGCAATGATGAAAACAGAAGGTATAAATGTCATCTTTACCGACGAAGCTGTAAATAAACTAGCGGAAGTTGCGTATGAGGTGAACCAAGAAACAGATAATATTGGCGCACGTCGCTTACACACGATATTAGAGAAGTTATTGGAGGATTTATCTTTTGAAGCTCCAGACATTACGATGGAAAAAATTGAAATTACGTCGGAATATGTCGATAAAAAACTAAGTTCTATTGTGAAGAATAGGGATTTAAGCC
The DNA here is from genome assembly GCF_055329585.1 of Virgibacillus sp. GM2-2. NCBI lineage: Bacteria > Bacillati > Bacillota > Bacilli > Caryophanales > Bacillaceae > Virgibacillus > Virgibacillus sp. GM2-2. The sequence continues at coordinate 107,345 of NZ_JBUZWC010000003.1, read as the reverse complement.
AATTTATACTATAAATTAAACCATTGAATGGAGGATTTTTATTATGGAACTTTTAAATCGTGCAAGAAAAATTAATGCTATGCTACAAAAAGCAACTGGAAAATCGGTGGATTTTAATGAAATGTCTGCATCACTTAGAGATGTAATCAAAGGTAATGTATTCATCTTGAGTCGCCGTGGTAAACTTTTAGGGTTTGCTATTAATCAGGAGATTGAAAACGATCGAATGAAGTCTATGTTGGAAGAAAGACAATTCCCGGAAGAATATACACAAGGATTATTTTCAATCTATGAAACAACTGCTAACTTAGATATTAATAGCTCGTTTACAGCATTCCCTGTTGAGAATAAGGAATTGTTCCAAAACGGTCTAACAACTATCGTTCCAATTATTGGTGGCGGAGACCGTCTAGGTACATTGATTTTAAGTAGATTGGAAGAAAGCTTTAGCGATGACGATTTACTTTTAGCTGAATACGGTGCTACAGTAGTTGGAATGGAAATTTTACATGAAAAAACGGAAGAAATTGAAATCGAAGCTCGTAGTAAAGCAGTTGTACAAATGGCAATTAGCTCATTATCTTATAGTGAACTAGAAGCTATTGATCATATTTTTGAAGAACTAAACGGTAACGAAGGATTACTCGTTGCAAGTAAAATTGCTGATCGCGTAGGTATTACACGTTCTGTTATCGTAAATGCACTTCGTAAATTAGAAAGTGCTGGTGTAATTGAATCACGTTCTTTAGGTATGAAAGGTACGTATATTAAAGTACTTAACAGTAAGTTCCTAGTTGAATTAGAAAAATTACGTTCAAGATAATAAGAGAAATAACAGCATAAAGTCCCTAGCGTGTTAGGGGTAAAACAGACTTAATAAATAATAAAAGAATCAAAAAGGGCACGATGCTCTTTTTGATTCTTTTTTTTTGTAAAGACTAACTTGCTTTAAGAGTTCCAATAGGGATAATGGAAAGTAATCTATTTGACTGCTATACAGTTGAAGTATATTTCGAACTAATGAAAATTCATGATTATGGTAACAGCAACGTTAATTTCTGCTGCGGCCAAGGCTAGTTAAAGTAACATTTTCGAGCGTACTGGATAGATTTCATGTAGGGTGTCAGCTAGCGGAGTTAACGGACACACGATTCCTTATCTAGGTAAAATAAGGGTAAATGTGGTTGTTATCGGACTCAGGATTCCTTATTTGGATAAAAATCGTTTAAAATCATGTTTTTTAACTGAATAAGGCATCGTGTGTCCGTTACCCCTCAAAATAAAGGTAAAAAAGGTAAATAAGGAATCCTCAGTCCGATACCAAGCAGTGTCCTTGGCGTACTATTCGTTCAGAATGTCTAGTTCGCAGTTTACGCATAAATAGACTTGTGACAATCAGGTTTTACTTATGTACACGAAACTCGGTTATATTTTAATGGAGTTAGTTACTAGATAGTTAATTTTTGAAAAAGATACCTGTAGAATCACTTATTCAATAGCTTTCCTGTGTTAAATATCTGAAAAAATAGGTACTAAGTCCTGAATAATATTAACTATTTTGATTTCCCAAGTCGTAATGTGTCGAAATTTCATAGACATTAGACGTACTATAATTTACAATATTCGTAAGTGGTAGTAAAAAAGTGTCCGTCACAATAATAATATTTTTATAAGGAGGGATTACATGGGTTTATTTGGAGGAACGATTCAGACATTAGAACAATCGCTAGATTATGCAACAGCTAAAAATCGGGTGATTTCAGCAAATATTGCTAATGTGGATACACCAAATTATAAAGCAAAAGAAGTTCTTTTCAAAAACGTGCTGAATGATGCCATGTCCAACTCTTTGGAAGCAAAACGAACAAACCCGAAACATCTACCTTTTTCATCTGAGCCACTGAATCAGGGGTTCAGAGTAGTATCACAAAATAATACGATGTATAACCATAATGGAAATAATGTTGATATCGATAAAGAGATGGCTGAACTTGCAAAAAACCAAATCTATTATCAAGGGTTAGTTGATAGAATAAATGGGAAATTCAGTAGCTTACAAACTGTAATTAGAGGAGGTAGATAACAGTGTCGATTTTTAGTGCCTTAAATACTAGTGCTAGTGCTTTAACTGCGCAAAGATTACGTATGGATGTTGTCGCGTCTAATATTGCAAATGCCAATACAACAAGAGCAACTGTTAATGAAAATGGTGATGTAGAACCGTACAGAAGAAAAATGGTCGTATTTGAACCAAAAGAAGGAAGCTTTCAATCTTTTCTTCATAAAGCAACCAATGAATCATCTGCAGTAAATAGCGGCGTAAAAGTAACCAAAATTGTTGAAGATGATTCCCCGTTTAAGCTAGTTTATGATCCAACGCATCCAGATGCAAACGAGGAAGGATTTGTACAATTACCAAATGTCGATCCATTAAAAGAAATGGTAGATTTAATGAGTGCTACTCGTTCATACGAAGCAAATGTTACAGCAATTAACGCAACAAAAAGTATGTTATTAAAGGCTTTAGAGATAGGAAAATAGCTTAAAGAGGTGAACACAACATGCCACAATCAATTAATGGTATAGCCAATTCTATATTACCCGTAAATTCAAATGTTAAACAAATTTCACCAGGTGAAGCGCAAGCATCATTTGCAAATACGTTAAAATCAGCAATTGAAAATGTGAACAAAACACAACTTAAATCTAGTCAAATGACGACAGCTTTTGCGAGAGGTGAAGTTGAGAACCTTCATGATGTAATGATTGCATCCCAGAAGGCAAGCATTACTCTTGAGACAACCGTCCAAGTTCAAAAAAAGGTAATTGACGCGTACAACGAAATAATGCGTATGCAAGTGTAATCATTTTTAACTGTAGGTCCTAACACGTACTATTATTTTTATTGGAGTTTGGCGGGGGAATATATGAAAGAAAAAATATTGAAATTTAGAGATTCAGCTAAATCGTTTTGGGTTAAGCGATCAAAAAGTCAAAAGGGTATTTTTTTAGGCTCACTCGCAATTATTGTTTTCTTAATGATTGGCTTGTCTTATTTATCTAGTAAATCGAATTTAGTACCATTATATAACAATTTATCTTTACAAGAAGTTGGCCAGATTAAAGCAGAATTAGATGCAAGAGGAATCGAATATGCGCTAGAAGATGGAGGAACTACAATTACTGTTCCTGAGGAACAAGTAAATAATCTTTTAGTAGATTTAGCTGGTCAGGGTATTCCAAATAGCGGTAATATCGATTATTCCTATTTTAGTCAAAATGCATCTTGGGGAATCACTGATAATGAATTTAGCATGATAAAACTAGATGCTATGCAAACTGAGCTCGCAAATTTAATTAAAGGTGTACAGGGAATTGAAGATGCAAAAGTGATGATTAATATGCCGAAGGATCCAGTTTTTGTTAGCGATTCTACACAGCAGGCAAGCGCATCCATTGTAATTAATACCCAGCCTGGTCATGAGTTTCAGGGAAATCAAATAGAAACGCTTTACCACTTAGTTTCAAAGGCTGTTCCAAAGTTACCACCGGAAAACATCGTAATTATGAACCAGTACTTTGAATACTTCGATCGTAATGCTCAAAATCCAGTCAATAATCAAGATGCTTATACATATCAACAATCGGTAAAAGAAGATATTGAAAAAGACATTAGAAGAAGATTGCAACAAATGTTAGGTACAATGGTCGGTCCTGAAAATGTGATTGTGTCCGTTACATCTGATGTTGATTTTACAAAAGAAAATCGTGTAGAAGAAATTGTGGAACCAGTCAATTTGGAAACAATGGAAGGGTTGCCTGTTAGTATCGAGACGGTTCATGAAACGTACTCGGGAAATCCAGATTTTGCCGGCGGAGTTGCTGGAACTGGTGAAGAGGAACCGCCAGGATATGTAGCTGAAGATGGTGGCAACGGTGAATACGAACTCGTAAAAGAAACCATTAACAACGAATACAACAAAATACGAAAAGAAATCGTAGAAAGTCCTTATAAAATCAGAGATTTGGGAATCCAAGTTGCTGTAAATAATGTAAAAAGTCGTGAAGGCGATGAGGTTCAATATTTATCCGCTGCCGAAGTAACAGCTGTAGAAGATGGGATTTCTTCCATCCTTAGTTCCATTATCACTACTTCTATTGATGCCGAATACGGAGAAGTTCAACCAGAAGAAAAGGTTTCAATCGTCTTCCAAGAATTTAGTGAAAGTGCAAAACTTCCTGAAACAACTACACCAGTTATTCCATTATGGATGTACATTGCAGGTGGAATTTTATTACTAATTATAATCGTTCTGATTGTAATGTTAATGCGTAATAGAAAGGAAGCTGAGGAAGAAATCGAGGAAGAAGAAAAAGTAACCGAAGAAACCATCGAGATACCAGAAATGGAAAAAGAAAAGGATTCAGAGTCAGTTATCCGTAGAAAACAATTAGAAAAAATGGCAAAAGATAAACCAGAAGAATTTGCGAAGTTATTACGCAGTTGGATAGCGGAGGATTAGGAGGAATTTATTGTGGCACGTACTAAAGGAGCACTTACTGGCAAACAAAGAGCAGCAATTTTATTAATCTCCCTCGGTCCTGATGTATCCGCGCAAGTATACAAGCACTTATCTGAGGAAGAAATAGAAAAATTAAGCTTAGAAATATCCTCAGTTAAAAAGGTAGAGTCCAAGCTTAAAGAGGATGTACTAGAACAATTTCATCAAATTGCACTAGCACAGGATTTTATTTCGCAAGGCGGTATTGGTTACGCTAAAACGGTACTGGAAAAGGCATTCGGAAAGCAAGAAGCCTCAAGCATCATTAATAGGCTTACATCGTCTGTACAAGTTAGACCATTTGACTTTGCTAGAAATGCTGATCCACAGCAAGTTTTGAACTTTATACAAAGTGAGCACCCACAGACAATTGCTCTAGTGCTATCGTACCTTGACCCTGAACAAGCTGGTCAAATACTATCTGCTTTACCACAGGAAATGCAAGCAGATATCGCCAAACGGATTGCAACAATGGATTCGACTTCACCTGAAATCATCAGTCAGGTAGAACAAGTACTTGAACGTAATATCTCTTCTTCTTTAACAGAGGATTATACGCAAACTGGTGGTATTCAATCGGTTGTAGAAGTTTTAAATGGGGTAGATCGAAGCACAGAAAGAACAATTTTGGATGCTTTAGAGATTCAAGATCCAGAACTTGCAGACGAAATTAAAAAGCGCATGTTTGTCTTTGAAGATATTGTTATTCTAGACAATCGAGCGATACAACGAGTCATTCGCGAAGTTGAGAATGAAGATTTAAGACTTTCACTTAAGGTGTCGAGTGATGAAGTGAAAGACATCGTATTTAAGAATATGTCACAGCGCATGGCAGAAACCTTCAAGGATGAAATGGAATATATGGGGCCAGTTCGATTACGTGACGTAGAAGAAGCACAATCAAGAATTGTGGCAGTGATTCGTAGGTTAGAAGAAATCGGAGAGATTGTAATTGCACGTGGTGGAGGTGACGACATCATTGTCTAGTGGATATGCACCCTATGTTAATCAAAAACAGATTAAGATTAGGCCGATTGAAAATATTCGAAAAGAACCAATTGAAGAGTTTACTACTGAAACTATTGATCTTGAATTAATAAACAAACAAACAGAGTTAAAGAAAATTAAGCAAGAATTACTCGATGTCCAGCAGGAACATGAAGCTAGTTTAAAACAAACGATGGAAAAGATTGAACTCGAAAAAAAGAAATGGGAAGAAGAAAAGAAGCAACTAATTTCAGAAACAAAGCAACAAGCATACAACGAAGGTTTTTCAGCTGGTGAAAAGGCAAGTTTAGACCACTATGCGGAACTGATAAAACAGACGAATCAAATAGTCGATTCCGCAACGGAAGATTATCATTCTACTATTGAAAATAGTGAGGATACAATCCTAACGCTTGCTATTAAATCAGCTGAGAAAATAATCCAAATAAAATTAGAAGAAAAGCCTGAATTATTTTCACAAATTGTAAAATCAGCTATAAAAGATATCAAAGAACAATCCACAATAGCCATATATTTACATCCTGAAAATTACCAGCTCGTGTTAGATCAGAAAGATGAATTAGCAAGATTACTAGATTCAAATTCAAAATTGACGATTTTTGTGAAAGAAGGCTTGGCTGAAAATAGTTGCCTCATTGAACATCCGCTTGGTCAAGTTGATGCAAGTATTGATACCCAGCTAAAGCAATTACGAGCTATTCTACATGAAGTTAATATGGAGAATAAAGAATGAATATTGAGCAATATATAGACACTATCGAAAGTGCAAATATATTTAAACGATTTGGTAAAGTATTACGTGTTGTGGGCTTAATGATTGAATCTAGAGGGCCTGAGGCAAATATCGGAGAAGTATGTTATATCCATAGTTCAACTACAACGAATAAAAAAATTCTAGCAGAGGTAGTAGGTTTTAATAATGAAAAAATTATTCTAATGCCATATTCATCTGTTAGTGAGTTAGGCCCAGGTTGTCTAGTAGAATCAACGGGAAAACCGTTAACGATAAAAATAGGTCGTGGTTTGATCGGAAAAGTGATTGATTCAATAGGAAAACCGTTGGATGAATCAAGTTTACCGAAGGGATTATCAAACTTTGCAACAGAGCAAGACCCACCTAATCCACTTACTCGTCCAAGGATAACAGAACCTATTCAAGTAGGAGTGAAAGCAATTGATTCACTTTTAACGGTGGGAAAAGGGCAACGAATTGGAATATTTGCTGGAAGCGGTGTTGGTAAAAGTACATTGCTTGGAATGATAGCACGAAATAGTGATGCTGATATCAATGTCATTGCATTAATAGGTGAACGGGGTAGAGAGGTACGAGAGTTTATTGAAAAAGATTTAGGCGAAGAAGGATTGAGGAAATCAATCGTTATCGTAGCTACATCCGATCAACCTGCATTAATGCGTATTAAAGGAGCATATACCGCTACAGCGATAAGCGAATATTTTAGAGATTTGGGTTATCAGGTTAATTTAATGATGGATTCCGTCACAAGGGTTGCGATGGCTCAACGAGAAGTAGGATTGGCTACAGGGGAACCACCAACAACAAAAGGGTACACGCCATCAGTCTTTGCTACACTACCGAAACTGCTTGAACGAACAGGTACAAGTGCAAATGGAACGACTACAGCGTTTTATACGGTTCTTGTTGATGGTGATGATATGAATGAACCGATAGCCGATACAGTTAGAGGAATACTTGATGGACATTTTGTCTTAGATCGTAAATTAGCTGAACAAGGCCAATTTCCAGCAATTAATGTTCTAAAATCTATTAGCCGTGTAATGACACAAATAGCAACTAAGGAACATTTAGCTGCAGCCCAACAAGTAAGGTCCCTGCTAGCTACTTATGAAGAAAATAGTGAACTAATTCAAATAGGTGCATATAAACGTGGTACTGACCGTGAGATTGATAGATCCATTGCTTATTTTCCAAAAATACAAGGTTTTTTAAAACAAGATATTTTGGAGGATTCATCAATAGAAGATTCTATTAATGAAATGCAAAACTTACTTGCAGGAGGCGTTGGTTAATGGCAGAAATCGCAGCTTTATCAAAAATTTTAACTGTTAGAGAAAGAGAAAAGCACGATGCCCAAAAAGACTACCATCAATCAATCGAATACTTTGAAGGACTTGCTACCAAATTGTATACCTTACTTAAAAAGAAAGAGAAAGCAGAAGAGGAGCGTGAAAGTTATTTACAACACACGATTCCTATTGACAAAATTAGAGAACAAATTGCGTATATAGAATCACTCAACAATCAAATTTTACAGTTACAGCATCAAGTACAATCTGCTAGAACTGAAATGGAATCTAAACAAGTAAAACTAACTGACGCCCATGTTGAAGTTAAAAAGTACGAGAAAATTATTACATATCGTAAAAAGGAACATGAAGAGATACGTCAAAAGCATGAAAAAATGTCAATGGATGAAATTTCTGTACAGCAATTTTTAAAAAACAGGTGAAGTTAATGGCCAAAAAACCAAATGATCAAACGAAAAAAAAATCAAACCCTATTCTTTGGTTTCTTTTTGCAATAGTTGTCCCATTAATTGTTGCAATTACCATCACAATTATTATTTTTTCTGTAGCTGGCTTCAACGTTATAGACTTTGTAAAAAATACTGGAAATAATATCCCAGTTATATCATCCGTAATTAAGACAGATAAAGAAAAAACGGATCAGCGTACAGAAGAAACATACAAGGGGAAAATTGCAAAGAAAGAAGAAGAAATTGAAAAATTAGAGACAGAGGTTGCTAACTTAGAATCAACTGTTGATGAGTTAGAACAAGAAATTGTAAAGCTGGAAAATCGAGATGAGCCAACTGAAAATAATGAACAAGCAGAAAATCAAGAAGATAAAGAGAAAAATAGTCAATTAACATCAATGATTGCCTCTTATGAACAAATGGATCCAGAGCAAACAGCTTTAATATTACAAGATCTAGAAGAAGGCGTAGCAATCGCAATATTAAAGGGGTTATCCGAAGACGTTCGGGCTGGGGTTTTTGAAGCACTAGACCCTGAAAAGGCTGCTCAATATACAAAGGCATACATAGATAGCCGTGAATAATTTAATTTTAAGGTTTAATAGTCGATACACAGCGTAAGTTATTGATGCGAACTTGAAAACGAGGATTTCTATGAAACAACCTCTTATTAAACAGTTTGAAAGGGGGTGAAAAAATGAATGTAGTAGGAATGCCAACCATATTTATGCAAGGTGGTTCGTCCATTACTCGTAAAAAAGTACCAACCGAACTAGCAAATGTGTTTCAAGGACTTATACAAAATATGACACTTGAAACTAAATCGAATAGTAACGTGGGTCAGGAAATAATTCCTGAAAACACGGAAAAGTTACTATCTGGACTTTTAGAAGAATTGCCTCCTGAATTGAAAGATCAACTGATTCTTTCGTTAAAGAAAAATGGACAAATTGACGAAGTATTGGAAGGACTAAACTTGGAGGAAGCACTGGTTCAACAACTGAAGGGTGCATTAGCAAAAATAAAGTTGTCTGAAGCTGAAAGTCCGATGCAATTTGTTTCTATCGCACACTCACCCGAAATAATTTCTACAGTTGTTACAGTAGACGAAAATATAGTGCAAACGAAAATGGCTGCTATTCAAAACAAAGGAACATCGCTCTTAGCTACAGTGACCGATCAAAAAAGTATGACAAAGGTAGCACCTGAAATTCAAAAACTGCTAGAACAATGGGTTAAACTTGAAAACAAATTGGTAGCCGGCAAGGATGGTTCTGTACAAACTAATAATGGTGATAGTGTTAAGACTACAAAAGCAGAATCAATTTGGCGTGATTTAGTTAACGCTTTTCAAAAAAGAAATCAGTTTGTAGTATCTCAACAGTATAACGTAAATGCAAAGGTAACGAGTTCAGATATAGCAAAATGGATTGGTCAATCAGTTGCTAAACAATCGTCCTTAGAAAATATTACGATTAATCAAGTAGGGCAATCAACAGTACCTATGTCTAAGGTTGAACAGTATGTTATTCATGTAAATCAAAATCAAAGCACGCAACATGCGGGTCAACAGTTGGTTGATAAATTTCAAGAAGTGATGAAAACAAGTAAATTTCTTTCCCTAAATAATGGAACTTCGCAGCTTTCAATAGCACTTAGACCAGCTAATTTAGGCGACATGATGGTTAAGCTTACCCAAGTAAATGGTGAGATGACAGTGAAAATTATCGTGGCGTCAGCTGCAGCAAGAGAAATGCTTGAATCAAACATGCATCAGTTGAAGCATATGTTTTCACCGCAACAGGTTGTAATTGAAAAACAAGATATACAAACCCAACAGCTTCAAAATATGCAACAGGAGAGAGAACAACAATCAATGAAAAATGGTGACCAACAGCAATCAGAGCATTTTGATCAAGACGAACAAAAGCAATCGAATGACGATTTTGAAAAGCAATTTCATGAGATTTTAATGAACGAGAAAGTGTAGGTGAAAAAGTTGACGAAGATAGACCCATCGTACTATTTACAGAACCTGCCCGAGACGAGACAGCCTAGCCCAAAGCTTGGGAAAGATGATTTTTTACAGATTTTAATGGTACAGCTAAAAAATCAAGACCCGACAAATCCGATGAATGATAGAGAATTTATATCACAAATGGCAACATTTTCTTCATTAGAGCAAATGATGAATATGACACAATCAATAGACACGTTGGTACAAAGTCAGTTGGTTTCTCCAGTAATTAAATACAGTCATATGATTGGAAAAGAAGTAACCTATCAAAATTATGATGAAGAAACCGGAGAAAAGCTAAACATTGAATCTAGTAAAGTTATCTCTGTAAGCCAACAGGATGGATGGGCCATTTTGGAACTAGAAAATGGTAAAAAGGTGTATGCTGATGCGATATTAGAAATTAGCGCTCCAAGTGCAGATGAAGCATCGAGTGAAACAAGCACAACAAATGGAGTTGAAGGGCCAGATAAGTCAGAAGGAAGTGAATAATATGGATCATCGTATCCATCAAACACAAGCCCATGCCTTGCAATTTCCTACTGTCAATAAGCCGACTAAACAATCTCCAGTAACTACTAACTTTAAAGATGTGTTGGCCGAAGCTCAAACAATTAAAGTAAGCAAGCATGCTAAAGAGCGATTACAGGAAAGAAACATTACGATAAACGATAAGCAATGGCAGGCTATAACAGAAAAGATGGTTGAAGCAAAGAAGAAAGGTATAACGGATTCACTTGTTATTACAAAAAATGCAGCACTACTTGTTAGTACAAAAAATCAAACAGTGGTAACTGCCATGAATCGCGATGAAGCTACGAATAAAATTTTCACGAATATTAATGGAACAATACTAATTAATGAATAGGCTGGACCCTTTTGGGAGGCCATTACAGCTGTTGACTGACAGATACAGCTAACTACTTTTAACCAATGAAGGGATGAATGATTATGTTACGTTCAATGTATGCAGGGATTTCAGGTATGAAAGGTTTTCAAACCAAATTAGATGTAATTGGTAACAATATTGCAAACGTTAATACAGTAGGTTTTAAGAAAGGTAGAGTTACATTTCAGGATATGATGAGTCAAACAATGTCAGGAGCACAGGGACCAACTGCTACTCGTGGAGGGATAAACGCTCAACAGGTAGGGCTTGGATCACAAGTTGGTTCGATTGATAATGTGCATACACAAGGATTTCGTCAAACAACAGGACGACCACTAGATTTAGCATTAGAAGGGGACGGAATGTTTGCATTAGACGCTAACGGTACAACGATGTACACCCGTGCTGGCAACTTCTATTTAGATAGCTCAGGAGATATAGTCAATGCAGATGGTTACTATTTGATGGGTACTGGTTCTGCTAAAATTAACATTCCTGAGGATGCACAAAGTTTTAACATACAAACGAATGGAACTGTAACATATATTGATGCCAATGGTGACACAGCTACTGCAGGACAGATTCAACTTGCAAACTTTTCTAATCCTGGCGGTCTTCAAAAAGCTGGTAGTAATTTATTCCTTAACTCAGAAAACGCTGGAGGTATAGATGCAGATGGTGATGGTGTGCCTGACTTAATTGCTCCTGAATCAAATGGTACTGCCTCTTTAGTAAGTGGATCACTTGAAATGTCAAACGTTGATCTTGCATCAGCATTCACTGAAATGATTGTTGCACAGCGTGGATTCCAAGCAAATACTAGAATTATCACAACATCCGATGAAATACTTCAAGAGTTAGTAAATCTAAAACGATAGATGAGGAGGTAGGGGATGTTGCACTGTGATGATTAGGGCACATCCCCCCAGCCTATTATGATTCAATTAACTAGATTAAATAATGATGTGTTTACGTTGAATGCAATAATGATTGAACAAATTCAATCACACCCTGATACCACGATTACGTTAATCAATGGGAAAAAGATTGTTGTTAAAGAGCCAGAGAAAGAAGTAGCGGGTTTAGTTACTAGCTTTTATCGTAAGTTAGGAATACGAGAATGTATAAAAGAGGTTGGTGATGTAAATGAGTAGTGGATTAGTTAAAACAATGGTCACTTCATTAGTCATTATCTTGCTTGCCGGAGTAACCGCACTTGTTATTGTGTTGAATGTATCTAGTGATGATAAAAAAGCAAATGGTCAATCTATTGATGAAATGGTGGAGCATTCCTATCAAACTTCTGAACTTACTACAGATTTAAAGGATGGAAGCTTTGTTCGTATCCAATTTCAAATTGTGACGGATAGTGAAGAGGCAAAAGAAGAAGCTGTTAAAAGAGAGTTTCAATTAAAGAATATCCTAATTAAAGAGCTTGCAACAATGAAGGCAGAAGACTTTAAATCTGGACTTGGAGATTTAGAAGATGTTGTTCAATTAAAATTAAATGAAGTAATGACTACTGGTAAGATTACGGAAGTTTATACAATTAGTAAGATATTACAATAATATCAATTACTCCATTGTGGAGGTGAGGGTTTTACGTGGAAGAGGTATTGTCACAAAATGAAATTGATGCACTACTCTCAGCAATATCATCAGGAGAGATGGACGCTGATGAATTAAAAAAAGAAGAAAAAGAGAAGAAAGTACGCGTTTATGATTTTAAACGGGCCCTTCGCTTCTCTAAGGATCAAATCAGAAGCTTGACAAGGATCCATGAAAATTACGCCCGTTTGTTAACAACTTTCTTTTCTGCTCAACTAAGGACATACGTAAATATTTCTGTTGCGTCTGTTGACCAAATACCTTATGAAGAATTTATCCGTTCTGTACCTAAGATGACGGTTTTAAATATTTACAGCGTGTCACCTTTAGAAGGTAGAATACTAATGGAAGTAAATCCAAATATTGCGTATGGCATGCTAGACAGAATCCTTGGTGGTAAAGGCAACAGTGTGAACAAAGTAGATAACCTAACAGAAATTGAAACACTACTGATGTCACAGTTATTTGAAAAGGCAATCGTAAATTTACAGGATGCATGGTCCTCGTTGGTTGAAATAGACCCCGTGCTTGAGGACTTTGAGGTTAACCCTCAATTTTTACAAATGGTTTCACCAAATGAAACAGTGGTAATTGTATCTTTAACTACGACGATCGGTGAAACTAGTGGCCTCATCAATATTTGTATTCCACATATTGTTTTAGAGCCAATTATACCGAAGCTTTCTGTTCATTATTGGATGCAAACAAAAACGAAAAATAGAGATCCAGAGACGTACAATAAGCTTACTGAAAATATTAAACTTGCAAAAGTAGAAGCAAAAACTTTACTTGGACAAGCCAATATTAATATCGAGCAATTTTTAAATCTAAAAAACAATGATATTATCGGTTTGGATCAGGCGATAGATGAACCACTGGTACTTGAAATTAACAACGAACCTAAATTCTACGTTCAGCCTGGAAAAATAAGAAACAAACTATCTGTACAAGTATTAGAAGAAATTGAGGGGGGAAACAGGGATGATGAATGATGGCATGCTTTCCCAAGATGAAATAGATGCACTATTAAAAGTAGGCTCAGACAATGATGATGTAGATTCGAACGAGGATATTGATACTTCTACTTATTTAACAACTATTGAAGAGGATACTCTTGGGGAAATTGGTAATATTTCATTTGGTAGCTCAGCAACGACTCTTTCTACTCTTTTAAATCAAAAAGTAGAGATTACAACACCATCAGTTTCCGTGATAAAAAAGGAAGACATAACCGATGAATTTACATACAATCATGTAAGTGTTGAGGTCAAATATGTAGAAGGTTTTATTGGTCAAAACGTTTTTGTTATTAAATCTGAAGATGCATCAATCATCTCAGATATTATGCTAGGTGGAGATGGAACAAATCCATCTGAGGAGTTAAATGATATCCACATTAGTGCTGTTCAAGAAGCGATGAATCAGATGATGGGTGCAGCAGCAACTAGTATGTCTACTATTTTTAATAAGAAAGTGGATATTTCACCACCGATTATTCGACAACATAGTTCGACTCATAATGAAAGTGAATTAGAAAGTAGTGATTCTGTTTTTGCAAAAGTATCCTTTCAATTAAAGGTTGGTACGTTAATTGATTCCAATATTATGCAATTAATTCCAATACCTTTTGCAAATGAGCTTGTACATGAGCTCACGAGCAATTCACAAGAGGAAACGAGCAACGAAGAGGCAGCAGCAGCCGTCGAGCAGGTAGATAAGCCGGTCGAAGTTGATCACTCCACTAGTGATGGAAATGCACATCAATCAACGCAACAGTACCTAGGAGAAAATGTAAATCAGACGTCAAACAATGTACATGAAGCTACGTTCTCGACATTCGAACAAGTCGAACTAAGTAAAAATGAGCAACGAAATCTAGATTTACTCTTGGATATTCCGCTGAAGGTTACTGTTGAACTTGGTCGTACGAAACGAACCATTAAAGATATTTTGGATTTATCATCGGGATCCATAATTGAATTGGATAAATTAGCTGGTGAGCCTGTAGATATACTGGTTAATGAAAAACTGGTCGCTAAAGGTGAAGTAGTAGTAATCGAGGAGAATTTCGGTGTTCGTGTCACAGATATTATTAGCCAATCAGAAAGACTAATGAAACTTAAATAAAAAAGTAATGGGGGATATAAAAATGGGACAACGTATTTTGATCGTAGATGATGCAGCATTTATGCGTATGATGATTAAGGATATTTTAACGAAAAACGGTTTTGAGGTAGTTGGTGAAGCACAAGATGGCGCAGAAGCAATTGAAAAGTATAACGAACTATCACCGGATTTAGTAACGATGGATATAACGATGCCAGAAATGGATGGGATCACTTCTTTAAAGAAAATTAAAGAGGCAAATCCTCAAGCTAAAATAATTATGTGTTCAGCAATGGGGCAGCAAGCTATGGTAATTGATGCGATTCAATCTGGTGCTAAAGATTTTATTGTTAAACCATTCCAGGCTGACCGAGTAATTGAAGCAATACAAAAGGCTTTAGATTAAGAAACGAGTGAATATGTTGGTAAAAAAATTATTAGTTTGTATACTCCTATTTTTTGTAGGACTTGGATTAATGACTGATACTACTTCTGCGGCACCGAACGCTAAAGAATGTATAGAAGGCAAAGTTGAATGCGATGAATTAGAAAACAACTCCAATGAATCGAATGTAGAAGCTGTCGGGAGCGACAATGGGTCTTTACTTTTTGATTTAGTGAAAATGGTATTTGCTTTGATTCTCGTTTTAGCACTTATTTATTTGCTATTAAAATTCTTAAATAAACGTAACAAACTATTTAATCAGGTTAAGGCGTTGGAAAACATCGGTGGAATTTCAGTCGGTCAAAACAAATCAATACAAATTATTCGAATTGGAAAACGAGTGTATGTAGTTGGTGTTGGTGATAGTGTTGAACTGCTACAGGAAATAACAAGTGAAGAAGAAAAGGAAGAATTATTACATATTAACCAGACAAATCAACTTTCAGCTGGTTCCTTAACTTCTTTGTTTTCACAAAAAAAAGAAGCTGATCGTACAAACCAATCAACAATGGATTTTAAAAAATTGTTTTCTACTGAGCTTGATAAACTAAAAAATGGTCGACAGAAAATAATAGATCACCATAAGCGAAAAGGTGATAAGCATGAATGAATTCGTAAATATGTTTTCAGAATCAGATCCTTCATCTGTAGCAACGTCGGTAAAATTATTATTACTACTAACCGTTCTATCATTAGCGCCAAGCATTCTAATTTTAATGACTAGTTTTACACGGATAATTATTGTACTTTCATTTGTTCGAACTTCACTGGCAACGCAACAAATGCCGCCAAACCAAGTTCTAATTGGTCTAGCTTTGTTTTTAACGTTTTTTATAATGGCACCAACGTTCCAGGAAGTTCATGAAGAGGCGTTACAACCACTCTTTAATGAAGAAATAACACTTGATGAGGCTTACGATCGTGCAAGTGCCCCAATGAAAGAATTTATGGCAGCTCATACAAGGCAAAAGGATTTAGCGCTGTTTATGAATTATGCTGAAATGGAAAAACCAGAATCAGTCCAGGATATTCCGATAACAACGCTTGTACCAGCGTATGCAATCAGTGAGCTGAAAACCGCCTTTCAAATGGGTTTTATGATTTTCGTACCATTTCTCATAATTGATATGGCTGTTGCTAGTGTCCTCATGTCGATGGGGATGATGATGTTACCACCAGTTATGATTTCATTGCCATTTAAAATATTACTTTTCGTATTAGTAGATGGCTGGTACCTTATTACTCATTCATTACTTGAGGGATTCTAATGCACAGTTTAAATTACAATTCGGAAGTTTTCTTCTTTGAAGGAGTGGTCTTATATGAGTAGTGAATTTGTATTAACATTGGCAGAAAAAGGCGTTTATACGATATTACTTATTTCTGGCCCGTTGCTTATATTAGCATTGGCAATAGGATTGTTAGTAAGTATCTTTCAGGCAACGACACAAATCCAGGAACAAACACTTGCATTTATTCCAAAGATTGTAGCAGTTTTCGTAGGATTAATATTTTTTGGTCCATGGATGCTGACCAAAATGGTAGAATTTACTGCTGATTTATTTCAAAACTTAAATCAGTTTGTTGGGTAAACCATGTTAGATATTATCAATTTAGCAAGTATACCTGTTTTTTTACTAATTTTGGTACGTGTAACAGCCTTTTTCGTAGCCTTACCACTTTTTTCGTATAAAACGATTCCGACACCGTTTAAAATAGGTTTCAGTTTTTTTCTTTCATTTATTATGTTTTATACAGTGGACACCCCAGCTATTCCAGTCGATGGTACCTATATTTTATTAGTCGCAAAGGAAGCGATAGTTGGATTATTTATCGGACTACTCGCCTATATTATTCTAGCTGCAATACAAATTGCAGGAGGATTAATCGATTTTCAAATGGGTTTTGCTATTGCAAACGTTATTGATCCCCAAACGGGGGCACAAAGCCCTTTAACCGGACAATATTTTTATATAATCGCTTTATTATTTTTATTATCGGTCAATGGACACCATTTGTTAATAGATGGAATTTTTTATAGCTATAATTTAATTCCTCTTGATACGTTTGTTCCGTTTCAGAATAGTTCGATAGCTTACTTTATTATTGACACGTTCAATCAAATGTTTTTAATTGCTTTTCAAATGGCACTTCCAATCGTAGGATGTTTATTTCTTGTTGACGTGGCCCTTGGAATTATTGCACGTACCGTACCACAACTGAATGTTTTTGTCGTAGGATTACCGTTAAAGATATTGGTTAGTTTTGTTGCCATTTTAATTTTTCTAAGTTTATATGTTGTATTGGTAAAAACCTTATTTGAAACTACTTTTGACGCCATGCACAATCTGATGAAATTAATGGGAGGAGCTTAACGTGCAATTAAAATTAGACCTTCAATTTTTTTCAGGTGAAAAAACAGAAAAAGCAACTCCCAAGAAACGACAGGATTCTAGAAAAAAGGGACAAGTAGCAAAAAGCCAAGATATTAATACCGCATTTTTATTATTTTTTTGCTTTTTATTATTATTAATATTCGGTGGCGCAATGGGGACAAGTTTAGAAGCTCTATATAAAACATCATTTACCGAATACATACATTGGGATCTTACCGAAAAAAGTGTTCATCAGGTTTTTGTTGAGGGAACAATCGAGATGGCCAAAATCATTGCACCGATTATGGGTATTGCGATGATCGCTGGAGTTGCAGCTAATTTTGCGCAAATTGGCTTCCTTTTTACAGCAGAGCCGTTGAAAATGGATCTTAAAAAACTTGATCCCATTCAAGGAGCTAAGAGGATATTCGCATTACGCGCTTTAGTTGAATTATTGAAGTCTCTATTAAAAATCGTATTTATTGGAGCAATTACATTTTGGGTAATTTGGTTTTATAAAGATGACATGATGATGCTTTCCTTCAAAACGGTAGAAAGCGGTTTAGCTTTCTTTGGCGAAATAACAGTTATTATGGGAATTGCAGCCGCATTTGCTTTGTTATTTATAGCTGTCTTTGATTATGCCTATCAAAAATATGATTTTGAAAAAAGTATTAAAATGTCAAAACAAGACATCAAAGATGAGTACAAGAATATTGAAGGTGACCCTTTAATTAAGTCAAAAATAAAAGAGAAACAACGACAAATGGCTATGCGAAGAATGATGAGTGAGGTACCGACTGCAGATGTAGTTATCACGAACCCTACGCATTATGCTATTGCGATAAAATATGATGAAAGTAAGTCTACTGCACCGATTGTTGTTGCAAAAGGTACCGATCATCTAGCACATAGAATTAAAGAAATTGCTAAAAACAATGGAGTTATTACAGTAGAGAATAGACCATTAGCTCGAGCGCTGTATGGCGCGATTGATATTGGAAACAGTATCCCTGAAGAATTTTATCAGGCGGTAGCTGAAGTTCTAGCATATGTATATCGTCTCGAGAAAAAAGTTTAGCAATTATAGGATTTAAGGAGTGACATCCATGAAAGCACGTGATTTATCTGTATTGTTAGGTGTAATTCTAATAATTGCAATGTTAGTTGTTCCATTACCTGGATGGCTATTAAGTATTCTAATTTTAATAAATATTAGTTTAGCACTTATTGTTATTTTAGTATCAATGAATACGCAAGAAGCGCTACAATTTTCTATTTTTCCATCCCTATTATTGCTACTTACTTTGTTTCGATTGGCGTTAAATGTCTCGACGACAAGAGCAATCTTGTCCGAAGGTCACGCTGGAGGAGTGGTTGAGACCTTTGGTTCATTCGTTATTGGTGGTAATCCATTGGTTGGTTTTGTTGTATTTATTATTTTGGTTATCATTCAATTTTTAGTTATTACAAAAGGGGCGGAACGTGTTTCAGAAGTTGCAGCTAGATTCTCTTTAGATGCTATGCCAGGAAAACAAATGAGTATTGACGCGGATTTAAATGCTGGGTTAATTTCCGAACATCAGGCTAAAGAACGTCGTGAAAAAGTTGAAAATGAAGCGGATTTCCATGGAGCAATGGATGGAGCTAGTAAATTCGTCAAAGGTGACGCTATTGCGGGAATCATAATCGTTATTATTAATATAATATTTGGACTAATTATAGGTATGGTTCAGATGGGGATGTCGTTTCAAGAATCGCTTAATACGTTTATGCGTTTAACAGTTGGCGATGGATTGGTATCGCAAATTCCAGCACTATTAATCGCTACTGCCACTGGGATAATTGTGACCAGGGCAACGTCAAAAGGTAATTTAGGTAGTGATGTATCTGGTCAATTATTACAATATCCAAAACTACTCTTTATTGCAGCTGGTACTATTTTCTTACTCGGATTAACACCGATAAACTTTTTACTTACTACCTCTATTGCTGGATTCTTAGCATTAAGTGGTTATTTATTGCTGAAACAAAGCGAACAACCTGAGGAACCAGATACGGAAGAACAAGAGCAGACGGAAAGCTCTGCGATGAAATCACCTGAAAATGTTGTGAATCTATTAAATATGGATCCAATCGAATTTGAGTTTGGCTATGCTTTAATCCCATTAGTCGATGCAAGTCAGGGGGGTGACCTGCTTGATCGCGTAATTATGATTCGTCGCCAGTTAGCTATTGAGCTAGGGATTGTTATTCCTGTGGTTCGGATACGAGATAACATTCAATTAAATCCGAATGAATACCGCCTAAAAATAAAAGGGAATGAAGTTGCTACAGGAGAGCTTTTACTTGATCATTATTTGGCAATGACGCCAGGGATTGACGATGATGATGGTTTAGATGGTATTGACACGAAAGAGCCGGCATTCGGACTACCTGCTAAATGGATTAGCGAAGATGTTAAAGATGAGGCAGAATTATCAGGTTTCACGGTGGTTGATCCGCCGTCAGTCGTATCGACACATGTGACGGAAGTTATTAAAAAGCATGCACATATTTTACTTGGTCGCCAAGAAACAAAACAATTAATCGATCATCTAAAAGAAAGCTATCCAATTTTAGTAGAGGAAGTGACACCAGAGCCTTTATCTTTTGGGGATGTGCAAAAAGTGTTGGGTAAATTGTTGCGAGAAAATGTATCAATTCGTAATCTACCAGTTATTTTTGAGACACTTGCGGACTTTGCAAAAATGACGAATGATACGGAATTACTAGCTGAATATGCAAGGCAAGCATTATCACCGCAAATTACAAAGCAATATATAGGCGATGATATGTCATTAAAAGTGATTACTGTATCAGGTGCAGTAGAAAAAATGATTGCAGAAAATATTCAACAGACAGAACACGGTAATTATTTAGCTTTAGACCCTGATTCTCAACAGTTGATTATTAAAATGATTCATGAGGAAGTAGAACGAATGATGCTTCAAGAGGATACAGCGATATTATTATGTTCACCTGCAATCCGAATGTATATGAAACAATTAGTTGAACGATTCTTACCGCAGGTGGTTGTGTTGTCTTATAACGAACTAGAACCGCATGTTCAGGTACAAAGTGTAGGGGTGGTGAATGTAGCATGAGAGTGAAAAAATACGTAGCAGCAACGATGCCAGAGGCAATGAATCAAATTCGAAAAGAACTTGGTAAAGATGCAGTTATTTTAAATTCCAAAGAAGTACGTAATGGGAAGTTTTTTGGCCTTTTTAAGAAAAGAAATATTGAAGTTATTGCTGCATTAGATCCTGAACCTACTAAACCTAAACCTATAAACGACAAAATAAAACGTAATGTAGAGCATCAAAAAACTGGCTCAGAACGTTCTACGATTGATACTAATGTTTTAAACGAAATTAAACAGTTAAAAAAACTAGTTGAGGTTCAAAATCGACAAGGGCAGTCTAAATTCAGTCCTCCATATGAAATTGCTTTTCAGCACCTCGTGGAACAAGAGGTAGATGAATCGTTTGCAACTGAAATTATGGAAGTTGTATTAAAGAACCATGTAGGAAAAGATGGCCAGATTGAACAGAGTACTATTTTTACTGACGTGAAAAATGAAATAGCTAAGAGATTAAAGGACCTTTCATTTGAAGGTGTATCCTTTGATAAAAGAATTATCCACTTTGTAGGTCCAACGGGTGTTGGTAAAACAACAACACTAGCAAAAATTGCTGCAGAAAGCATGCTGAAAAAGAACAAAAAAGTTGCTTTTATTACAGCAGACACGTACCGGATTGCTGCGATTGAACAGTTAAAAACGTATGCGAAAATTCTCGATGTTCCTTTAGAGGTTGCTTATAATATTGACGATTATAAAGCAGCTGTAGAAAAATTCCATCATTATGACTTGATCTTAGTAGATACAGCTGGACGAAATTTTCGAGATGAACGATATGTAACTGATTTAAAAAATAGTATCAATTTTAATGATGACATTGAAACGTACCTAGTGTTATCTCTGACTTCAAAACCAAAAGATTTACAAAAAATTAGTGACCAATTTAAACATATTCCAATAAAAGAATTTATTTTCACCAAAATTGATGAAACGCGTCAATACGGTAGTATGTTAAATCTAGCATTATTGAATCAACGAGGAATTGCTTATATGACTAATGGTCAAGATGTACCGGATGATTTAGTAAAACCATCACCCGAGAAAATTAGTGAATTTATAGTTGGTGAATACCGAGATGAATGATCAAGCTATGAGTCTTCGTCGGAAATTACAGGTATCGAAGGATCCTAGGCAGGCTAAAACGATAGCGGTGGTCAGTGGAAAAGGCGGGGTTGGTAAATCTAATTTTGCTTTAAATTTTTCACTTGAACTAGTAAAGACTGATAAAAAGGTATTGTTAATTGACTTAGATGTAGGAATGGGGAATATTGATATTCTGCTCGGTCTTAACGCTTCTAAAACAATTGTAGACATGTTTGAACATCGATATAAAATACATGAAATTGTTGAAAAAGGCCCTAATGGTCTAGCATATATTGCTGCTGGAAGCGGGCTCTCCAATTTATTTACGATGGATTCAACGCACAGGGAGTATTTCTTGGATCAGTATAACGAATTGGTTCAAGAATATGATTATATTATTTTTGATATGGGAGCCGGGGCAACTCAAGAGAGTTTGTTTTTCATCATATCTTCGGATGAATGTATCGTTATTACTACTCCAGAGCCGACTTCAATAACAGATGCATATGGAATGATTAAACATATCGTAAACAATCACGGAAAAATGCCGATATATGTAGTAATGAATCGTACACTTTCCTACAAAAGTGGAAAAAAATCCTTAGACCGATTTCAGCGTGTTATTTCACAGTTTTTACAAATAGAAGTGAAACATATGGGTGTCTTGCCTGATGACCGTTTAGTATCAACAGCTGTAATCAGACAAATACCATATACACTCTTAAATGAACACGCGGCAATATCAAAGGGTATGAAGCAAATCGTTAAAGACTATTTACAGCATAAAGAAGTGAATAGTGGAAAACCATCATCATTTGTGCAGAAATTAAAGCAATTATTTATTGAGAGGTGAACCAGATGTCCCCAATCAGAGTTCTAGTAATAGATGATTCAGCTTTTATGCGCAAAATGATTTCTGATTTATTGTCTAGTCATTCTCAAATAGATGTAATTGCCACTGCTAGAAATGGTGAAGAAGGACTAAGAAAAATAGAAGCGCTAAAGCCAGATCTAGTAACACTGGACGTCGAAATGCCTGTTATGGATGGCATTTCAACTTTGCAAAAAGTTATGGAAATAAATCCAATACCAGTAATAATGTTGTCTAGTGTTACAGCAGAAGGCTCGTCTAAAACGATCCAAGCAATATCAAATGGGGCAGTTGATTTTGTACAAAAACCATCAGGCTCTATTTCATTGGATATAGAAAAAATTAAGGACGAATTAATATCCAAAGTTATAGTTGCCTCGGAAGCATTAATTTCTAAAAATGTAAATCAGCCGATTTCTAGTAGACCACTAAAAATGGAACAACCAAACAAACTTCGGCACGCTCATTCCTTAATTGCAATCGGAACCTCAACTGGTGGGCCAAGAGCTTTACAGCGAGTTCTGACGGACTTGCCAGATGATTTTACCACACCGATTGTTGTGGTTCAGCATATGCCCCCGGGATTTACTAAATCACTAGCTGACCGGCTAAATACATTGACAAAAATACATATTAAAGAAGCGGTACATGGAGAAATTATTCAAAAATCTACTGTGTATATTGCACCAGGTAACTATCATTTGAAAGTAAGAAGAGTTGGCACCTCTCTTGCAATAGAACTTACACAAGAAACTGAACGTAACGGTCACAGACCATCAGTTGATGTATTACTTGAATCAGTTGCTGAAGTAACAAATGTCAATAAGACCGCTGTTATATTAACGGGTATGGGAAGTGACGGGGCCAAAGGACTTACATACCTAAAAGAAAAAGATCCAAATTCAATGGTTATAGCGGAAAATGAAAAATCTTCAATTGTATTCGGGATGCCGAAAGCTGCAGTGAAGACAAACACCGTAAATCATATTGTTCATTTACATCAGGTAGGAGAAATGATTTCTTTTTTAGATAAAAATTCAGGGGGGAAGTAAAATGGATACAACACAATATCTTGATGTTTTTATTGACGAAAGTAACGAACATCTTGAATCCATGTATAAGCAGTTATTGGCACTAGAGAAAAATCCAACCGAAAAGGCCATAATTGGTGAGATTTTTCGTTCAGCGCATACACTTAAAGGTATGTCTGCAACAATGGGTTTTTCAGATTTAGCGAACTTAACACATCAATTGGAAAACGTATTTGATGGGATTAGATACGACAAAATTAACATCAAAACAGAAACCATGGATGTACTATTCGAAGCAGTCGATCATCTCAACGCTATTGTCGAGAGTATCGGAGGAGGCGGTGACGGGAAACGAGATGTTGCTGCAGTTATCAACAGTTTAATTCAAATCGAGAATGGTGATCAGGTAACGCTTAATGAACAATCAGAAACACCGAACAAATCTATGAATAATGCACTTTTATCAATAGAATCACTGGATGAATTTGAATTATCCATTTTAGGAGAGTCTGCCGAAAGAGGTTTTTCAAATTATGAAATAACGGTCCAATTAAGAGAAGATTGTTTACTAAAAGGCGCTCGAGTATTTATGATATTTGAAGTACTAGAAAAACTAGGAGAAGTAATCAAATCGGAACCAGCTGTTAGTGATTTAGAAGAAGAGAATTTCGAATATTCTTTCACTCTTATGTTTATTTCAAGATCCAAGCAAGAAGATATCGAAGCAAGTATTAATAAAGTATCAGAAGTAGAGAAAATTATCGTTAACCCGTTTTCTGTTAAGGAATTTAAAGAAAAACAACAAGAAATAAGTAATTCCAAACCAGAGGCTCAAAATAGCGCTAGTTCATCTACTGAGAAGTCTGAATCAACTACTGTTGCTAAAAAGAACGGTTCGAATAAAACTATTCGAGTAAATATTGAACGCTTGGATATTCTGATGAATTTATTTGAAGAACTCGTTATTGATCGGGGTAGACTAGAACAGATTTCTTCTGAGTTACATCATAATGATTTACAAGATACAGTGGAAAGAATGTCAAGGGTTTCGAGTGATTTACAAAATATAATTTTGACAATGCGAATGGTTCCTGTAGATCAAGTGTTTAACCGTTTTCCTAGAATGATTAGACAGCTAGCTCGTGATCTTGGAAAAGACGTAGAAATAGACATAATTGGAGCGGAAACTGAATTGGACCGCACTGTTATCGACGAGATTGGTGATCCATTAGTACATCTAATTAGGAATGCGATGGACCATGGTATCGAAATGCCAAATGATCGAAAGAAAAAAGGAAAGCCAGAACAAGGAACCATCAAATTGCAAGCATATCATAGTGGGAATCATGTATTTATTGAAATATCAGATGATGGTGCGGGTATTAATAAAGAAAAAGTATTACAGAAAGCTATCTCTAACGGGGTTATTACAGAAAATCAAGCAGAGTCGTTAACCAATCAACAAGTATACGAACTGATTATGGCCAGTGGTTTTTCCACAGCCGAAACAATTTCAGACCTCTCTGGTCGTGGCGTAGGGTTAGATGTCGTAAAAAACACAATTGAATCGCTTGGGGGAAATATTTCAATTGATGCACAGCTAGATAAAGGTTCTACATTTTCTATTCAACTACCATTAACTTTATCCATTATGTCTGTTCTTCTAGTTGAATTACGAAATGAAAAATATGCAATACCATTATCTTCAATTATCGAAACAGCAATCATTCATAAGGATCAAATCATGCAAGCCCACAATAAAAAAGTTATTGATTTTCGCGGACGAGTTGTTCCATTAGCATTTTTGAACAATGTATTTGAAGTTCCAAACGAAGATCAAAATGATACAGACTATTATTCAATAGTTATTGTGAAAAAAGGTGACAAAACGGCTGGATTAGTTGTTGATTCATTTATTGGTCAACAAGAAGTAGTTTTAAAATCTTTGGGTAACTATTTATCAAATGTATTTGCGATTTCTGGAGCAACAATTCTAGGAGACGGGCAAGTTGCACTTATTATTGATAGTAATGCGCTAGTTAAATAAAAGTTGTTAGACGTTCTCAGTTGAAGGAAATTGCGAAATAGTGAAAATTAAGTTTAGCGACGACCGCTACGGAAAAACACTGCGCTTTCCGTGGGCAGCTGATGAGCCTCCTCGAGCTTACGCTCTGCGGGGTCTCATCTAGGCTTCTGCTCCCACAGGAGTCTCCGTGTTTTTCCTCCGCTGGGGTTGTGCTACATAACTCTTAATTCTTTTGTATGGAGCTTGATAAAATGTTATAATTATCCGCTGTTTCGGCAGTTGATTGGAGCGGAGGGCAGTCGACTCCTGCGGGATTAATAGGCATAGGTGAGACCCCGCAGGACGTCAGTCCGAGGAGGCTCACCAGCCGCCCGCGGAAATCAACGTTGCTGTTACCCTAACATGAATTTTCACTAGTTCGCACTTTACGGATACTAAGAAAGTAGCGAAATTAAAATATGCGGACATCAGATACCTTATTTGAACAAAATTATAGTGAAAGTTGTTGTTTGCGGACACAGGAGACCTTATTTAGTAAAAAAAGCCTGATTTTAACCTGTTTTTACTTAAATAAGGCATCCTCAGTCCGTTTAGCCAATATAACGCACCCGAAAAGTAAAAATAAGGGCATCTGAGTCCGCGACAGAGTAATGACCGGCCAACATGTTACGCCGCAATTCTAGTCAACTGCTAATAGAATCAATTAAATTTAAGAGCAAAATAAAATAATTAATTCCAGGAGGTAAAAGATATGGAAAATCAAACGGTAGTGGATAAAAAGGTAATTGTGTTTCAGTTAAATGATGAAGAATATGCAGTATCAGTTCAACAAGTAGGTTCAATTGAGCGGATGCAGCCGATTACTCGGGTGCCGCAAACAGCGGATTTTGTAAAAGGTGTTATTAATTTGCGCGGAGTTGTTACGCCAATAATCGATTTACGTGTTCGTTTTGGAATAGAACCAATAGGTTTTCAAGATTCAACACGAATTATTATTGTTTATTTAGGTGATTTGGAAGTAGGGTTAATTGTAGATGCTGCAAATGACGTAATTGATATACCAGAATCATCAATCGAGCCTGCTCCTGAAGTTGTAGGAACAGTGGATGTTGATTACATTGAAGGAGTTGCGAAGCTAGAAAACCGCTTACTCATATTGTTAGATCTTCAAAAGGTTTTATCTCATGAGGAAGTTGATGCGTTACGTAGTGTGGAAGGATAATTAACATGGATTTTAAAAATGGTTTATCCAGTGTTCAAATGGATGTATTACGGGAGATTGGAAATATTGGTGCTGGCAATGCTGCTACCTCCATGTCCAAACTTCTGAATAAGAAAATAGATATGCACGTTCCATCAGTGAAAATAATCCCTTTTGATGAAGTGATGGATATGATCGGTGGACCAGAAAACTTAATTGTTGCTGTCATGATACGTATTCAAGGTAATGCTCCTGGCACCGTATTTTTCATCTTAACCATTAAAGAAGCAGAAAACTTAGTAAGGCAAATTATTTCAGATTCTGATTTCTCGTTCTTTGGACCTGAACCTCCAAACGATCTTGCAATATCTGCATTACAAGAGATAGGAAATATTCTGGCAGGAACTTACTTGTCTGCGTTATCTGATTTTACCAATATTAATATGCAACCTTCCGTACCATCATTAAGTGTGGATATGGCGGGAGCTATTTTAACATTTGGATTACTAGAACTTTCACAAGTTATGGATTATGCAATTATCATCGATACTACAATTAATGAGATAGACTCATCTACTGGTGTGAACGGAAAGTTCTTCTTACTCCCTGATCCAGAGTCGTTTGAACAAATATTTCAAGCATTAGGAATAAAAGACAATGAATGAAGTACAAACAATTATAAAAGTTGGTATAGCAGATCTGAAATTAGTAAAAGCACCTGATAGTATTCGTACGTCAGGTTTGGGTTCATGTGTTGGCGTAGTGATCTATGATCTTCATAAAAAGCTTGCTGGTCTTGCACATGTCATGTTGCCGGACTCAGCTTTAGGTAAAAAAGATTCGTTAAATATATACAAGTATGCTGATACAGCCGTAGATAGTTTAGTGCTTCAGCTATGTAATGCCGGAGGTAGAAAAAATTCCTTTCAAGCAAAAATGGCAGGGGGAGCACAAATGTTTGAATTTACAACATCCTCTAACATGATGCGAATTGGACCGAGAAATGTTGAAGCAGTAGAGTCTAAATTAAAATTTCATGGAATTCCAATTATTTCATCGGATGTTGGTGGTAATTCCGGGAGAACCATTGAATTTGATCCTGTTTCAGGTAAACTAAAAGTAAGGACGATTCATCAAGGAGAGTCTTTTATTTAATCGTAAAACAGCTAATGATAAGGTTAGACATTTCTTGAAATTGAACTAGGAGAGGAGCACATAATATGAATACTGATAATTCTCCTCTAGAGGAACAGTTATGGGAAAATTGGTTAACAAATCAAGATCGTGAAGCTGCTAATGAACTTATTAAGAATTACTTATATTTGGTAAACTTTCATCTTGAACGTATCGCAAGTCACTTGCCTAAAAATGTAAGTAAAGACGACTTACGAAGTTTTGGGCTAATGGGTTTGTATGATGCCCTTAAAAAGTTCGAACCCTCACGTGATTTAAAATTTGATACGTATGCGTCATTTCGTATTAGGGGTGCTATTATTGATGGACTCAGAAAAGAAGATTGGCTACCTCGTTCTATTCGTGAAAAAACGAAAAAAATAGAACAAGCTACACAGCTCCTAGAACAAAAACACCAACGAAAGCCAACTTCAAGTGAAATTGCTGGGAAGGTGAATATGACAGCACAAGAAGTGGAAACGCATATTAAAGATTCACTTTTTGCAAATATACTATCGATAGAAGAAAAACCAAAAGACGGATTTAGTGACCATAAGGAAGGAATAGGATATTCGATTGCAGATGATACAACAGTATCGCCTGATGGTCATCTATTATCAAATGAACTAAATAAAGAATTAGCTACTAGTATCAAATCGTTAAACGAAAATGAGCAAATGGTGATTAGTTTATTTTATAATGAAGAATTAACGCTGACCGAAATTGGACAAGTCCTTAACCTAACAACGTCACGGATTTCGCAAATACATAAGAAAGCAATATTTAAACTTAAAAATACATTAGAAAAAATCCAGGCGTAGTACAGGAACTGGATACTAAAAGGGGAATTAACATGGAACAATTACAAACGTTTTTTCACACCAAAGTTAGTGATGACAATTTGGTTGCTCGTTTGTATTGTTCATCCGAATATACAGAGGACGCCCAAATAAACGAGAAAGAGTTCTACCAGTTTTTATTGAAAAATAAGATTGATTTTGGAATTGATCAAGAAATGGTTCAACTAGTTTTAACCAATCCAGATAAATCACTATTTCCGATTACTATAGCTAAGGGAACTTCGCCAATTCATGGTGTTGATGGCTGGGTTGAATATGCATTAAATTTTAGTAATGAAATCGTTCGAACCCCAGATTGGAACTTTCGTGATGTTATGAAGATACCATCCGTCATAACCGGACAAAAGATTGCAACAATTCATTTACCGACAAAAGGGCAATCAGGGAAAAGCGTATTTGGGAAGGAAATTCCGGCTCAATCAGGAAAGCCAGTACCAATGAGGTATGGTAAAAATGTCGTATTTAACAAAGATGATAATTCCGTATACGCGACTACAGATGGTCAAATTAGTGTAGCTAATGGTGCAATTCAAGTTCATGCTATTTTTGAAGTAAATGATAGTCTTTCTATGAAGGATGGTAACCTTGATTTTATAGGAACTATCATTATCAAAGGTGATGTTCCAACCGGATATAAAGTAAAGGCTGTTGGTGATATTAAAATATTTGGAATGGTAGAAGCAGCAACAATTGAAGCAGGCGGATCGATTTTCATATCAGAAGGCTTAGCTGGTATGCAAAAAGGTTTTTTAAAAGCTGAAGAGAATATTCATATAGGCTATATTAATCAAGGAAATGTTAATGTTGGAAAAGATTTATATGTGGAAAACTCAATCTTACATAGTAAATGTAACGTTGGTAGCCACGTATTCTGTCAACGAGGAAGTATAATAGGTGGAAATTTATCGATTGGTAAGACAGCTGAAGCTAAAGATGTAGGTAACCGGTTAAATAGCAAAACGGAAATAGCTTTCGGAATAAATAAAACTTTAGACGATAAAGCTATTCAGCTTAAACATAAAAAGGATGAACTAGAAGCTACATTAGCTAAATTGATAATTCTTGGTGATAAACTAAATAACGAGAATCAACAAAATCCTGCAATTAAGAAAACGTTAGTAAAGCAGCGTACATCTTATGAAAAAACGCGTGCTGAATTAAAGATAATCGATCAGCAACTTTCGCTTATTGATTCTAAAATAGGGGAAATAGAAGAAGCATCTCTAAAAGTAAATCGACAACTTTATCCGAGTGTTACAATTTCATTCGGTAAATATCAAAGAAATATTGACAGTACACACAACTACGTCCAGGCTAAATTAGAAAAAAATGAAATTGTTATTCATTCACTATAAATTTTATTTATGAGGGATGTGGGGCTAGTGAGTTGGAAATCAATAGAAATGCAAGTTGCTTTACCACGCACACAAGACGCTGGTAAGATACAAGATCAAATGATGAAACAAAATCAAACACTACAAGAAGCTCTAGCCACCAATCAAATAAAAGAGATGGATAAAAACCGTAAACGAGTTAATGAGTCAGATGAAACCACACATGTAAACAACTCCAAGGATGAAAATCAATCAAGTAACAACAGTGAAAAACAACGGTCAAAGAAGGAGAAAGAACCAGCAATTGACCACCCATACCTCGGTAATCATATCGATTTTAACGGATAGAAGGGATTAAATGACATCATTTTTATTAATCATTAGTTTTCTATTACACATAGTTGCTTTCGTTGCAATTTATCAATTATACAAACAATCTCAACTTCCTAAACAGGAAGATTCCTCACAGGATATGATTGAAATTTTTGAAATGTACTTGAATGAACTAAAAGAAGAAAACAAAAGATTGGAAAGAGTTTTACTTGAAAGAGAAGAAAAAAAGCAAGTTTTTAAACCCGAACCAGTAAATGTGGAAGTGGAACAAGAACCGTCTGTGAAAGAATACCAGGCTCCAACTGCCACTGATGAAGTTCAGTATGAAACCTCATTACAAGCCCAAATTCTTCAATTGCACAGTCAAGGTCTATCTAATGAAGAAATTGCTCGTAAATTAGATAGTGGAAAAACGGAAGTGGACTTAATTGTCAAATTACATGCAAAAAAATAGTATTAACACTTGCTACCAATTAAGGCTTATGATATATTTATTGATGGTGAAAATACTGTGCTCACCGTTTAGGTGAGTAAGTCTAACCACGCACGTTTGTCGATTTATATAGGTGGTGCCATTTGGTCCTTGTATAAAAATGACACAAACGGAGGAAAAAAACCATTAGGAGGAATTTAGAATGTCAGTAATTTCTATGAAGCAATTACTAGAAGCTGGTGTACATTTCGGACATCAGACTCGCCGTTGGAATCCAAAGATGAAAAAATACATCTTTACAGAGCGTAACGGCATTTATATCATCGACCTACAGAAAACCGTTAAGAAGGTTGATGAAGCGTACAAGTATGTGAAAGAGATCGCAGCTGACGGAGGTACAGTACTTTTCGTTGGAACGAAAAAGCAAGCACAAGATTCTGTTCGTGACGAAGCAACTCGTTCTGGTATGTACTACGTAAACCAACGTTGGTTAGGTGGTACACTAACAAACTTCCAAACAATCCGTAAACGTATTCAACGTCTAAAAGACATTGAGCGTATGGAAGAGGATGGAACATTTGATGTTCTTCCAAAAAAAGAAGTTGTTAACCTATTAAAAGAAAAAGATCGCTTAATGAAATTCTTGGGTGGTATTAAAGAAATGAAGAAGCTACCTGATGCAATGTTCGTTATCGATCCACGTAAAGAGCGTATCGCAATCGCTGAAGCGCATAAATTAAACATCCCTATCATCGGAATTGTAGATACTAACTGTGATCCAGATGAAATTGATTACGTTATCCCTGCAAACGATGATGCAATCCGTGCTGTTAAACTTCTTACATCTAAAATGGCAGATGCTATCTTAGAAGTTAAGCAAGGTGAAGAAACAGAGGCTGCAGCAGAAGAAGAAAAAGCTTTAGAAACGGTAGAAGCAGATAAAGAATAGGCATGTATAAACGAGGTGATAAGGGGATAAGCCTTTTATCACCTTTTTTTCAGAGATATTTTTGAATAACTATTTTTTAGGAGGATTAAAATGGCAATTACTGCTCAATTAGTTAAAGAGTTACGTGAAAAAACAGGTGCTGGTATGATGGATTGTAAAAAAGCACTTACTGAAACTGATGGTAATATTGAACAAGCAATCGACTACCTTCGTGAAAAAGGTGTAGCTAAGGCTGCTAAAAAATCAGATCGTATTGCTGCTGAAGGTTTAACACATATTGAAGTGGACAACAATACTGCAGTACTTATCGAAGTGAACTGTGAGACTGACTTCGTTACAAAGAACGATCAATTTAAAGCACTATTGTCGAAACTAGGAAAACATATCATTTCGCAAAATCCTGCTAACGTAGAAGAAGCATTACAACAGAATATGGATGGCGAAACCGATACTGTTGAATCATATATTAATGGTGTTGTAGCTAAAATTGGCGAAAAAATATCATTACGTCGTTTCGCATTGCTTTCTAAGACAGATAACGATGCATTTGGCGAATACCTTCACATGGGTGGCCGCATTGGCGTTTTAACATTACTTGAGGGCACGACTGATGAACAGGCAGCTAAAGATGTAGCTATGCATGTTGCTGCTGTAAACCCACGTTATGTTTCACGTGATGCTGTTTCTGAGGAAGAAGTTAGCCGTGAGCGTGAAGTACTAAAAACACAAGCTTTAAACGAAGGAAAGCCTGAAAACATCGTAGAAAAAATGGTAGAAGGTCGTTTAGGCAAATTCTTTGAAGAAATTTGTTTACTAGAGCAAAACTTTGTTAAAGACCCAGATCAAAAAATTAAAAAGTTTGTTGCTGATAAAGGCGCTACTGTTCAAACTTTCGTACGATATGAAGTTGGCGAAGGTATGGAAAAGCGTGAAGATAACTTTGCAGAAGAAGTTAGAAACCAAATCAATAATAAATAGTGAAACTAGATAGGGGACACATGTTGTTCCCTTTTTCTCGAGAATTTTGATAAGGTTAAAAAAATTAATTTCCTATGGAGGTTATTATGACAGCAGCTCGTTACAGTAGAATTGTATTGAAATTAAGCGGTGAAGCCTTAAGTGGTGAACAAGGTTATGGACTGGACCCGAAAGTAGTTCAATCCATAGCGGAACAAATTAAAGAAGTCGCTGATCTAGGTGTTGAAGTTGCTGTGGTCGTAGGTGGCGGAAACATCTGGCGTGGTAAGGTCGGAAGTGAAATGGGCATGGATCGTGCTAATGCCGATTACATGGGAATGTTGGCAACAGTAATGAATTCATTGGCGCTTCAAGATAGTTTAGAGAATATCGGAATTCAAACGAGAGTTCAAACTTCAATTGAAATGCGTCAGGTAGCAGAGCCTTATATTCGCAGAAAGGCAATACGTCATTTAGAGAAAAAGCGTGTAGTAATCTTTGCGGCGGGTACAGGTAATCCGTATTTTTCAACTGACACTACCGCAGCGTTACGTGCAGCAGAGATTGAAGCTGAAGTTATATTAATGGCAAAAAATAATGTAGATGGCGTATATAATGATGATCCTAAGCTAAATAAGGCTGCAACTAAATATGAGAACCTATCCTATTTAGATATGTTAAACGAAGGATTAGGTGTAATGGATTCTACTGCTTCTTCGCTTTGTATGGATAACGATATACCACTTGTGGTATTCTCAATAACAGAAGAGGGTAATATTAAACGAGTTGTTCAAGGTGAAGTAATTGGAACTACAATAAGGGGGAAATAAGCATGTCAGATGCGATTATGAATCAAACACGTGAAAAAATGACACAAGCTGTACAAGCATTTTCAAAAAATTTAGCTACTGTAAGAGCTGGAAGAGCAAATCCATCATTACTTGACAGTGTTTATGTTGAATACTATGGTGCTTCTACTCCATTGAATCAGTTAGCAACAGTATCTGCACCAGAAGCTAGAATGTTAGTAATTACACCATTTGATAAATCTTCAGTAGGGGATATCGAAAAAGCAATCCAAAAGGCTGACTTAGGTGTATCACCTTCCAACGATGGTAATATTATTCGTATTGCAATTCCTGCACTTACAGAAGAACGTCGTAAGGATTTAGTTAAGGTTGTAGGAAAATATGCGGAAGAAGCTCGTGTACAAGTTAGAAATATTCGCCGTGATGCTAATGATCAATTAAAAAAAGCGGAAAAAAATGGTGAATTAACAGAAGACGAACTCCGAAATGCGCAAGATAGCGTTCAAAAAGAAACAGATTCAAGCATTAACGAAGTAGATCAAATAGCTAAAAACAAAGAAAAAGAAATATTAGAAGTGTAACAGCCGAGAGTTATTGATTAACGAAAAAGCCCGTTTGTAGTCGGTCATCATTTAGTAATGCAGGTTTCCTGAACTTGATCTACGAAGGCAGGGAAGTTGCACTAAATGCTGTTTGCAGCAACGGGCGTAACTTCGGGTATCACCCCCTAAATTTTAGGGGGTTTTTGTTTTTTCCCTAAATCGGTATAATATTATATAGATAATCATGATATAATGGAAACTTAGCATATATATACTTGAGACAATCATATAATTCTTTTATCCGACATATTGATGAAAATGGAAAGGATTGTATATACACAATCAATCGTATTCGGAGGACAAATTATGTCAATGAAACTTCCTTTTTTTAAAAATAAACAAGAAGATACAGATCATTCGATAGAAATTGAAACAACGAATGTACCAAAACATGTAGCAATCATAATGGATGGTAATGGACGATGGGCAAAGAAACGTGGCCTCCCAAGAATTGCCGGACATAAGGAAGGCATGAATGTTGTTAAGGAAATAGTGCGGTCTGCTACTAATTTTAAGGTAGAAATCCTTACACTTTACGCTTTCTCAACCGAAAATTGGAAACGACCTAAATCCGAAGTAGAATTTTTGATGAAATTGCCGAAGGAGTTTTTACATACCTTTTTACCAGAACTCATTGAGAAAAATGTTCGAATTGAAACGATTGGAGAATTTAATGGCTTACCAGTTCATACAAAAGAAGCCATCCAATACGCCAAAGAACAAACAAAGGATAATGATGGCTTATTATTAAACTTTGCTTTAAACTATGGTAGTAGATTTGAAATTATGCGAGCAATGAAACAAGTGTATCAAGATATGGAAAACGACGAGATATCGATTGATCAATTGGATGAAGAAGCCTTTTCAAAATACTTATATACGAATGGCTTATCAGATCCTGATTTGTTAATTCGTACTAGTGGTGAGCAACGACTAAGCAACTTTTTGTTATGGCAATTGGCTTATGCGGAATTTTGGTTTACGGATGTATTATGGCCAGATTTTAGTGAAGAAATATTTAAGAGAGCCCTCCATGATTATCAACAGCGAAAAAGACGCTACGGAGGTATTTAAGGTGTTGAACAATAGATGAAGCAACGAATTCAAACAGCAATTTTAGCATTAATTGTTTTTGTACCATTAGTTTATATTGGTGGTATACCATTTTCTATTTTGGTTTATATAATGGCTACTTTAGCGTTAATTGAACTACTTAGGATGAGAAAAGTAGGAAAATATTCAATACCGGCAGTATTAGCAATTGGTGTATTATGGCTATTGCTACCATCATTTGATTTTGATATTGTACCAATTGTTTGGTTTTCGAAATCCGAAATTGTGATGATGTTCGTGATGGTTTTATTATCTTATACTGTACTAGTTAAGAATAAGTTCACGTTCGAAGATGCCGGGTTTATCTTATTATCAACATTATTTGTCGCAATGGGTTTCTTTTATTTAATTGAGACAAGAGATGGAAGTGACTTACCGGGACTAATAAACATTCTATATGTCTTATTGATCATTTGGGCAACTGATACTGGCGCTTACTTTTGTGGACGAGCATTTGGAAAAAGAAAACTATGGCCAATGATTAGCCCTAATAAAACAATTGAAGGAGCACTTGGAGGAATATTACTTTCAGTTGTAATAGGTGTAATTTTTCAACTTGTTACTGACTTTCGGGATTCAACGCTAATCGTAATCGTAGTAACCGTACTCGTTTCGATTTTTGGTCAAATTGGTGACTTAGTTGAATCAGCATTTAAACGACATTATGGTGTAAAGGATTCAGGTGATATTCTTCCAGGTCACGGGGGAATTTTAGATAGGTTAGATAGTTTAATATTTGTGTTACCATTACTCCACTTCATTACATTTTATCAGTAACAGTAACACATTCTCTTTTACTGAATGAAAGACTAATTAAAAGTTAATTTTAACTGACGTAGGAAATTTGGAAAATAAATCAACCTATTTACTTAAAGGAAGGTGCTTTATTTGACCACGGTTATAGCGTTTATATTTATGTTTGGATTACTTGTGTTCATTCACGAGTTAGGTCATTTAATATTTGCAAAACGAGCGGGGATGTTGGCACGTGAATTTGCAATTGGTTTTGGACCGAAGATTTTTGCTTTCACAAAAAATGAAACGGTATATACGATACGATTACTTCCAATCGGTGGATATGTTCGGGTGGCTGGTGAGGATCCTGAAATAGTCGAACTAAAACCAGGTCATCATATCGGTCTTGAGTTTAACAATGAAGGAAACGTAAATAAAATTATTGTTAACAATAAGTCAAAACATCCTAACGCACGTGTAATTGAAGTAGAACGTGCTGATTTAGACCACGATTTAATAATTGAAGGTTATGAAATTGATGAAGAAGAACGTCTACAGTTTTCTGTGGATAGAAAAGCATTTTTCGTAATGGATGAAAAAGAAACACAGATAGCACCATATGACCGCCAGTTTGCATCAAAAAGTATTGGAAAGCGAGCAATGCAACTATTTGCAGGTCCAATGATGAACTTCGCTTTAGCCATAGTTATCTTTTTTCTACTGGGCTTAATACAAGGTGTCCCTGTTAAAGAGGCTTTGATTGACGAGGTAGTCCCGAATAGCCCTGCGGCAGAAGCCGGTTTTCAAGACGGTGATGAAGTAGTTGAAATCGAAGGAAATTCTATAAGTACATGGGAAGAGTTTACAATGGTTGTCCGCAAAAATCCGGAAGATTCTCTCTCAATGAATGTTGAAAGAAATGGTGAGATTGTAAACATCACGGTTGTTCCAGCTGAACAAAAAACGCGCCAAGGCACAATAGGACAAATTGGTGTAAGTCACGCTTTTGAGAAGAACTTCATGAGTATCGCTAAATATGGATTTACACAAACCTATGAGTTCACCAAACTCATCTTGACGAACTTAGGAATGTTAGTAACTGGTCAGTTATCAATGGATGCATTGTCTGGACCAGTCGGTATATATAGTGCAACAGATCAGGTTGTCCAAACAGGCATAATGAATTTCTTCATGTGGACAGCGATACTAAGTATTAACCTTGGGATTGTCAATTTAGTTCCATTACCTGCTTTAGATGGTGGACGCCTACTTTTTGTAGGAATTGAAGCAGTTCGTGGAAAACCAATTGATCCACAAAAAGAGGGTATTGTTCATTTTATTGGCTTCGCGTTACTAATGTTATTAATGATTGTCGTAACATGGAACGATATTCAACGTTTATTTTTATAACATCAGAAGGTATAAATTATGGTAGACCTTATAAGTGCAACTAAGGCTTTCGCCATAAATACTTGACGATAAGCCAAGTTTTCTAATAGATTTCAATGAAAGCAAGCCTATAGGAAAACGAAATCCCTTGTCGTTATCAGGCAAGGGATTTCCGTTACAAAAATTTGTATGCTGTACTAGGGGGAGTCGACATGGATATTTCAAAAAAAGAAAAGATGAGCGTATTATTAAAACAGCTACAAATATCTGATGATGATATAACTAATTATTTTAAGGAAAGTCAGTTGCTTCGTCTTGAAGTATTTAAACAAACAAAGAAATGGCATTTTCATATACAACTTGAAAAGATGCTACCAGTAGAAGTTTATCAAGTATTAACTACAAAACTAAAGGAATCTTTCCGTCAAATTGCTGAAGTTGATTGGACGATTTATACCAATAATAAAGAAACAACAGATACATATATTTGTGCTTATTGGCAAGATTTTCTACATTCGATAGTTAATATTTCACCTGCCTATAAAGACCTTATTCACAATCAAATGCCTACTATAAAAAACAATAAGTTAGTAATCAATGCTAGGAATGAAGCCGAGGCTGCTGCATTGCGGAAACGATTAGAATCTGCCTTTCAGACATATTGCAGTAAAATTGGTAGTAGAGGATATCAGTTAGACATCATTGTTAAAACAGAAGATAAGGATTTGCAGGAATTTCGTAATCAAAAAGCAAAAGAAGATCAGGAATTAATACTGAAAACGGTAATGGAAAAAGAGAAACGCGCGAAAAAAGAGTTGGAGAGTGCTCAAGCGAAACCATTTGCAATCGGCTACAACATACCGGACGAACCAATGGAAATGGAATTAATTCAAGAAGAGGAAAGAAGAGTTACTGTACAAGGTTATGTGTTTTTTGTCGAAATCCGTAAGTTGCGTTCAGGACGCAGTTTATTGATCGCAAAAGCAACAGATTATACCGACTCTTTATCAATCAAAATGTTCTCTAAAAATGATGAAGATGTTGAGAAGTTTGAACAATTGAAAAAGGGTATGTGGGTGAAAGCACGGGGAAGTATTCAAACGGATATGTATACGAACGAGCTTGGAATGATGGCTAATGATATCTTAGAGGTGAAGGTTGAAACTAAAGTAGATACAGCGCCTGCGGATGAAAAACGTGTCGAATTGCATGCCCATACAACAATGAGTCAAATGGATGCAGTAGTTTCTCCGAGTAGATTGGTTGAACAAGCAGCTAAATGGGGACATAAAGCTATTGCGATTACTGATCATGCTGGTGTACAAGCTTATCCTGATGCTCATGCTGCAGGTAAAAAGAATGGTATTAAAATAATTTATGGTGTTGAGGCAAACTTAGTAGATGATGGTGTACCGATTGCATACAATGAACGCGATCTTGAATTAGAGGATGCAACATATGTCGTATTTGACGTTGAGACAACTGGATTATCTGCCGTTTATGATACAATCATCGAACTTGCTGGTGTGAAAATTAAAAATGGAGAAATCATCGATCGGTTTGAATCGTTTGCTAATCCACATCATCCATTATCTGAAACAACCATTGAACTTACAGGTATAACCGATGATATGGTTCGAAATGCTCCAGAAGTTGATGATGTATTAAAAGATTTCAGCGAATGGGCCAAAGACGATATATTAGTTGCCCATAATGCAAGCTTTGAT
Source organism: Virgibacillus sp. GM2-2 (assembly GCF_055329585.1). Taxonomy (NCBI): domain Bacteria; kingdom Bacillati; phylum Bacillota; class Bacilli; order Caryophanales; family Bacillaceae; genus Virgibacillus; species Virgibacillus sp. GM2-2. The sequence continues at coordinate 68,009 of NZ_JBUZWC010000003.1, read as the reverse complement.
ATGGGATTTTTGAATGAAGGCTATAAAAAAATTAATATGGATAAGGCATCAAATCCAGTTGTTGATACACTTGAATTAGCGCGATTTTTGTTTCCTGAACTTAAGAATCATCGATTAAATACACTTTGTAAAAAGCTCGATATTGAGTTAACACAACATCACCGTGCGATTTATGATGCGGAAGCAACTAGTTATTTACTATGGAAAATGGTTCAGGAACTGTTGAAAAAAGACATTACGAATCATAATCATTTAAATAAGCATATGGGTGAAGGTAATGCATATCAGCGTTCTCGCCCACAACATTGTATTTTACTTGCGAAAAATCAGGAAGGCTTAAAAAACATATACAAATTAGTATCACATGCGCACGTAGATTATTTTTATCGTGTACCGAGAATACCTAGATCTAAGCTTCAAAAGTTACGAGAAGGAATATTGGTTGGTTCTGCCTGTGATAAGGGTGAAGTATTTGAAACAATGATGCAAAAGTCAAAAGAAGAAGCGGAAAAAGTTGCGGAATTCTATGATTACATTGAGGTTCAACCACCTTCTAATTATTATCATTTGATTGAAAAAGAGCTCGTACAAAACGAAGCACAAATTTTTGATATTATTTCAAATCTGGTTGAAATGGGAAATCGAATGGGTAAGCCAGTCGTTGCCACCGGAAATGTTCATTACGTAAATGAGCACGAAAAGTTGTATCGACAAATACTTATTTCTTCACAGAATGGTAATCCATTAGCTAGACAAACTTTACCAGATACGCCATTTAGAACGACCAACGAGATGATGGATTGTTTTCATTTCTTAAATGATGAAACAAAGCATGCTATTGTTGTTGAAAATACAAATAAATTGGCCGATTCAATTGATGAACTATCACCAGTAAAGGATGATTTGTTCACACCAACCATTGAGGGTGCAGATCAAGAAATTAGAGACCTAAGCTACAATCGAGCAAAATCAATCTATGGTGATGATTTACCAGAAATTGTAGTGGAAAGGCTAGAAAAAGAGCTAACCAGTATTATTGGACATGGTTTCGCTGTTATCTATCTCATTTCTCACAAACTAGTAAAAAAATCATTAGACGATGGATACCTAGTAGGTTCAAGGGGTTCAGTTGGATCATCTTTTGTAGCAACGATGACTGAAATTACCGAGGTGAATCCTTTACCACCACACTATGTTTGTAAAGAATGTTATTATCATGAATTCATTACCGATGGATCCGCGGGTAGTGGGTTTGATTTACCAGATAAATTTTGTCCACATTGTCAAACGGAGTTGACAAAAGATGGTCAAGATATTCCGTTTGAAACATTTTTAGGTTTCAAAGGAGATAAAGTACCTGATATTGACTTGAACTTCTCAGGTGAATACCAACCAAAGGCACATAATTATACGAAGGAATTGTTTGGAGAAGATAATGTATATCGTGCAGGAACAATTGGAACGATTGCGGAAAAAACAGCATATGGCTATGTAAAAGGATATGCTTCAGATAAACAACTAGTTTATAAAAACGCCGAAGTTGATCGATTGGTGCAAGGTTGTACTGGTGTCAAGCGGACAACGGGTCAGCATCCTGGTGGAATTATCGTAGTTCCTGATGACAAAGAAATATTTGATTTTACACCAATTCAATTCCCTGCAGATGATCGTAATAGCGAATGGCGAACAACACACTTTGATTTCCATTCCATTCACGATAATTTATTGAAGCTTGATATACTAGGACACGATGATCCAACCGTAATACGCATGTTGCAGGATTTGAGTGGCATTGATCCAAAAACAATACCAACCGATGATGAAGGTGTTATGAAATTATTTTCTGGTACTGAATCTATTGGTGTTAGCGAAGAACAAATTAACTGTAAAACCGGTACACTCGGAGTTCCGGAGTTTGGTACCAAGTTTGTTAGACAAATGCTTGAAGATACAAAACCAAAGACATTCGCTGAGCTCGTAATTATTTCTGGATTATCTCACGGAACAGATGTATGGCTAGGCAATGCACAAGAGCTCATTAATGATGGTATCTGTACGCTTCCGGATGTTATTGGCTGTCGAGATGATATTATGGTTTACTTGATGCATAAAGGTTTAGACGCGTCATTAGCATTTAAAATTATGGAGTTCGTTCGTAAAGGTAAAGGTTTGCAAGATGAATGGATTTCTGAAATGAAAAAACATGGTGTGCCTGATTGGTATATCGAGTCATGTAAAAAAATTAAGTATATGTTCCCTAAAGCACATGCTGCTGCTTACGTGCTGATGGCAGTTAGAATCGCATATTTTAAAGTTCATTATCCAATATTTTTCTACGCAGCTTACTTTACTGTACGTGCTGGCGACTTTGACCTAGATACGATGGTAAAAGGATCTGAAGCAATTCGTAAACGAGTTGAGGGAATTGCCGTAAAAGGCAACGATGCAAGTCCAAAAGAAAAAGGGTTAATGACCGTACTTGAAATTGCTTTAGAAATGAATGAACGTGGACTGAAATTTCAACGGGTTGATTTATATAAATCTAGCGCAACTGAATTTATTGTTGATGGTGATACCCTCATTCCGCCATTTAACGCTGTGGATGGCTTAGGTACGAACGCAGCGATAAATATTGTGAAGGCTCGAGAACAAGGAGAGTTTTTGTCAAAAGAAGATCTAAGAGAACGAAGCAAAATTTCAAAGACAGTACTAGAATACCTTGATAATCACGGCTGCTTAGAAGGCATGGCCGAAAAAAATCAGTTATCATTATTTTAGGTTTTGCTTGTTAATCTCGTAATTGAAGTAAACTGCGAACTAGTGAAAATTTAAGATTAGCGCCGACCGCTACGGAAAAACACTGCGCTTTCCGTGGGCAGCTGATGAGCCTCCTCGAGCTTACGCTCTGCGGGGTCTCATCTAGGCTTCTGCTCCCACAGGACAAGGAAAGCTGCCCCGAATAGGCATCGCACGAAGAAAAAGCGCTTTTCTTTTTCGAGGAGTCTCCGTGTTTTTCCTCCGCTAATGTAGTGCTGTAAATTCCCCTTAGTTTTACGTACTATTTGATTAAATACAATACACTTACTAATTGGATTTTTGATTGGAGCGTAGGACAGTCGACTCCTGCGGGAAAAGCACGAGTCTGAAGGCCCCGCAGAGTGGTTTTCTCGAGGAGACTGAAGCCGTGCCCTAAGGTGCGCGACTGTCCGGAGCGGAAATCAATATAGCACTAACTTAGTTCGCAGTATACTTACATTGTGTCAAAAACAATATTGCTTTCGCATCATTTTTGTCATATGGGAAGAACAACCTAAGCTCAATAAATGAAACGTACGATTCTTGCGTAATGTAATAAGATGTGGTATAGTTTTAATTGGTAAGAAATACGAACGGTGAAAAGAGTGGGAGATTCCCACTCTTTCTTCATACTACCAACCCGCTTTTAGAAATCCCCTTGCCTTGTTTAATGGCAAGGGGTTTGTTTTGAACTAGTTAAAATGAAAATTGGTAGAATGGTTCATAATAAGTACTACTACAACTGAATAGAGGAGGATTGTTTTGAGTTCCCAAGTTATTAAAAATACAGAAGAATTATTACAACCAATACTTGAAGAGAAAAACCTAGAATTAGTTGATGTAGAATATGTAAAGGAAGGTAAGAATTGGTTCCTACGAGTCTACATTGATAAAGAGGGTGGCATTGATATTGCTGAGTGTGGAGAAGTTTCGGAACGTCTGAGTGAAAAGTTGGACGAAGCAGATCCCATTAAGGACGCTTATTTCCTTGAGGTTTCCTCACCAGGAGTAGAACGACCACTAAAAACAGAAGCAGATTTTGAAAAAAATGTACAAAAAAATGTGTATGTTAAGCTATATGAACCTATAGATGGCGAGAAGGAATATGAAGGTACCTTAACAAACTTCGTAGATCATGTAGCCCATATCGAGTACAAGATAAAAACTCGAAAGAAAATTGTTGAAATACCGTTCAGTAAAATAGCAAAAGCAAGAATTGCTGTTACGTTATAAAGGGGGAAAAGAATAGTGAACAGTCAGTTGTTTGACGCGATTGATTACTTAGAGAAGGAAAAAGGTATCAATAAAGAAGTACTATTAGAGGCGTTAGAAGCAGCGTTGATTTCAGCATATAAGAAAAATTTTAAGTCTGCATCAAACGTAAGAGTTGATTTAGATGAGAAAGCAGGAACAATGCGGGTATTTTCACGAAAAACCGTTGTAGAAGAAGTTGAAGATATTCAAGAAGAAATTTCAATCGATGAGGCAAAAGAAATTGACCCTAATTACGAAATAGAAGATGTAATAGAATTAGAAGTCACGCCAAAAGATTTTGGGAGAATTGCTGCCCAAGCTGCTAAGCAAGTAGTAACACAACGCGTGCGTGAAGCAGAACGAGGCGTTATTTTTAGTGAATATGCTGACCGTGAAGAAGATGTGATGACTGGTATTATTCAGCGTATTGATCCACGGTTCGTCTATGTCAACCTTGGAAAAATTGAAGCAAAATTGCCTGAATCAGAACAAATGTCTGTAGAAGAATACTATGTTCATGATCGCCTAAAAGTTTTTGTTACAAAGGTTGAGAATACAAGTAAAGGACCACAAATCTATATTTCTAGATCGCATCCAGGTCTCTTAAAGCGTTTGTTTGAAATGGAAGTACCTGAAATTTATGATGGAACGGTTGAAATTAAATCTGTTGCTCGTGAAGCTGGTGATCGCTCAAAGATTTCTGTATTTGCAAGTGATCCCGAAATAGATCCAGTTGGTTCTTGTGTTGGTCAGCGAGGGCAACGTGTTCAAGCAATTGTAAATGAATTAAAAGGTGAAAAAATTGATGTTGTGGAATGGTCAGAGGACCCAGTGGTTTACGTTTCAAATGCACTAAGTCCTTCTAAGGTTGTAAAAGTTCTCGTTGACGAAGAGGCGAAAGCTACAACTGTAATTGTTCCTGATTATCAATTGTCACTTGCGATCGGTAAACGTGGACAAAATGCCCGGTTAGCTGCAAAACTTACTGGATGGAAAATTGATATAAAAAGTGAGTCTGAAGCAATTGAAGAAGGCTTGCTGAATAACGAAACAGAAACGAGCAGTACTTATTCTGACGAAGATGAAGACTTGTTTGAATAAGGAGGATATCCAATGGCTCAAACTAGAAAAATTCCTTTACGTAAATGTGTCGTAACAAATGAAATGAAACCTAAAAAAGAATTAATTCGTGTCGTTCGAAACAAAGACGGGGAAGTTTTTGTTGACGAAACTGGAAAGAAAAATGGTCGCGGGGCATATTTATCGAAAGATCTATCTGTAATTGAGAAAGCAGAAAAAAATAATGTGCTAAACCGTCACCTTAACACCCAGGTTGATACAGCAGTATTTGATCAACTGAAGGATGTTGTAACAGGAAAAAGAAATGAAAAATAATTATTTAAATATGATAGGTCTAGCTTATAATGCTAGAAAATGCTCGCTTGGTGAAGAAGTAATTAAAGATATTAAAAAAAAGCGGGCAAAATTAGTATTAATGGCAAATGATACTGGACCGCAAACACGAAAAAAAATTACGGACAAATGTATCACTTATAATGTACCTTTACGAATAGTAGATGATCGCGAAGTGTTATCACATGCTATTGGTAAATCAGAAAGAGTAGCTATTGCAATTTTAGATGCAGGTTTTGCCGCTAAGATAAAGTCGTTACTCGATAATTAAATTCGGGGGTGAACGTATGACTAAAATGCGCGTATATGAATATGCAAAAGAAAAAAATACATCAAGCAAAGAAGTCATTCAAAAATTAAAGGAATTAAACGTAGAAGTATCTAATCACATGTCAACAATTTCTGATGATGTGAAAGTAAAGTTAGATGAAATGTTTAATCCTAAAAAAGAATCTACATCTGTGAAAAACAACAACACTGAGAATAAAAATAATAAAAAGCAAGAGAATAAAGGAAAACCTTCAAACAAGCAATCAAATCAAAAGAATAACCGAAACAATCAAAATAAACAGCGAAATAAAAAAGGTAACACGAATAAACCAGCTCCTAAACAACAGCCTGTAGCTGCGAAAGAAACTCCTAAAGAGATTAAATACAGTGAAACACTCACAGTTAATGACCTTGCAGAGAAACTGAACAAGGAAGCTGCAGAGATTATTAAGAAATTAATGGGTCTTGGGGTTATGGCAACAAAAAATCAAGATCTAGACGATGATGCTGTTGAGTTGATTTGCGAAGAATTCGGAGTTTCGGTTGAAAAAGAAATCATCCTAGAGGATACTGATTTTGATAAGTATATTCAGGAAGATAATGAATCAGAATTAGTGGAACGTCCGGCAGTTGTTACCATCATGGGCCACGTTGACCACGGTAAAACTACTCTACTTGATTCCATTCGCCATACAAAAGTGACAGAAGGCGAAGCTGGTGGGATTACACAGCATATTGGTGCATACCAAGTAGAAAACGAAGGAAAAAGAGTAACATTCCTTGACACTCCTGGTCACGCTGCTTTCACTAGTATGCGATCAAGAGGAGCACAGGTTACCGATATAGCTGTCTTAGTGGTTGCAGCCGACGATGGGGTAATGCCTCAAACTGTAGAAGCAATTAATCATGCAAAGGCAGCGGAAGTACCAATTATTATTGCGGTAAATAAGATGGATAAAGAAGGTGCAAATCCTGATCGTGTTATGCAAGAGTTAACGGAATATCAACTTGTTCCTGAGGATTGGGGAGGAGACACGATTTTTGTTCAACTCTCTGCTGTAAAACGTGAGGGTATCGATGATTTATTGGAAATGATCTTACTTGTATCAGAAGTAGAGGAATTGAAAGCAAATCCAAAAAGAAATGCATTTGGTACAGTTATCGAAGCACAATTGGATAAAGGGCGCGGCTCAGTTGCCACTTTATTAGTACAAAACGGTACTTTACGTGTTGGGGATTCTATCGTTGTCGGAAATACCTTTGGTCGTATTCGTGCAATGGTAAATGATCTAGGAAAACGTGTTAAAGAAGCTGGTCCTTCAACTCCTGTAGAAGTTACCGGATTAAATGATGTTCCTCAAGCTGGTGATCAATTTCTTGTGTTTGACGATGAGAAAAAATCACGTCAAATTGGAGAAGCACGTCAGCAAAAGCAAATACAAGAAAATCGTGGTGAGCAAACGAAAGTTAGCTTAGATGATCTGTTCGAGCAAATCAAACAAGGCGAAATGAAAGAAATTAATGTCATTCTCAAGGCAGATGTTCAAGGATCTGTTGAAGCATTGGCAGGATCACTACGAAAAATTGAAGTTGAAGGTGTAAAGATCAAGATTATCCATACAGGTGTAGGTGCGATTACAGAATCAGATATTATTCTTGCGTCCGCATCTAACGCAATTGTGATTGGGTTTAACGTTCGTCCTGATGCTAACGCCAAAAAGACAGCAGAATCTGAGAAAGTGGATGTTCGCTTACACCGTGTCATTTATAAAGCAATTGAGGAAGTAGAAGCTGCAATGAAAGGTATGCTTGATCCAGAATTCGAGGAAAAAGTAATTGGTCAAGCCGAAGTACGCGAGATCTTTAAAGTGTCAAAAATAGGAACTATTGCTGGTAGCTATGTGACTGATGGTAAAATTACACGCGATTCAGGCGTACGTGTGATTCGTGATGGTGTTGTACAATTCGAAGGTGAGTTGGATACACTTAAGCGTTACAAAGATGATGCAAAAGAAGTTGCACAAGGTTACGAATGTGGTATTACAGTTAAGAACTTTAACGATATTAAAGAAGGTGACGTAATCGAAGCTTACGTCATGCAAGAAATCGAACGTAAATGATTGTCGTTGCTGAAATAGAATGTATGTTGTACAACACACATTCATTGAAAGATAAACGTTCTGTACTAAAAAAATTGATGAATCGGTTGAGAACTGATTTTAATATCGCAATTACGGAATTGGAATACCATGATTTATGGCAACGAACAAAATTTGGAATTGTAACGATTTCTACAAGCTATACGCATGCTGAACAAGTGATCCAAGAAGTGCTGCGTGTTATGGATGAGTATGGTGAATTAGAACGGACTATTACCGATGTAGAACGATTATAATTTCCTAGCAAACAATGAAACGGCAAGTAATAGTTCGTTTCATAATTAAGAGGTGACTTTAATGAGTGAAGTTCGCGCAAATCGTGTTGCAGAACAAATGAAAAAAGAGCTTGGAGAAATCATAAGTAAGAAATTAAAAGATCCACGCGTTGGTTTTGTTACTGTAACAGATGTTGAAGTATCTGGTGACTTGCAACAAGCTAAGGTTTTTATTTCTGTTCTTGGAGATGAAAAACAAAAACACGACACATTAGTTGGTCTAGCAAAAGCTAAAGGGTTCATCCGGTCAGAAATTGGTCAACGAATTCGGCTACGTAAGACCCCGGAGCTTGTTTTTGAATTTGATGAAGCGTTAGAATACGGTAATCGAATTGAAGGCATTTTACGTGATCTAAATAAAAAATAAGCAGAAATATAATGGAAATCTGGCACCTGTTTGTTGCAGGGTCAGATTTTCCCATGTAAAAATGGGGGCATTTTTTTATGAATGGTATTTTACCTTTATGGAAGCCAAAAGGATTGACATCACATGATTGTGTAAGTAAAATTCGGCGGTTATATAAGACTAAAAAAGTAGGTCATACAGGGACACTAGACCCAGAAGTTGAAGGTGTTCTTCCAATTTGTATTGGACAAGCTACTAAGATTGTTCCATATTTAACTGATACGAAAAAAGTTTACATAGCTGAACTATTCCTAGGTACTTCCACCGAAACGGAAGATGCTCATGGAAATATTGTAGAGACGAAGGAATTTACCAATACTCCTTCTATTGATGAAATTGAAGAGATGTTAAAGAGTTTTAAAGGCAATATCGTTCAAATTCCACCAATGTATTCAGCAGTCAAAGTAAACGGTAAAAAATTGTATGAATATGCCCGTGCAAATCAAGAAGTAGTCCGACCGACACGTAATGTTACAATACATGATATCGAATTGCAATCGGTGGATGGTAATCGAATCCAGTTAAAAGTTGTTTGCTCAAAAGGAACTTATATTCGAACACTATGTGTAGATATTGGACAAGCATTAGGTTATCCAGCACATATGTCGGCATTAGAAAGAATAGAAACTGGTTCATTATCAAAAGAAGATACATTTACATTTGAACAAATTGAAGAAAATGTTCAACAGAACAAGCATTACCAATTATTACTTCCAATGATTAAAGGGTTAAATCATTTGGATTCAATTTCTGTTGATAACGATACATGTAAAAAGGTTCTTTATGGTCAAAAATTACCGAAACCTATGGTAGAATTAAAAACGAATCCATTTATTATTTTATATAAGAAGGAAATACTAGCGATCTATCAAATTCACCCAGATAAACCAGACCAAATAAAACCTGTCCGCGTTTTTCCTTTAGATATAGAGAAGTGTAGGTGAAAACATGAGAACGATTGAATTAACATATCCACATTCATTAGGTATAAAGGAGCTTCAAGAAACAGTCGCAGCAATTGGTTTCTTTGACGGTATTCATAAGGGACATCAAAAGGTAATAGAAACAGCAGTCAAAAAAGCTAAAGAATCTGATATGGAAAGTGCAGTCATTACATTCCACCCGCATCCATCGGTTGTATTAAAAAAAGAAAAAGTTCATGTTCAGTACATTACACCAATTCGTGATAAACAAGAAATACTGCAAAAAATGAATGTAGATCGATTATATATTATTACGTTTTCAAAAGAATTGGCGTCACTTAGCCCACAAGAATTCATTGATCATTTTATTATCGGCCTAAATATTAAACATGTTGTAGCTGGATTCGATTTTTCATACGGCCACAAAGGTGAAGGAAATATGCGTATCATTGGTTCGCATACAAGAGAAAAATTCACTTATACAACAATTGATAAAGTGGAACTTGAAGATGAAAAAGTGAGCTCAACAAAAATTCGCTCTCTTCTATCGAGTGGTAATGTTGAAAAAGTTTCCGAACTTTTAGGTAGAAAGCTAGCGGTCTATGGAACAGTTATCGACGGGGAGAAACGAGGTAGAACAATTGGATTTCCTACCGCAAATTTAAAGGTAAATGAAGATGCATTGTTACCAAAAATTGGCGTGTACGCAGTAAAGGTGTTGTATAAAGGTGAGGTGTACGAAGGAATGGCAAGCTTAGGCTATAAACCTACGTTTCACGCAAACGAATCGAAACCAACACTTGAGGTAAATATCTTTGACTATTCCAACGATCTTTATGGAGAAGAACTACAATTGGAATGGTGGAAGTATATACGTGACGAAGAGAAATTTGACAATGTTACCGAATTAATTGAAAAAATAAAAGATGATGAGGTAAAATGTCGCAAGTATTTTTCCAATCAATGAAATTTATAATATCACTTGCAATTTAACTCAATTAGATGTACGCTTAAGAACGTAAAACCATTGCTTGGCAATTCGACACTCCGACGATTGCTAGGGAATTGGGGCTATGAAGAATAATAGGAGGTGAACCTAAATGGCTATCACTAAAGAGCGTAAGAATGAAATCATTAATGAGTATAAGGTTCATGAAAATGATACTGGATCTCCAGAAGTACAAATCGCTGTACTTACTGCAGAAATCACTACGTTAAATGAACATTTACGTACGCACAAAAAAGATCACCATTCACGTCGTGGTCTACTTAAAATGGTTGGTAAGCGTCGTAACTTACTTAACTACCTACGTAACAAAGATGTTACACGTTACCGTGAACTTATTAAAAGACTTGGTTTACGTCGATAGTTATTCAAAAAGCGGGAGAAATCCCGCTTTTTTTATATTCTTTTGTTTGTGGCATGCTTGTAAACAGCCGCCTATGCTTTTCTTTGTCTAGCAACGGCTCCTAGAAGCTGCCGTCATAAGCAATGAACACGTCGAGCACGAAACCCTTGTGCTCTACGATTCCTTGCTTATGCGTCCGCTTCTAAACAGTCGCCTACGCTTTTCTTTGTCTAGCTTCGGCTCCTAGTGGCTAGCAAATAGATGGTTATGATGAAAGTACGGATAGACCACCGTACTATTCACATTCCCATCTATTTGTACACCACTAAACAGTCGCCTATGCTTTTCTTGTTTACATACGAACGGTTTATCGCTAAAATGAACTTTAAGAGCTTTTGAAAGGAGTATACAATTAAATGGCAGAAAAAAAATTATTCTCCACTGAAATTGCTGGTAAAACTTTTTCAGTTGAAATTGGAGAACTCGCAAAACAAGCAAATGGAGCTTGTATGATTCAATATGGTGATACGTCCGTATTATCTGCTGCGACAGCATCAAAGCAGCCAAAAGATCTACCCTTTTTTCCATTAACGGTAAATTATGAAGAACGATTATATGCAGTTGGTAAAATTCCAGGTGGTTTTATTAAGCGCGAGGGTCGTCCAAGTGAGAAGGCTATCCTAGCATCACGTTTAATCGATCGTCCAATTCGTCCATTATTTCCAGATGGATTCAGAAATGAAGTGCAGGTAATTAGTACAGTAATGAGTGTTGATCAGGACTGTTCATCAGAAATGGCAGCTATGGTAGGTTCGTCAATTGCACTTAGCATTTCTGACATCCCTTTCAGTGGACCAATTGCTGGTGTTATTGTTGGACAAGTTGATGGCGAGTTTGTTATTAATCCAACAATTGAACAACAAGCAAAAAGTGATATTGAGCTTACAGTTGCTGGAACAAAAGAGGCAATTAACATGGTAGAGGCAGGAGCAAACGAGGTACCTGAAGAGGTTATGCTTGAAGCAATCATGTTTGGACATGAGGAAATAAAAAGACTCGTTGCATTCCAGGAAGAAATAGTAGCTGCTGTAGCAAAGGAAAAATCAGAGGTTAAACTTTTTGAATTAGACCAAGAATTAATGAAAAAGATAGAGGATGAATCGAAAGACAAGTTAGTTGCAGCGATTCAAGTACATGAAAAGCATGCTCGTGAAGCTGCTATTGAAGAAGTTAAAGCTGCAGTTGTTGAGGCATATGAAGAGGAAGAAGAAAGTGTAATTAAACAAGTTAAATCTATTCTGGATAAAATGGTTAAGGATGAGGTAAGACGTTTAATTACAAAAGAAAAAGTTCGTCCTGATGGTCGAAAACCAGATGAGATTCGTCCGCTTTCATCAAGAATTGGTGTATTACCAAGAACACATGGATCAGGTCTATTTACACGTGGACAAACACAAGCTTTAAGTGTATGTACGTTAGGAGCATTAGGTGATGTTCAGATATTAGACGGATTGGATCTTGAAGAATCAAAACGTTTTATGCATCACTATAATTTCCCTCAATATAGCGTCGGAGAAACTGGACCAATTCGTGGACCAGGACGTCGTGAAATTGGCCATGGGGCTTTAGGTGAACGCGCACTTGAAAAGGTAATTCCATCTGAAACTGAATTCCCTTATACAATAAGACTTGTTTCCGAGGTTTTAGAATCGAACGGCTCTACTTCACAGGCTAGTATCTGTGCTAGTACTTTAGCAATGATGCATGCAGGTGTTCCAATTAAAGCACCAGTCGCAGGTATTGCAATGGGTCTTGTTAAATCAGGTGATGACTATACAATCTTAACGGATATACAAGGTATGGAAGATGCGCTAGGAGACATGGATTTTAAAGTTGCAGGAACTAGTAAAGGTGTTACTGCACTACAAATGGATATTAAAATCGATGGACTTTCAAGGGAAATTTTAGAGGAAGCACTTACTCAAGCCAAACAAGGTAGACAACATATTTTAGGTCACATGACAGAAACAATCGATAAGCCTAAAACAGAGCTTTCTGAATACGCACCTAAAATCCTAACAATGTCTATTAATCCAGATAAAATCCGTGATGTTATTGGACCAAGTGGTAAACAAATTAATAAGATCATTGACGAGACTGGCGTAAAAATTGATATTGAACAGGATGGAAGTGTCTTTATATCTTCTACTGACGCTTCAATGAATGATAAAGCGAAAAAAATTATTGAAGATTTAGTACGCGAAGTTGAAGTTGGACAAGTTTACCTGGGTAAAGTAAAACGCATTGAAAAGTTCGGTGCTTTTGTAGAAATCTTTAAAGGTAAAGATGGACTTGTTCATATTTCAGAATTAGCTGAGGAACGTACAAATAAAGTTGAAGATGTAGTGTCCATTGGTGATGAAATTATGGTGAAAGTTAAAGAGGTTGATCAACAAGGTAGAGTTAACCTTTCACGTAAAGCTGTTTTAGTGGAACAAAAAGAAAAAAGCGAAAAATCACGATCATAGTTAGTTAATAATGAATGAAGAGGCTGGAGAACCAGTTTCTTTTTTTATTTGTTAAATATTAAGTGTGAAAAGTTTTCGCTTTTAACTTGCCTATGTTTTTCTATCATAACCTGTCCTTTCTTTTCATATCATGGAATGTGAGGAGGGAATGAGTATGCATAGATTAGTTATTCAAGGGCTTATACTTTTTTTATTAATTTTTATATCGTTTAATCACCCAATGAACCCTTTTAAATCGGAAAAAATTACTACCTTTTCTAATGTTCAGCAAGTAATAAAGAAAGAAGATCCATTATATACTGAAATTCAGCAGAAGAGTACTGGCTTCAAAATCCCCCCTCAGAACGCGGTTATTGATAAAGTTTGGAAAAAAATACCTGGTCTTAATGGCAGAGAAGTCGATGTTGATAAATCATACGAAAAAATGAAAAAAGAGGGAGAATTTAATAAAAATCTACTTGTTTTCAATGAGATTTCTCCAGAGGTATCATTAAATGATTTACCACCTGCTCCAATATATCGTGGAAATGCGAATAAACGAATGGTATCTTTTTTAATTAATGTATCCTGGGGTACCGAAAAAATTCCAGGAATACTAAAAATATTAAAAGAAAATCAAGTGAAAGCAACTTTTTTTGTTGAAGGAAAATGGGCAAAAAATAATGCGAAATATGTGCAGATGATAGATGAACAAGGCCATGTTATTGGTAACCATGCATATAACCATCCAGATATGACGCGAATTTCTGAACAAGAAATACATGAGCAAATTAAAAGTACAAATGATACAATACAAGCAATAACAGGCGAAAAGCCAACATTATTCGCTCCACCTAGTGGTAGTTTTACAAACCAAGTCGTAGCAATAGCTGATGGCTACAAAATGAATACTATTCTATGGACTGTCGATACCATTGATTGGAAGAATCCATCCGTATCTGTTATGATGAATCGAGTAATGCCAAAGCTTCATCCTGGAGCAACCATTTTAATGCATCCAACTGATGCAATCGTACGTGGGTTGGATGAACTTATCGCTGGAATTAAAGAAAAAAATTATCAAATTGGTACAGTTGAAAAATTACTGTCAGAAAATCGGTTATCAAATAGGTAATATTGAGCGTAAAATAGGAGGACTAACAATTGATTGAGAAACATACATGTAAAAATGGACTAAGAATTGTCCAAGAAAAAATACCTGCCGTAAGATCAGTAACGATAGGCATATGGGTACTAACAGGTTCACGAAATGAAACAGAAAAAAACAATGGAATTTCGCACTTTCTAGAGCATATGTTTTTTAAAGGTACTGAAACGCGATCTGCGAAGGATATAGCTGAAGCGTTTGATGCTATTGGTGGTCAAGTAAATGCATTTACATCTAAAGAATATACTTGTTTTTATGCGAAAGTATTGGATAACCATAAAGATTATGCATTAGAAATACTTGCAGATATGTTTTTTAATTCATCATTTGATGAAGATGAAATGGAACGTGAAAAGAAAGTTGTGTTAGAAGAAATCAAGATGTATGAGGACACACCAGATGATATTGTACATGATTTATTATCACGCGCATCTTATGGTGAACATTCATTGGGCTATCCAATATTAGGGACGGAAAATCACTTAAAGTCATTTAAACCAGATACACTTCGATCCTATATAACGCAAAGATATACGCCTGATAATGTTGTAATTTCTGTCGCAGGTAACGTTGATCAATCATTCATCGATAATGTAGAGTCTTGCTTTGGAAAATATGAAGCAGATCATGATAAAACTCCATTGATTAAACCTGAATTCCATGCTGGTAAATTAGAGCGGAATAAAGAAACTGAACAGGCGCATTTATGTATCGGATATAACGGATTACCAGTTGGTGATGATTACACCTTTAGCTTAGTAATCATGAACAATGTTCTTGGAGGTAGTATGAGCTCACGCCTATTTCAAGATGTTCGGGAACAAAAAGGGTTAGCATATTCAGTGTTTTCTTATCATTCCTCGTTTCTTGATAATGGACTGTTAACTATTTATGCAGGTACTGGCAAAGAGCAGTTACCACTACTTCAGGAGACCATTTCAAGCACTGTAAATGAACTAATAACGAATGGTCTTACTGACAAAGAATTGAAAAATAGTAAAGAACAACTTAAGGGAAATCTCATGCTTAGTCTTGAAAGTACAAACAGCCGTATGAGCAGAAATGGTAGAAATGAATTATTATTAAAACGGCATCGCACGCTTGACGACATGATAAAAGAAATTGATGCTGTTAATCATGATTCTATTCGTAAGATTATTGATACCATTTTTAATACAAAACCATCAACGGCACTAATTGCACCAAAACAAAATAATTAGTTAGTAAATAACCTATGCAATGACATAGGTTATTTTTTTTGTCATATATTTATAATACCGATACAAAATGAGGTGAGTGTAATGCGGTATAAAGAAATAAGTGGAAAAGAAATTGTAAATGTGAGTCATGGTTCTAGGCTCGGGGTTCTTGGTGCGACGGATTTAGAAATTGACGAGAGAACTGGTCAAATCAGGTCTTTTATCATTCCTAACTACAAATGGTTTGGTTTAAAAAAAGAAGGAGCAGAAACAAAAATTCATTGGAACTCCATAAAAAAAATTGGAGAAGATATGATTATGATTGAAACGGACTAGTTTTTGCCACGTCATATTTTATTTAGTTAGGAGGCTGAGACAAAACTAAAACTATTAATTTAAATAACGAACAATGAATTGTATTAGCTCCGGAAATATACTTAGACTCCTTGAAAAAGAAAATCACTTTTTCTGCGTGCGATGCTTTTTCAGGGTAGCTTTCCTTGTCCTGCGGGAAGACAGGCATTGGTGAGACCCCACAGTGCGTCTATTAAGGAAGGCCGACTAAAAACGTCCTTTGCGGACAACGTCGGCATACCCCTTGCCGGGGCAAGGAGGCTCACCAGCCGCCCGCGGAAAGCGAGTATATTTCCGGAGCGAGTTATTTGCACTAATTATCTTATGTTCGGATTTTCTTTGATAAAAATAGTTTTGTCCTGGCCTCTTTTTTAAAAGATAAAAATCTATAAAATCTGTCCAGCGCAAGCGGACTGGACACTCGAGACATAAACAGTCTACTTCCGTGTGGTAAAAACCACCACACTGCAGCGTTCTGCTTATGCTTGTCGTGTCTTTCAAGTCGCTTGCGCTTTTTTCTTACAGCTTACTCTGACAACGTGCTAATATTCAGAAATAACCTTGACTTTTTATCTTGTTAAATGTAGAGTATTGTTTAACATTTTAATATGAAATTTTTCTTATCCAGAGAGGTGGAGGGACTGGCCCTTTGATACCTCAGCAACAGGTTTATAAAACACTGTGCTAATTCCAGAAGCGTAAAGCTTGAAGATAAGAAAGGGAAATCAGCATAATAGCCAACCCTCTTCTTACTTGAGAAGAGGGTTTTTTTATAACGTTAGAAAGATCTTATATGAAAATACATCGGAATTCGCTATAAGGTGAGGTGAATACCGAGTTTTTCTAATTTTTTCTTAGCTATTACTCACTTACCGAAGCGAAACACATAAGCTATAAAGAAATGATTTGAAAAAGGCATTTGTATAACAAGGAGTGTATAACGAATGGGTTACTCAATAGCTGTAATAGGTGGAGATGCCAGATATATTGAACTAATTCGTCAACTTCAACAAGTTGAAAATACGACTATTTATTTAATAGGTTTTGATAATCTAGATCAAGGATTTACAGGATTAAAACAAAAAGAATTCTCTGAACTAGACCCAAGTGAATTGGATATGGTAGTTTTACCTGTTACAGGAACTGATGATAACGGAGTGATTGAACCTGTTTTTTCCGATCAATCGATTCAATTAACAAAAGAGTGGGTTCAACAATTAAAAAGTACTGCAATTATATTTACAGGCATAGCAAATGACTATTTAACTTCAATAACAGATGAAACAGATCGACGTCTTGTAAAGTTATTTGATCGTGATGATATTGCAGTATATAATTCAATTCCAACTGCTGAAGGAACAATTATGATGGTAATTGAACATACTGATTTTACGATTCATTCCGCTAACTTACTAGTAGTTGGCTATGGTCGTGTCGGAAAAACGGTAGCGAATAAGTTTGCTGCTCTAGGTGCCAATGTAGCAGTATGCGCTAGAAAGTCAGAAGATTTGGCACGCATTACGGAAATGGGTTTTAAAGCCATTCCTTTTGATCAACTGTCACAAAATACAGCGGACTGCGATATTTTAATTAATACGATACCATCTCAAGTTATTACGAAAGAATCAATTCAATACTTACCATCACATGGATTGATTATTGATTTAGCATCTAAACCAGGTGGAACAGATTTTGACTATGCAGAAAAACGTGGGATTCAAGCAATACTTGCGAAAAGTTTACCTAGTATTGTTGCCCCTAAAACTGCGGGTAGAATTTTGGCTGATGTCATTAAACAGTTTATAACGAGTAAGGAGGAAACAGTATGAGTTTAGTAGGAAAACGAATTGGTTTTGGTATCACAGGATCACATTGCACGTATGATCAGGTTTTTCCACAGTTAGAGAAATTAATGAAGATTGGTGCAGAGGTCGTGCCGATTGTAACGTATACCGTGAGATCTACAGATACGAAATTTGGTGATGCAGCTGATCATATCGAAAAGATTGAATCGATTACTGGAAAAAAAGTAATTACTACAATGCCAGAGGCAGAACCTTTAGGACCAAAAGAACCGTTGGATTGTATGGTTATCGCACCATTAACGGGTAATTCGATGAGTAAACTAGCTAATGCTCTAACAGACTCCCCTGTACTGATGGCCGCTAAAGCAACTATGCGAAATAAAAAGCCAGTAGTATTGGGTATTTCGACGAATGATGCACTAGGACTTAACGGCGTTAACTTAATGCGTTTAATGGCAAGTAAATATATTTATTTTATACCGTATGGCCAAGACGATCCGTATAAGAAACCAAATTCGTTAGTTGCACATATGGATACATTAGTGGATACAGTTGAGTCAGCTTTATTATTCGAACAAATCCAACCAGTTATAGTTCCTTATCAAGAAAATAGCGGAGTATAGACTCCAAATAGAAATTAGTTGTATGACAGAGGTGGAAAAATGAAACTATTAGTTCAAAAATTTGGAGGCACTTCATTACAATCACCAGCAAGTATTTCAAAAGTCATCGAACATATAAAAGAAGCAAAAAATAATAATTTTAAGCTAGTTGTAGTTGTTTCAGCATTAGGTAGAATGCCAGACCCATATGCTACTGATACGTTATTAAGTCTCATCGATCGAAATGTACCTTATCATGAAAGTCGTGAAACTGATCTTCTTTTGTCATGCGGTGAAACAATTGCAAGTGTTGTAATAGCAAACGAACTTCGAAAAAATAAATTAAAATCGATTGCATTAACAGGTGCCCAAGCAGGAATTCTAACTACCTCAGATTTTACGCAAGCAAAAATTAAAGGAATTGATACATCTCGATTACTAGAAGAGCTGGAAAAATATGATGTAGTAGTTGTTGCAGGTTTTCAAGGCCAGACATCAATTGGAGAAATAACAACAATTGGAAGAGGTGGCAGCGATACAACCGCTGCTGCTCTCGGTGTTGCGCTTAACGCCGAAAGAGTAGAAATATTTACCGATGTAAATGGTATCATGACTGCTGACCCGAGAATTGTTAAAGCTGCTCGGCAACTTAAATCGGTGACATATACAGAAATTTGTAATTTAGCATATCAGGGTGCAAAAGTTATTCATCCCCGTGCAATTGAACTTGTAATGCAAGCAAATATACCACTCCATGTGCGATCCACTTATTCCAGAGAATCAGGCACATTTGTATCCAACAATTCTATACACGAACTTCCAGATCAACTGATTACAGGTATTGCACATATGACCTCTATGACTCAAATTAAAATAAAAGAAAGGGAAGAAATGCATCGTCTTCATTCAGAAGTATTTAAAGTTCTAGCGGATGGGGGAATTTCGGTAGATTTCATCAATATATCTCCAACAGGATTATTATTTACAATACCTGCTATTCACACGGATTTAGCTGTAAGTTGTATTGAAAATTTAGGATTTGAACCACAAGTAATAGAAGACTGCGCAAAAGTTTCTGTAGTTGGAGCCGGGATGACAGGAGTACCTGGCATTGCTTCTAAGATCGTGCACGCACTTACAGAAGAGGAAATTCAGATATTACAATCAGCTGATAGTCATACTACGATATGGGTGTTAATTCATGAAAATGATGTCTTGAAAGCAGTAAATGCTTTGCATGAAACCTTTAATCTCAGTCAATTAGTTGAACCAGATTTGATAACTGGTTTTTAAACTGCTAACAATTCGTTAGCAGTTTTTTTAATAGGACAAGCTAGAATTGTTCATACTAGTAATTAATAAGGATAATAAATTAGAGGAGTGACCGTAAATGAACAACAATCCATCGATGGATAAAGATAAGAATCAACAAGATGATGAAAACAAATCTTCTTTAGTGGAGAAAATCCAGCAGCTTGGTCAATCAAATGTGGCCCAATCACCAGATTCAAATATTCACGTGTTATCCATTATAGGGCAGGTTGAAGGCCATATACAGTTGCCTGCACAGAACAAAACAACAAAGTATGAACATTTAATTCCTCAATTAATTGCTATTGAGCAGAATCCAAAAATTGAAGGAGTAATTATTTTACTTAATACAGTTGGTGGAGATGTAGAGGCAGGACTAGCTTTGTCTGAGTTAATAGCTTCCATATCAAAACCCACCGTGTCCATCGTATTAGGCGGCGGACATTCAATAGGTGTACCAATAGCAGTTTCAACAACACATTCATATATTGTCCCTACTGCTACAATGACGATTCATCCAATTCGCTTGACTGGAATGGTCATCGGTGTTCCACAGACATTTGAATATTTAGATAAAATGCAAGATAGGGTGATTAATTTTGTCATTAACCATTCAAAAATAAAAGAAGAAAAATTTAAAGAGCTTATGTTTGCCCAAGGGAATCTAACTCGGGATATCGGAACAAACGTTGTTGGAAATGATGCTGTCAAATATGGTTTAATAGATGATGTAGGTGGCGTTAGGGAAGCGATGCAAAAAGTAAATGAATTAATTGCCTTAACGAAACCGGAAAAACCTGACGAAGGCGAGGATCAAACATGATACATTACACACCTTTAGCTGAATCTGATATTTTCCCAGACAACAATGCGGATTCCAATCGGTTATTAATTAATCACCAAAACAAGTCTGTTTATGTGGAAAGAAATGAAGATGGTAATTACCGAGTAGTTCAGTTGTTATCAACAAATCCGAATGATTTTATGGATCCTCAATATCAACCAGGATCTATTCTTTCCTCTCGTTAATTCAGTTTTTGTTAAGCGTTTATTGTTAGTAACGGCGATTTTAAGAATCATATAACTTTCGTCCCACTTGAAAAGTTAGAGCGGGGATTGAATTTTGATCAGTAGCGGACACAGAAGCCCTTATTTTTACTTTTCGGGCATGTTTTATGGGTTAAGTGGATTCAGGATACCTTATTTAGGTAAAAACAGGTTGAGATCAGGCTTTTTTTACTTAATAAGGTATCCTGAGTCCGCTATTTTAATTTCGCTACTTTCTTAGTATCCGTAGACTGCGAACTAAGTAGGGGGGCTAGCGACTGCTTGGCATTGGACTGAGGATGCCTTATTTACCTTTTTTACCTTTATTTTGAGGAATAACGGACACACGATTCCTTATTCAGCTAAAAAACATGATTTTCAACTGTTTTTACCCAAATAAGGAATCCTGAGTCCGATAACAACCGCATTTATCCTTATTTTTCACAAATAAGGGATCGTGTGTCCGCTAGCTGACATCCTGCAGGAATCTATCCAGTACGCTCGAAAATGTTACTTTACTAACCTTGCCTGCAGCAGAAATTAACGTTGCTGTTACCATAAACTTAAATTTTCACTAGTTCGCATTTCACTTCCACTTTGGCATTTTACAACTTACACAACAATCCTTACGAAAAATAGCCTTATTTATAAGAGATTACAATGTAAATCTATGCTATAATAGCCTTAGATACATGGATATCAAAGTTAGCACCCTTGTCAAGATTCTGGCAAGGGTTTCATATTCCATAACAATGGTATTTGAGGTGAAAGTAGTGGCTAAAAAAAGAAAAAAAAGAAAAAGCCAATTGAAAAAACAAGTTAAATTCGAATTACTTGGCCTGCTATTTATATTTATTGCTATTTTTGGTAGCGGTGCTGGAATGATAAGTGACGGAGCAGTTCCTAGTATTTTAGAAAATATATTTCAGTTCTTTTTTGGGATTTGGTATTTTATAGCATCTTTGTTGCTATTAATTACAGGTATAATTTTAATCATAAAACGAAGATATCCTGATTTCTCTCATAAAAAAATGATTGGATTTTATATTATATTTTCGGGAATTCTGTTGTTAACACATATTCAGACCTTTGAGATGCTTCTTTTACGAACAGAAGAAACGTCTATTATTAAGGCGACTTGGAGTAGATTTTTTACATATGTAAATGGTCCAGGTGAATTGATTCAAGCTGGTGGTGGAATGATTGGAGCTATTTTATTCTCATTTTGCTATTATTTATTTTCTTCTATTGGAGCTAAAATTGTAGCTATTTTTTCTATCTTAACAGGAATTATATTCATGACTGAATTCTCAATGGGAGATTTTACAAAGAAACTTGGCGGAAAAGTAAGGTCAATTAAAGAAAAGTCTAAAACACGAGCAAAAGAAAAAAGGGATGCTAAAAAAGAGGAAAAAGCTAATGAACAAATTAACGAAGAAGAACCTGATGAGCTGATAGAAGAACCGGTAATTCAAGACTTTACCGATGTAGCGTACTCTTTTGATCCAAAAACAGAGTCAAAACAAACCGTACAGCCAGAATCAAAAGAACCTGAGCAAGGTGAAAACGTACAAGAAACAGATGTAGATCTTACAGGTTCCATGCCAATGACTGAGCCTGAGAATTACGAATATGAATTACCAGCTATTGATTTACTTACCGAACCAACACATAACTCACAACAACATGAAAAATCACATATCCAGGCAACTGTGAGAAAGTTAGAACGAACATTCAATAGTTTTGGAGTGAAGGCAAGAGTAACAAAAGTACATGTTGGACCAGCTGTTACTAAATATGAGGTTTATCCTGAGGCAGGGGTTAAGGTTAGTAAAATTGTGGGTCTTCATGATGATCTAGCCTTAGCTTTAGCGGCAAAGGATATCCGAATTGAGGCGCCTATTCCAGGAAAGTCTGCGGTAGGAATTGAAGTACCGAATACAGAAGTTGCGATGGTTTCATTACGTGAAGTAGTTGATAGTACACTAACCAAAAAATCTTCTAAGCTTTTATTCGGATTAGGACGAGATATATCCGGTGATGCAGTTGTTGCCGAACTAAATAAAATGCCACACTTATTAATTGCAGGCGCAACTGGAAGCGGGAAAAGTGTATGTGTAAATGGAATTATTACAACCATTCTTATGCGTGCAAAACCACATGAAGTAAAAATGATGATGATTGACCCTAAAAAGGTTGAATTAAACGTATACAACGGGATTCCACATTTACTTGCTCCTGTTGTGACCGATCCTAAGAAAGCTTCCAGAGCCTTAAAAAAGGTAGTTGCCGAAATGGAAAGACGGTATGAACTATTTTCTGATACTGGAACCAGAAATATTGAAGGTTACAATGAATATATTCGCAAATACAACAACACAATTGAGGAGGAAGATAAGCAACCCAACTTACCTTATATTGTTGTATTAGTGGATGAATTAGCTGATTTAATGATGGTTGCTTCAAATGATGTTGAAGATGCAATTACTAGACTTGCTCAAATGGCACGAGCTGCTGGAATTCACTTAATTATTGCGACACAGCGCCCTTCAGTTGATGTAATTACGGGTGTAATTAAAGCAAATATTCCATCACGAATAGCTTTTAGTGTTTCTTCACAAACGGATTCTAGAACTATTTTAGACTCTGGTGGCGCGGAAAAATTACTTGGGCGAGGTGACATGTTATTTATGCCTGTAGGTTCTTCCAAACCAACCAGGGTTCAAGGAGCATTTTTATCAGATGAAGAAGTAGAACGAGTTGTCGATCATTGTATTGAACAACAAAAAGCCTCTTATCAAGAGGAAATGATTCCAGAAGAAACAAGTGAGGTTCAATCTGATGTTGATGATGAACTATTTGATGATGCAGTTGCGTTAATTATAGAAATGCAAAGTGCTAGTGTTTCGATGTTACAAAGAAGGTTTCGAATTGGCTATACAAGAGCAGCACGATTAATCGATGCTATGGAAGATAGGGGAATTGTCGGACCTTATGAAGGAAGTAAACCAAGGACAGTTTTAATTTCTCAATCGTCAGAAGAGAGATCATCATAAAACCAAATGACAAGGCAGTTATAGTTTATATAGACTATAACTGCCTCTTTTTGAGATTATATGTTGATGTATAAAAATAATATATTCTCTTGGATAACGTTCGGGAAAACTTGGTGAAAAAATATAGATCGAAGAAAAATAGATTGAAAATGAAAAAAAGTGATAAATTTTTTAAGAAATTTGACCTATAGTGTTTATTTATGGAGGGAAAAGTGTTATATTTATTTCGGACAAAAGAGTCATACGTCAGATGTCAGATCTCTTTATCCTAGCATGTGTGTAACCTAGGAGGTCAAAATGTCGATTAAAACTGATTCGCGCCATTTATATCTACAAGTGATTGAAGAAATAAAACGTGATATCCAAACAGAAAAGTATAAAGAAAAAGAGAAATTGCCTTCAGAATTCCAATTGTCAAAACAACTAGGCGTTTCACGAGCTACATTAAGGGAAGCTTTACGCATTTTAGAAGAAGAAAATGTAGTAACAAGAAAACATGGTGTAGGAACATTCGTAAATCCAAAACCAATATTTTCATCTGGCATTGAGCAACTTAATAGTGTGACCTCGATGATTGTCAATTCTGGTAGAACACCTGGCTCTCAATACCTTTCCACTGAGCTCTTAGAACCAATGGAAGAAGATATGCAAAGGTTCTTACCCACCAAATTACATACAATTGCACAAATTGAACGAGTACGAACAGCGGACGATCAACCTGTAGTTTTTTGTATTGATAAGGTGCCAGAGGGAATAATACCATTAGACCGCGTTCACAGAGAAGATTCCTTATTTAAATTAATTGAGGAATATTCAAATAAACGAATTTCGTATGCGGTTACATACATCGAACCAATAGGTTACCATGATCGTATATACGAAATACTTAATTGTGAACCTGAACAATCTCTGCTATTACTAAAACAAATGCACTACACAACAGAAGATGAACCTGTACTCTATTCAGCAAACTATTTCCGGTCAGACGTATTTAGCTTTCATGTTTTACGGAAACGTATGTAAGGGTTTTCAGTTTACTTTAGGGAGGTGGTTGTTAACAACAACTGGACAGGCTTAAGATTGAAATAGTCATAATTTACTACTAAAAATGGGGGTATTAAGATTGAAAAATCGTAAATTTTTATTGTTAGCTGCTATGCTTTTTAGCCTAGGATTAATTTTGGCTGCATGTGGCGGTGGTTCTGAAGAAGGTTCAAAAGACTCAGGCAATAAATCTGATGGTGAAAAATCAGCTGAGAATGGTGATTTTAAAGCAGGAATGGTAACGGATGTTGGTGGAGTAGATGATAAATCATTTAACCAATCAGCATGGGAAGGTTTAACAGCATGGGGCGAAGAGCATGGTTTTAAAAAAGGTGAGCAGTATGATTATATCCAGTCAAACGAAGATGCTGACTACCTACCAAATATCACACGTCTAGTTCGTCAAGACTATGACTTAATTTATGGTATCGGTTATAAATTAGCTGACGCAATTAAAAAATCTGCTAAACAATATCCTGATACTAAATTCGGTATTGTTGACTCTGTAGTAGAAGCACCAAACGTTGCGAGCATTACTTTTAAAGAGCATCAAGGCTCATTCTTAGTTGGTGTAGCTGCAGCGATGAAAACAAAGTCAAACAAAATTGGTTTCGTAGGTGGAACAGACTCTGAGTTAATTAACAAATTCGAATCTGGTTATATTGCTGGAGCAAAATCAGTAAATCCAGACATCGTAGTTGAAGTACAATATGCAGGTGCATTTGATGCTCCAGATGATGGTAAGCTAATTGCAGCTAGTATGTACAATGATGGTATTGACGTTATCTACCATGCGTCTGGTGCTACTGGAAACGGTGTATTTGCACAGGCGAAAGATATTAAGAAAAATAACCCAGAAAAAGATATTTGGGTAATCGGTGTTGACCGTGACCAGTATGACGAAGGACAAATTGGGGATCACAACGTTACCCTTACTTCAATGGTTAAACGTGTTGACATTGCAGTACAAGACGTTGCTAACAAAGCAATGAACGGTGAGTTCCCAGGTGGAGAAGTTCTTGCTTATGGTTTAGAAGATGATGGTGTTTCTGTTGCAAGAACAAACGAAGAAGCATTAACGGAAGAAATCATAAAAGAAATCGAAGCTTGGAAAGAAAAAATCGTAAATGGTGAAGTTGAAGTTCCACAAACACGTGAAGAAACAGAAGCGTATGTAGAATCCTTATAAGTGGTAAAAAAGGCTGGATATTCCAGCCTTTTATCACTATTACGTTTGAAAATCATCAAATGAAGAGGTAAGATTCCGGCCCTTTTCATTTGGTGATCTTTCAAGAATTTGTTAAATAGAATTGTTTTTATTAGGGGAGTGAATAACTTGGATTATGTAGTAGAAATGCTAAATATACGAAAAGAGTTTCCAGGCATTGTTGCCAACGATGATATTACAGTCCAATTGAAAAAGGGTGAAATACATGCATTGCTAGGAGAAAATGGTGCAGGTAAATCAACCTTAATGAACGTATTATTTGGATTATATCAGCCGGAAAAAGGTGAAATACGTTATAACGGTGAGAAAGTAAACATAACTGATCCAAACGTTGCTACTAAACTTGGGATCGGTATGGTTCATCAGCATTTTATGTTAGTAGATACCTACACTGTTACCGAAAATATCATTCTAGGAAGTGAACCAACCAAAAGTGGAAAGATAGACCTAAAGAAAGCGGAAAAAGAGGTTCAAGAGCTATCTGATCGTTATGGTCTGAAAGTAGATCCTAAAGCTAAGATTCGAGATATTTCTGTTGGTATGCAACAGCGTGTTGAAATATTAAAGACATTATACCGTGGGGCAAATGTTTTAATTTTTGACGAACCAACTGCCGTTCTGACACCATTAGAGATTACGGAATTAATTGAAATTATGCATTCATTAATAAGAGAAGGTAAATCTATTATTCTAATTACGCATAAATTGAAAGAAATTATGCAAGTTTGTGATCGCTGTACTGTTATCCGTAAAGGTAAAGGAATTGGAACAGTTAACGTTAGTGAAACAAATGTTACGGAACTTGCTTCCCTGATGGTTGGTCGCGATGTCAATTTTAAAACAGAAAAGAAGCCTGCTGAGCCATCAAATGTAGTATTGGAAATTACCAATTTAAATGTGAAGGATTCCAGAAAAGTAAATATTGTAAAAGATTTGAATTTGGAAGTACGAGCTGGTGAAATTGTTGGGATTGCTGGAGTAGATGGGAATGGTCAGTCAGAATTAATAGAAGCAATAACAGGACTCACGAAGTCTCAGTCAGGTACCATTAAAGTAAGCGGTAAAGATATTACAAACTTTAAGCCTCGGAAAGTGACCGAAAGCGGTGTAGGACATATTCCGCAGGATCGTCATAAATATGGGTTAGTATTAGATTTTCCTGTAGCCGAAAATATCGTATTACAGACGTATTATAAAAAACCATATTCTAAAAATAAGATTCTCAGTTTCAATGACGTTTATAAGAAAGCGCAAGAGCTTGTAGACGAATATGATGTTCGTACGCCTAGTGTGCATACAAAAGCTCGAGCACTTTCCGGTGGAAATCAACAAAAAGCAATCATTAGCCGAGAAATTGATCGATCTCCTGATTTACTAATTGCTGCTCAACCTACTCGTGGGCTAGACGTTGGGGCTATTGAATTTATTCATCGTAAACTTGTAGAAGAACGGGATAAAGGAAAAGCAATACTTTTAGTATCCTTCGAACTCGATGAGGTTATGGATGTAAGTGATCGAATCGCAGTAATGTTTGATGGAAAAATTGTTGCCAATGTTAAGCCAGAGGATACAAATGAACAGGAATTAGGTTTACTTATGGCTGGAAGCACGAAAGCGGAGGCAGGTGAAAAGAATGACATCTAATCGACTATTTAATATTTTGGTACCAGTAATATCAGTAATTTTAGGATTAATTTCAGGTGCTATTCTTATGCTCGTTTTCGGTTATAATCCTATCGATGGATATGTTGCTTTATGGAACGGAGCATTTGGAGATTTATACTTTTTAGGTGAAACAGTTAGACAAATTACACCATATATTTTAACTGGTCTTGCAGTTGCATTTGCTTTTCGAACTGGGCTATTTAATATTGGTGCAGAAGGACAAGTAATCGTTGGTTGGCTAGCTGCCATTTGGGTTGGTCTTGCTGTAGACGCTCCAATGATTATTCATTTACCACTTGCCATATTGGCTGCAGCAGTTGCAGGGGGATTATGGGGATTCATTCCTGGTATATTAAAGGCGAAGCTTGGAGTTCACGAAGTAATCGTCACTATTATGTTAAATTACACTGCACTATATATGACAAATGCAATCATTCGAAATGTATTGACAGATTCAAAGGATTCAACTGAAACGATTCCAGCAAGTGCTTCAATGGCTTCTGAATGGTTACAACAGATAACATTCTATTCCCGTATGCACTATGGAATTTTGCTAGCCTTATTCGCAGCATTAGTTATGTGGTTTATTATTGAAAAAATGACTACAGGATATGAATTACGGTCTGTTGGATTTAACCAACATGCATCTAAGTATGCCGGAATGAACGTAAAGAAAAATATTGTTTTATCAATGGTCATCTCAGGTGCTTTTGCTGGACTTGCAGGAGCAACTGAAGGATTAGGTACTTTTGGTTATATGTCCGTTCAATCTGGATTTACCAATTTAGGATTTGATGGTATCGCTGTTGCACTCTTGGGAGCTAATACAGCAATTGGTGTCATAATTGCTGCTTGTTTATTTGGTGTTTTGAAAGTTGGAGCATTAAATATGCCACTTGCAGCAGATGTTCCATCAGAGCTTGTAGACATTATTATTGCTATAATTATTTTCTTTGTCGCATCAAGCTATATTATTAGATGGGCTATTCTTCGCTTCAAAAAGGAGGGTAAATAATGAATATTGTAGATCTATTACAATCGATAATTCCGCCAGCACTATTCTTTTCTGCCCCTCTTATTTTCACTGCACTTGGTGGTGTATTTAGTGAGCGTTCTGGAGTAGTTAATATTGGGCTTGAAGGTTTAATGGTTATGGGTGCATTTGTAGGTGTTGTATTTAACCTTACTTTTGCCGACGCACTGGGTGCTTGGACTCCATGGGTTTCCATTCTAGTAGCAATGATTGTCTCTGCTATTTTCTCGATAATCCATGCAGTTGCTTCGGTTACATTCCGGGCCGACCAGGTTGTAAGTGGGGTAGCTATTAACTTTCTTGCGTTAGGGTTAGGTGTATTCTTAACTAAGCAATGGTACGATAAAGGTCAAACAGACATGGTTAGTAAACCATTCTATACAACTGATATTCCTGTATTAAGTGAAATTCCAGTTATTGGACCAATACTATTTCAAGGTATTTATTTAACTTCATATTTAGCAATCGTATTAGCGTTTGTTGCTTGGTACGTATTGTATAAAACGCCATTTGGTTTGCGATTACGTGCTGTAGGTGAACATCCAATGGCAGCTGATACAAACGGTATTGGCGTTTACAAAATGCGTTATGTTGCTGTAATATTGTCTGGTGCAATGGGGGGACTTGGAGGTTCCGTATTTGCATTAACAATTGCACTAAACTTTTCACACGCAACTATTGTCGGTCAAGGATTTATGTCGTTAGCAGCAGTAATCTTTGGTAAATGGCATCCATTAGGTGCAATGGGTGCAGCATTATTCTTTGGTTTCGCGCAAAGCTTAAGTGTAATTAGTGCGGGTATTCCGCTACTAGAAGATGTACCACAAGTATTCTTGCTAGTTGCACCATATGTGCTAACAATCCTTGCCTTAGCTGGATTTATTGGGCGTGCCGAAGCACCAAAAGCGAATGGCATACCTTATATTAAAGGGAATAGATAACTATTTTAACTGACTTGCTTATATAGCAGGTCAGTTTTTTTTACTGGAAGAAATATATAAGTTTTTAGGATATCAGAACATGTGCAACTTGATCGTTAATCCTTTGCGATAAGCAAAGTTTTCTAATATAGTAAAAAAAGGATAATGGTAATAATATAAATGGTTAATACTACGAATAAGGTAAAAAAACAATATAGTTTGGAGTTGTTTTTATGAATCAGGTGGATGAAAAAATAGTGGAATCAGATGGTTTAAATCTACACCTCGTACCAAGTAAAAAGTTTAAAACATTAAATTTTGTTGTAAAATTTATGGCGCCGTTAGATCGATCTACGATTACCAAACGCGCAATTTTGCCATATGTTCTGCAGCAAGGAACAAAGAAATATGGCAGCAGAAGTGAATTACATCAAAAATTAGATGATTTGTATGGAGCAGTGCTCTCGATTGATGGAACTAAGAAAGGTAATTATCACATTATTTCTTTCCGTTTAGAAATTCCAAATCAACGATTTTTAGAAAACGAATCTGATTTGATTGAAGAATCGATTAAGCTATTAAAAGAAGTTATATATGAGCCTAACGTTACCGACGACAGTTTTAATAGAACTGTTGTAAATAGAGAAAAAGAAACACTAACACAAAAAATTCATTCAATCCTTGATGATAAAATGAGCTATGCTAATATGCGTTTAGTAGATGAGATGTGTGAAGATGAAGTATACAATACACATGTTCATGGCTACATTGATGATTTACCATCTATAGATGGATCGTCATTATATTCTTACTATCAGTCGATATTAGCAGAAGATAAGTTGGATTTTTACGTTTTAGGTGAATTTAATGAGTCACAAATGTCTAATTTAATTGCATCAACGTTTACTAAGGCGAATGCTTCACAGAAACAATTACCCAAATTAGAAGAAGCAAAACAAGAAAGAGCAGCAAAAGTGATTACTGAAAAGCAGAACGTACAACAAGCAAAATTACATATTGGCTATCGGACAAATTGTACCTATAGTGATAAACTGTATGCTGCTCTACAAGTATTTAACGGGTTATTTGGAGGGTTTCCTAATTCGAAATTATTTGTGAACGTCCGGGAAAAAAATAGTCTGGCATATTATGCAGCCTCCCGTTTAGAGAGCCATAAAGGCTTATTGTTTGTATTTAGTGGGATTGCTCCAAAGGATTTTAAAAAGGCAAAGGAAATCATTGACGAACAACTGATAGCGATGAAAAACGGAGAATTTACTGCAGATGATATGGAAGCTACAAAAGAATTAATTGTAAATCAACTGTTAGAAACGTTAGATCATTCTCAAGGAATTATCGAAATGCTCTATCAACAGGAAGTAGCGAACTATTCTTTGACACCAGATGAATTAATCGAAAGTATTAAAAAGGTGGCGAAGGAAGAAATTATCGAAGTGTCAAAAACAATTAGGGAAGACACGACATTCCTGCTTACAAAACAAGGAGAGGAGTGATTACAATGAAAACAAAAAATTATGATGATATTCATGAAAATTTAATTATGGAACAATTACCTAATGGATTACAGGTATTCTTATTACCAAAACCAATGTTATCGAAAACATTTGCGATTTTTTCTACCAACTACGGTTCTGTTGATCTCTCTTTTGTCCCGAGGGATAAACAAGAAGCTATCACGGTACCAGAGGGGATAGCACATTTCTTAGAACATAAGCTTTTCGAAAAGGAAAATCACGACGTGTTTGCTGACTTTAGTAAACAAGGCGCTTCAGCAAATGCGTTTACGTCCTTTACAACAACTGCATATTTGTTTACAGCTACTAATCAAATTGAAAAAAACCTACAAACATTGTTAGATTTTGTACAGGAGCCATATTTCTCCGATCAATCGGTTGAAAAAGAAAAAGGAATAATCGGACAGGAAATAACAATGTACGATGATCAACCAGAATGGCGTGCCTTCATGGGAACAATTCAGAATATGTTTCACCAACATCCAGTAAAAGTTGATATCGCTGGAACGGAAAAATCAATTTCAAAAATTACAAAAGAGGATTTGTATACGTGTTATGAAACGTTTTATCATCCCGATAACATGACTCTTTTCATTGCAGGAAATTTCGAAGAGAAAAAAATTATGCAACTCATTAAACAGAATCAATCTGCGAAGAAATTTTTGCCTTCACAACAAATTGAGCGAGTAATGCCAGAGGAACCACGCGATGTATTTAAAAAAGAAATGACTTTAAAAATGCCTGTATCCATTCCAAAATGCTCAGTTGGAATTAAAGGGATAGTGACAGAAACTGATTCAGACACCTTTCTTCTAAATGACTTGCTTCAAAGCATGCTATTGGATTTTTATTTTTCGGAGGGTGGATCTTTTTATCAACAACTATACGAAGAAGGAATTATCGATAATAGTTTTTCCTTTGAATCAAATAATGAAAATGGGTTTGGTTATGCCATAATCGGTGGAAGCACTTCAAAGCCCGATGTATTCGCTCAAAAGGTGAAGGAAATGTTGTTAAGTATAAAAAGCATCAACATAACAGAGACCGATTTTAATCGTATGAAAAAAAAGCACATTGGTCAGTTATTACGTGCAATGAATTCGATTGAATTTATTGCTAAAAAATATATTTACTATCATTCAAATGGAATTGACTTATTTCAAATTATAGCAAGACTTCAAAGCTTAAGCTATGAGGAAATGTCAAATTTCATGAAGGATTGGATTCATGAAGAACAGTTAACCGTATTTAAAATTGAAGCGGAATAGGGAGATAGAATGGGGAAAAATGTATTAATTATTGGAGCAAGTGGTGATATAGGTATAGCGATAGCTCAACAATTAGCGGACGAAGGTGCTCAATTAATTCTTCACTTTCACAAAAATAGTAAAGGGTTAGAGCTTTTACGACAACAGATTGGTCAGGAAAAAATCCTTGCTGAGATTAGTGCTGATCTTAGTCGGAAAGAAGGTATTGACTACCTGATATCACAATTAGTTTTTCACGTAGATAGTGTTATTTTTGCAAGTGGAAAGGGGCATCATTCTTTATTTCAAGATGCTACAGAACTGGAAATGGATGAAATGCTTACTTTACATGTTAAGGCACCGTGGATGATTGTTAATCAGTTACTACCAGCGATGATTCAAAGAAGAAATGGATCGATTATTTTAATTACATCCATTTGGGGTGATATTGGAGCAAGTAATGAGGTAATGTATTCTTCAGTAAAGGGTGCACAAAACACTTTTGTTAAAGCTTTAGCAAAGGAAGTAGCTATAAGTGGTATTTCAGTCAATGCGTTAAGTCCAGGGTTTATCGAGACGAAAATGAACCATCATTTGTCAGAAGATGAGAGAAATTCAATTATTAGTCAGATCCCAATTAATCGACCTGGGCTCCCAATAGAGATAGCGCACACGGTCAGCTTTTTGTTGGATGATAGGTCAAACTATATCCAAGGGGAAGTTATTCATATAAAAGGTGCATGGTAATTCTTCTTGTTTCAGATAGACGCCAGACAGATACATATGCTTTTTAACTTAATATGTATAAAGTATTTATATCTTCAAATACTATTTATGTAAAACAAGTTAAAAGGAGGATGTGTAATGTCTGTTTTAGATAACTTTGATACATGGAAAGACTTTTTATCCAATCGTTTACAACAAGCTCAATCAGAAGGAATGAGCCAACAAGCGGTTAACAACGTAGCATATGAAGTAGGGGATTACCTTGCAAAAAGTGTCGATGCAAAAAATGACGAAGAAGCAGTTCTAAGAGAACTCTGGAATGCTGCTTCTAAAGAAGAAAAACAAGCACTAGCTAGTACCATGGTGAAGTTAGTTCAAAACAAAGGCGCACAATAACACGAAATAAAATGTAGCGAATCGAAGCTGATGAAATATCTCAGCTTCTTTTTTCGTATAGAAAAGGAAATCTTCTTTTCACTGCACAAAAAATCATTTATTATTAATATAGATAGATTGCAATTACTGGATGAATTAGGTAACATAAAAGCAGCATGTTAGAAAAAGGAGTGTATTATGGAAAAAACGGAATGGTACCTTGAATATGAAATTCAATACAACCGTCCTGGGTTATTAGGTGATATTTCTTCTTTATTAGGAATGCTTTCCATTAATATTATTTCGATTAATGGTGTCGAAAATTCCAGACGAGGCATGCTATTATTATCTGAAAAAGATGAACAAATTACTCGATTAAGGTCGATTTTAGAAACGACAGATACGATTAAAATAACAAAACTTCGAAAACCTAAATTACGTGATAAGTTAGCGGTTAGACATGGCAGATATATTCAAAGTGACGTTGACGATAAAAAAACATTCCGATTCGTTCGTGACGAATTAGGTCTTCTAGTCGATTTTATGGCTGAATTGTATAAAAAGGAAGGTCATAAGTTAATCGGAATACGAGGTATGCCACGAGTTGGTAAAACGGAGTCAATTGTTGCTGCAAGTGTATGTGCAAATAAACGTTGGCTGTTTGTCTCCAGCACACTATTGAAACAAACCATTCGAAGTCAATTAATTAGAGATGAATATAGCGATGATAACATTTATATTATTGATGGAATAGTATCAACCCGTCGTGCGAATGAAAAACACTGGCAGTTAATTAGAGAAATCATGGCTTTACCTGCAATTAAGGTAGTAGAACATCCGGATATGTTCGTTAAGTCTACAGAATATGAACTGGATGATTTTGATTATATTATTGAATTGCGTAGTAATGAGGATGAAGAGATTACATACGAACCGATTGAAAAGGAACAATCTTCGCATGATGATGGTTTTTCTATGTTTGATTTTTAAATTGGATGGTGTTACTTATGGAAATTGGAACGAAATTAAAAGAAGCACGAGTGGCACAAAACTTGTCACTTGAAAGCGTCCAGGAAACAACGAAGATCCAAAAAAGATACCTTATTGCTATTGAAGAAGGTAATTTTAACGTATTACCTGGCAAATTCTATGCCCGCGCTTTTATTAAAGAATATGCGGTTGCAGTTGGATTGGATCCAAATGAACTTTTAGATGAATATAAGGAAGAAGTACCCAAAGCAGAAGATGAGAATACAGAACAATATACACGCATACAACGTTCTAGAAGAGATAGTAACTCGCCAAGGAATACTGCAATTTTCTCTATTTTTCCGACAATCATTGTAATACTGCTCATTATCGGGATTATTTTTGCTGCTTGGTATTTCATATCTAAATCATCGGGTGAAGACCCAGCCGATCAAGTTGACACACCAGATAATAATGAAATTATTTATGATCCAGGTGAATCGACGCAAGATGAGACTCAAGGTAACAATGAAACAACAGATGAAACACCAACTGAAGAGGAACAGCCAGAAACACCTACTGATGAACCCGAATCCGATGCGGTTGAACCTACATTAGAGTTAGTGGAAGCAGGTTCAGGCACAAGTCCAGAATCTACTTTTGATTTAAATAATGCAAGTGAAGAAGTTAAAGTTGTATTGGAATCAGATGGTAATTCTTATCTTGCAATGTCAAATGAAGCTGGAGAACAGTATTTTGCTGGTCCTTTTTCAGCAGAGATCTCACCGAAGGAAATAGATGTCTCAGATGATGAGAGGATATATTTTAATATTGGTAATGCACCTGATCTAACCATAACTATCGATGGGGTTACGCTGGAATATCCGGTTGATGCTAATGAATATGTACATCAAAAAATTTGGATTAATATCAATCCAAAACAGGAATAAAATAATGCTTTAAAACCCTTCCATTAATCAACTTGAGGAAGGGTTTTATAGATAATAATGTTTTTAGGAGGATAAAAATGAATATACCAAATAAAATTACAATTTCACGAATTTTACTCATTCCTATTTTTATACTTTTACTTTCAATACCTTTTGATTGGGGAGAAATAGAAATTGGTAATGCAGTATTACCTGTATCACATCTGGTCGCAGCATTATTATTTATTGTTGCATCGACAACGGATTGGATTGATGGATACTATGCGAGAAAATATAATTTAGTCACTAATCTTGGGAAATTTTTAGATCCGTTAGCAGATAAACTATTAGTGTCTGCTGCTCTTATTTTACTAGTTGAATTAGGACTTGCGCCAGCATGGGTTGTCATATTGATCATAAGTAGAGAGTTTGCAGTAACAGGATTACGTCTTGTCGCAGCGGGCGAAGGAATTGTTCTTGCTGCTAGTCAAATGGGTAAATTAAAAACATGGATACAAATAGTTGCAATCTCAGCTTTATTACTTCATAATTTTCCATTTTCGTATGTTGGATTCCGCTTTGATATTATTGCGTTATATGCCGCATTAATTATAACTGTAATTTCTGGATATGATTATTTTGCTAAAAACTGGAATGTGATGAGGGACTCTAAGTAATGAAAGAATTGAATGCTGAAATTGTTGCCGTAGGAACGGAACTATTACTTGGTCAAATTTCCAATACAAATGCACAATGGATTTCACAAGAACTTGCAGTGCATGGTGTAAATGTACTGCATCATAGTGTAGTTGGTGATAATTTATTAAGAGTAAAAAACCAGTTCGAACTTGCTAATAATAGATCTGATGTAATCGTAATAACCGGAGGCTTAGGCCCAACCGATGATGACCTAACAAGAGAAGCTTTTCAACATTTAACTGGGTTGTCAATGATTGAGCATCAGCATTCGATGGAAAAAATTGAGTCATATTTTATAAGACAAGGTATAACAATGACACCTAATAATCGAAAACAAGCTAGGGTATTTGAAGGGGCAACCGTCATTGAAAATAAGGTTGGTATGGCTCCAGGAATGTTTTTACATTACAACGGAAAGGTTTGGATTTTTTTACCTGGAGTTCCAAAAGAAATGAAGCAACTTTTCCGGGATGCAATGATGAATCTTGTCCAATTGTTTAAAGAAAAAACAATTATAGAGTCAACGATGCTTCAATTTATAGGAATTGGTGAAGCGCAGTTAGAGCATCAATTACACGATATTATATCAGAACAGACCAACCCAACGATTGCTCCACTTGCTCAAACAGAGGGAGTAGCTATTCGATTAACAGCAAAAGCTACCACACTTGAAGAAGCAAGATCATTGATTGATCAAGCAAAGAAACAAATTATAAACAAAGTTGGCGGTCATTTGTATGGTGTTAACGATGAAAAAATTGAACAAAAAATATACCAATTATTAAAAGATAAGGGAAAAACTGTAGCAGCAGCCGAAAGCTTGACAGGCGGAATGTTTGTTGAACGATTGATAGGTGTTGAAGGTGCCTCACAAGTTTGTCCAGGTGGAATTGTTTGCTACGATACTAGAATTAAAGAAAACGTACTACATGTTCCAAAAAAAGTTACAAATGAAATAGGTGTAGTAAGTGAAGCTTGTGCGGAGTCGTTAGCAACAAATATCCGATCCGTTATGGATACTTCAATTGGAATAAGCTTTACGGGCGTTGCAGGTCCAGAAAGTGTTGAAGGACATCAAGTTGGAACTGTTTTTATAGGAATTGTTGATGATACAGGACGAAAGCAATTTGAGAAATTTGTATTTAGTGGAAATCGTCAATCAATCCGTCGTAGAGCAGTCTGGAAGGGTTACGAACTTTTATACAACTTCCTAAAATAGTATTTTCAAAGCGTTTTCTTATTACAAAAATCTATTTTCCTTTATTATTGATTCGCTTTAATTTAATTTTAGGTAAAATATCAATCTAGAAATGAGAACATTTATTCGATTTTAGTCTTGGCAAATGATATAAAACAATGTATGATAGATATAGTTAGTTAAAGGAGGTTCTCTCATTGAGCGATAAAAAACAAGCGTTAGATATGGCGTTGAGAAGCATAGAGAAACAATTTGGTAAAGGATCTATCATGAAACTAGGGGAAACGGCAGAGCAACGAATTGCAACTATTCCAAGTGGTTCATTAGCACTGGATGTAGCATTAGGAATTGGTGGATATCCTCGTGGACGTGTTGTAGAAATATACGGACCTGAATCTTCTGGTAAGACAACTGTGGCTTTACACGCGATTGCAGAAGCACAAAGTCAAGGTGGGCAAGCGGCATTTATCGATGCAGAGCATGCACTTGATCCTAACTATGCTAAAGCATTGGGTGTTGATATTGATGAATTGTTATTATCACAACCTGATACTGGTGAGCAAGCTTTAGAAATTGCCGAGGCGTTGGTGCGAAGTGGTGCAGTAGATATCATTGTTGTTGACTCTGTAGCGGCACTTGTACCAAAAGCTGAAATTGAAGGTGAAATGGGAGACGCACACGTTGGACTTCAAGCGCGTTTGATGTCACAAGCTTTGAGAAAGTTATCTGGTGCTATCAACAAATCTAAGACTACAGCAATCTTCATTAACCAAATTAGAGAAAAAGTTGGTGTGATGTTCGGAAATCCAGAAACTACTCCTGGCGGACGTGCACTTAAATTCTATTCTTCTGTTCGATTAGAAGTGCGACGAGCAGAAACACTTAAACAAGGTAATGACATCATGGGAAATAAAGCTAGAGTTAAAGTTGTTAAAAATAAAGTGGCTCCACCTTTCAAAGTGGCTGAAGTAGATATTATGTATGGAGAAGGAATATCCAGAGAAGGCGAATTGATTGATATCGGCTCCGATCTAGATATCGTACAGAAAAGTGGTTCTTGGTATTCTTATAACGAGGAACGCCTTGGTCAAGGGCGTGAAAATGCAAAACAATTCTTAAAAGAAAATCAGGAAATCTTAGAAGAAATTAAAGAAACTATTCGTAAACATTATAATTTGGATGCAACACCTGAGGAGCCAGTTGAAGCTGGACAAGAAAGTTTGGATATTTAATATTTTTATAGAATACAAACAATAGAAAGTTCTCTCTTCGTTTATCGAGAGAGAATTTTTTAGTATTTTTAAATGTTTACAATTCAATGTGAATAATTTTTACGATTCCTTGACATTGGTATAATTGGCAATTAAAATTAGATTGTATAATTATTTTTATTTCATTATACAAAAAATGATATTTTTTAGCAGAATTTGGTACATGCCGACAAATAATGTTTTTGTACAACTTTATAGCAATGGGAGGTGAAACTATGGACTTTTTAACGTTAGTCATCTCCATTTTGCTTACCCTAATCGTCGGTATTGTTGTTGGTTATCTGATTCGTAAATCTATAGCAGAGGCTAAAATTTCCAGTGCAGAAAAATTAGCCAAGCAAATAGTTGATGAAGCACATCGAAATGCAGATGCTTCTAAGAAAGAAGCACTTCTTGAGGCGAAAGAAGAAAATCATAAACTTCGCCAGCAAACGGAACAAGATTTACGCGAACGACGAAATGAAACACAAAAGCAAGAAACCCGTCTAATGCAAAAAGAAGAAAATCTGGACAGAAAAAGTGAAACGCTTGATAAGCGTGAGCTCATGTTAGAGAAGAAAGAAAATTCACTAGCAGAAAAACAACAACAAATTGAAGAAATGGAAAGCAAAGTGGAAGCTATGATTGCACAGCAGCAAACGGAGCTTGAACGCATTTCAGGATATACATCTGACCAGGCTAAACAGATAATCTTAGAACGAATCGAACAAGAGGTAACTCACGACTCAGCGTTGATGATAAAAGAAGCTGAAAATCGTGCGAAAGAAGAAGCGGATAAAAAAGCAAAAAGCATTCTTTCTTTGGCGTTACAACGTTGTGCAGCAGATCATGTAGCCGAAACTACAGTATCTGTGGTTAACCTTCCGAATGATGAAATGAAGGGGCGGATAATTGGACGTGAAGGTCGTAACATACGTACATTAGAAACCTTAACTGGTATTGATTTAATCATTGATGATACACCAGAAGCAGTAATTTTATCTGGCTTTGATCCAATTCGAAGAGAAACAGCTCGTATGGCTTTAGAAAAACTTGTTCAAGATGGTCGAATCCATCCAGCTAGAATTGAAGAAATGGTGGATAAGGCTAGGCGAGAAGTTGACGAATATATACGAGAAGTCGGAGAAGAAACAACGTTCGAAATCGGAGTACATGGCCTACATCCAGATCTTGTCAAAATACTTGGCCGTCTAAAATATCGTACTAGCTATGGTCAGAATGTATTGAAACATTCGACTGAAGTTGCCTATTTATCTGGATTGCTTGCTGCAGAGTTAGGTGAAGATGAAAAATTAGCGAGAAGAGCAGGACTTCTTCATGATATCGGTAAAGCCATTGATCATGAGGTTGAGGGAAGTCACGTAGAAATCGGAAAAGAATTAGGTATTAAATATAACGAACATGAAGTTGTTATTAATGCTATAGCTTCCCATCATGGTGACGAAGAGGCAACCTCCGTTATTTCTGTACTTGTGGCTGCAGCAGATGCACTATCAGCCGCTCGCCCGGGTGCAAGAAGTGAAACGCTTGAAAACTACATCAAACGTTTGGAAAAACTAGAAGAAATTTCAGAGTCATTTACAGGTGTTGAAAAATCATTTGCAATTCAAGCTGGTCGTGAAATTCGAATCATTGTAAGACCAGATGAAATTGATGATCTTGAGTCTGTACGAGTTGCTCGAGATATACGAAAGCGAATTGAAAATGAACTTGATTATCCTGGACATATTAAAGTTACTGTTATTCGAGAAACAAGAACAGTTGAGTATGCGAAATAAAAGCGGACATCGTTCCGCTTTTATTTTTTTTGACTTTAGATGCATGTTGTGAAACACTAATCATAATTTAATAGATAGGATGATACAGACGATGAAAATATTGTTTATAGGTGATGTTGTAGGATCGCCAGGTAGAGACATGGTTAAGGATTATTTACCAAAATTAAAGGAAAAATTTAAACCGCATATGACAATCATTAATGGTGAGAATGCCGCCAGTGGTAAAGGTATTACGGAGAAAATATATAAGGAGTTTCTAGAGTACGGAGCTCAAGTTATTACAATGGGTAACCATACATGGGATAAAAAAGACATTTTTGAATTTATTGATGAAGCTAAATATATGATTCGACCAGCAAATTTCCCAGAAGATACTCCTGGTAAAGGTATCGTTTATAGTAATATAAATGGTAAGGAAATAGCAGTTATCAATATGCAAGGTAGAACATTCCTACCTCCTCTCGATGATCCGTTTCGTAAGGTAGATGAACTGATTGAGGAAGCAAAAAAAATAACGAATATTATCTTTTTAGATTTTCACGCGGAGGCTACCAGTGAAAAGCAGGCAATGGGTTGGTATGTAGATGGAAGAGTAAGCGCTGTAGTTGGGACACATACACACACACAAACAGCAGATGAACGAATTTTACCTCAAGGTACAGGCTATATAACTGATGTAGGAATGACTGGTCCATACGATGGTATTTTAGGTGTTGAAAGAGATGCTGTTACAAAACGATTCTTAACTAGTTTACCCGTACGTTTTGAAATAGATAAAAAGGGAAGAACACAATTAAATGGAGTAGTCGTAACGATAGACGAAAAAAGTGGGAAAACCTCAAATATAGAGCGCGTTTTAATTAATGATGACCACCCATTTTTCGGGTGACTATTTGAATGTTTAGAATCTTTAATGCATAATAGGGTAATAAGCTATCATCTCCAAGAATATAGTAGCTATAGAACTACATTTAGCAAATAAGGGAGGTACTAGTAATGGATGTATTAAAAGTTTCAGCAAAATCAAATCCAAATTCAGTAGCAGGCGCACTTGCAAATGTACTACGAGAGAGTGGCTCAGCAGAGATGCAGGCTATCGGCGCTGGTGCATTGAACCAAGCCGTTAAAGCAGTAGCAATCGCAAGAGGGTTTGTAGCACCTAGTGGGGTAGATTTAATTTGTATTCCTGCATTCACGGATATTTTGATTGATAATGAAGAGCGCACTGCAATAAAACTCATAATAGAACCTCGTTAATGAGATTTTATCCAAATTTTAAGTGCTATACAATTTTGTATAGCACTATTTTTTCGCATTTAAACTGGTATTTTAGCGTTATAATCAAGAAAGTAAAGAACTTTTTGAATCGGTAGTAAACTATTATTCCTAAAAGTATGTAGAAGCCCAAGTTTTTTAGCGTGATTATGACAATAATCAAAACTTTTATCTAAATAAATCATATTTGGTTGGACTAAGTGCCGCATCTATTGTTTATTTTGATATTAGGCTTTATACTGTAATAATGAAAATCGATACACCTCTGTGTATTTACATAAAGAAAGGAGTCATAAAAATGAATGAGGAACAACGAAAAGAGATGTCTCAAATAAACCAAAAAGATGCCGCGGACAGAAAATCCGGACAGGACAAACCTTTACACGAAAAAACAAGTGCAGATTTTGCCAAATACTTTGAAACAACCTACGAACCTCCAAATCTTAATAAGGCACGTAAACGTGGTCGTGACAAAGTTAATGTCCATTATGATTTTGGTATCCCTGAGGATATTGAGAACATCGGGATGGGTAAAAAATTCTTAATCCGTACATATGGATGCCAAATGAATGAGCACGATACGGAGGTAATGGCTGGTATTTTGACAGAACTAGGCTATGAATCAACCACTAACACGGAGGACGCAGATATTATTTTGTTAAATACATGCGCAATCCGGGAAAATGCTGAAAATAAAGTGTTTGGTGAAATTGGTCATTTAAAACCTTTAAAGCTAGAAAAACCAGACTTAATTTTAGGTGTATGTGGATGCATGTCACAGGAAGAATCTGTGGTAAATCGAATTTTGAAAAAGCACCCTCAAGTAGATCTAATCTTTGGTACACATAACATTCATCGCTTACCTCAATTGATTAAGGAAGCAATGTTTGGTAAAGCTAAGGTAGTTGAAGTGTGGTCAAAAGAGGGAGATATAATTGAAAATCTACCAAAAGTTCGAAAAGGTAAAATAAAAGCATGGGTAAACATAATGTATGGTTGTGACAAGTTTTGCACCTATTGCATCGTTCCAATGACTCGAGGGAAAGAACGGAGCCGTAGACCCGAAGATATTATTCAAGAAGTACGCCATTTGGCAGCACAAGGCTATCAGGAGATCACATTACTTGGACAGAATGTAAACGCATATGGGAAAGATTTAGAGGATATCGCATATGGTCTAGGTGATTTAATGGATGATATTCATAGAATTGATATCCCAAGAGTGAGGTTCACAACGTCCCACCCTAGGGATTTTGATGACCGCTTAATCGAAGTGTTAGCTCAAGGCGGTAACTTACTGGATCATATTCACCTTCCTGTTCAATCTGGAAGTAGTGAAGTATTGAAACGAATGAATCGTAAATATTCGAGAGAGGAATATTTGGAACTAGTTGCAAAAATCCGTAAAGCTATACCAAATGCTACGCTTACAACTGATATTATCGTTGGTTTCCCGAATGAAACAGATGAACAATTTGAGGAGACAATGACATTAATGGAAGAAGTAGGTTTTGAAGCTGCTTACACGTATAT
The DNA here is from genome assembly GCF_055329585.1 of Virgibacillus sp. GM2-2. NCBI lineage: Bacteria > Bacillati > Bacillota > Bacilli > Caryophanales > Bacillaceae > Virgibacillus > Virgibacillus sp. GM2-2. The sequence continues at coordinate 24,690 of NZ_JBUZWC010000003.1, read as the reverse complement.
TTATTCACCTCGTGAAGGCACACCTGCCGCGAAAAAGAAAGATAATGTACCAATGGAAGTGAAGAAACAGCGCTTGTATCGCCTCAATGATCTAGTAAACAAACAATCTGCAGAATCAATGAAGCAATATAAAAACAAGGTTGTAAAAGTGCTTGTGGAAGGTGAAAGTAAAAAAGATCCTGATGTTTTAGCAGGGTATACAGAAAAGAATAAGCTTGTTAACTTTAAAGGACCAGAGTCAGCGATTGGTAAAATTGTCGAAGTTGAAATAACTGAAGCAAAAACGTGGTCATTAAATGGTGTTATGGTAGAAAATACAGTTGAGGTGAAGTAAAATGGCTGAATATACACGTAAACAAATTTTAGATGAAGCAAAGAATCTGGCAAGAATGCTTGCAAATACAGAAGAGATTGATCGGTTTAAAGAAGTAGAAGCAAAAATTAATGAGAGCCAAAAAGTACAAAAACTTATTACTAAAATAAAAGCATTACAGAAACAGGCTGTTAATTTACAAGCTTACGAGAAAAAAGAGGCATTAAAACGAGTGGAAGAAGAGATTGATCGATTACAAGCAGAAATTGATGATATTCCAATCGTTCAAGAATTTAAAGAAACACAAATTGTTGTTAATGATGTTTTACAACTTGTATCAGGAACGATTGCTCGTGAAGTAACAAATGATGTGATTCGTTCAACAGGTGGGGACTTATTGTCTGGTGAAACAGGTTCGAAATCAAAAAATGGTTCTGGTTGTAGCCATTAATTCAATAATCCAATCGGGAGATAATAAATATTTCTCGATTGGTTTTTTTGGTCTAAAGGGCAGTCTAGTCAACATCTAGAAATGATTTATTTACCTCCTCAAACAAATTCATGGTTTTGCTATGCACTTTAGGTATTTGTCTTGCATAAAATGACTATGAAAAAAGAGGAGGTAAACGAAATTATGACTTTTCTTGATCAAGAATATAGAGAAATCATTACAAAGGCAGTTTGCGGTAAAGGGCGTAGGTTTGTAGAAGCAACACATTCGGTATCACCATCCCACAAGCCATCAAGTATTTTAGGGTGCTGGGTAATTAACCATTTGTATCATGCTAAGAAAAAATCTAAAAATACTGTAGAAGTGAACGGAAGCTACGATATTAATATCTGGTATTCCTATAATGATAATACCAAGACAGAGGTGGTTACTGAAAGAATTACCTACTGTGACAATATTAAGCTTTCCGTTAAAGATGATCAATGTATAAATGATGATTACGATGTAGTTGCTAAGGTAATCCAACAACCGAATTGCTTAGAATGCAAAATTGCAAATGAAGGCAATAAAATCGTTGTTGAAATCGAAAGAGAATTCTTAGTACAAATTATTGGAGATACAAAAGTATATGTAAAAGTTGATCCAAGAGGAATTCACAATCATGATGACGACGATGATTGGGATTTCGATGTAAGCAATGATGAGCTTGATGATATCGATCCAGACTTTCTAAAAGGTAAAAAGGATTAATCTAATTACGAGGGAACATTCTCTCGTAATTTTTTTTGCTCAAAATCCTATGCATAAGCTTCTTGATGTTGACTATTTCTAAACAGTCGCTTCCACTTTTCTTTGTCTAGTTGCAGCTCTTAGCGCCTAGAAAATAGATAGTCAGGATGAACGTAGGGAAAGAACACCCTTCTTTTCACCTGCCTATCTATTTGTACACCGCTAAACAGTCGCTTCCACTTTTCTAAATATGCTATAATCATTGTAGAATATTGTTGATTTTTTGGGGGAATAGGCATGCCGAAATATACACCAATGATGGAGCAGTACTTACGAATTAAAGCTGACTATAAGGATGCTTTTTTATTTTTTCGTTTAGGTGATTTTTATGAAATGTTTTTTGATGATGCGATTAAAGCTGCAAGAGAATTGGAAATCACATTGACGAAACGTGACGCTGCAAAGGACGATCCAATTCCGATGTGTGGCGTTCCGTATCACGCTGCTGCGAATTACATAAGAAATTTAATTGAAAAAGGATACAAAGTAGCAATTTGCGAACAAGTGGAAGATCCGAAGCAGGCAAAAGGTGTAGTAAAACGTGAAGTTGTACAGTTAATTACCCCAGGTACGGTAATGGAATCAAATATGCTTAGTGAAGGTGAAAATAACTATATTGCTAGTATTTCCTACTTTGAAGATGAATCTTATGTAATTGTATATAATGATCTATCTACAGGTGAGAACAAAATCGCGTTAATTTCAAATGGATGGGATGCAGTTATACATGAATTATATAATCAACCGATAAAAGAGGTTGTTATTTCTTCAAAAATGCCATCTGACCTTCAACAACAACTACGTGACAAGTTAAGTGTTACCTTGTCATATCAGGATGAAATTACGTTTAACGGGGAATATAGAGAGCTTTTTGATCAATTAAATGACCAACGTCTGGTTAAGGCGTTTAATCGTTTGCTTAATTATGTTCAGTATACACAGAGACGTTCCCTTGACCACTTGCAACCGGCTCAGATTATTGAGCTTGATCAATTTTTGAAACTAGATATGTACTCTAAACGAAATCTAGAATTGACAGAAACGATTATTAAAAAAGGAAAGCACGGGAGCCTCTTATGGGTTTTGGATAAAACCGTTACTGCAATGGGATCAAGACTCTTGAAAAAGTGGATAGAAAGACCGTTACTTAATCAAAAATTGATAGAAAATCGATTAGAGGTCGTTGAGGCATTTTACAATTCCTTTATGGAACGTGATGCACTACAAGAATGTTTAAAATCGGTATATGATTTGGAGAGACTGTCCGGTCGTATTGCATTCGGTAATGTAAATGGTAAAGACTTAATTCAATTAAAACATTCATTAGCCAAAATACCTGAATTAGTAGCTACTTTAAATCAATTCGAATCAAAACAAATCAGTAAGCTAGTTAATGAGATTCAATTTCCAAATAATCTTGTAGAATTATTGGATAATAGCTTAGTTGAGAATCCACCTGTCTCCATTAAGGAAGGATCCCTTATTAAAGATGGTTATAATGAAATGTTGGACAAGTACCGGGATGCATCTAGAAACGGGAAACAATGGATTAAAGAACTGGAGAAAAAAGAGAAAGAAGAAACAAAAATAAAATCGTTAAAAGTGGGGTATAATCGAGTTTTTGGCTACTACATTGAAGTGACGAAAGCAAATCTTCACCTTTTACCTGAAGGGAGATATGAGCGTAAACAAACACTGACAAACGCTGAAAGATATATAACTCCAGAACTAAAAGAAAAAGAACAATTAATATTAGAAGCCGATGAGAAAAGTGTCGATTTAGAATATGAGCTTTTTATTGCAATTCGTGATCAGTTAAAAGCCTATATTCCTGAACTTCAGAAGCTTGCTGAAGCTGTTAGTAAAGTGGATGTTTTACTTGCCTTTGCAACAGTAAGTGAAAGTTATAATTATAAACGACCAACATTTAATAAAAATACGCTATCCATTAAAAATGGTCGACATCCAGTTGTTGAACGAGTTATGAAAAATGGAGAATTTGTACCAAATGACATTTTTTTAGGCCAGGATGCTGATGTACTTTTAATCACTGGTCCAAATATGTCCGGTAAGAGCACTTACATGCGACAGCTTGCACTGACTGTAATAATGGGTCAAATAGGTTGCTTCGTTCCATGCGAGCAAGCTGAGTTAACTATTTTCGATCAAATTTTCACGCGAATTGGAGCTGCAGATGATTTGGTTTCCGGCCAGAGTACATTTATGGTAGAGATGCTCGAAGCCAATCATGCTATTTCAAACGCAACAAACAAAAGTTTAATTCTGCTTGATGAAATTGGACGTGGTACAAGTACGTATGATGGAATGGCACTTGCACAAGCAATTGTCGAATACATTCATGATCATATCCATGCAAAAACACTTTTTTCGACTCATTACCATGAATTAACTGCACTTGATAAAACATTATCAAAATTAAAGAATATTCACGTACGCGCTGAGGAGTATGAAGGAAACGTTGTATTTTTACATCAAATTAAAGAAGGTGCCGCTGATGAAAGCTATGGCATACATGTTGCTAAGTTAGCACAGCTTCCAAACCCATTAATTGAACGGGCAACTTCTATACTTCGTGAATTTGAAACGAATGATCCGAAACAAAAAGTAGAATACAAAGAAGGTACTAGTCAACTATCTTTTTTTGCAGAAGAAACAACAACACAATCTTCTACACTAAACAAATCGCAGGAATTAGTACTAACAGACCTAAGAAAATTGAATTTATTTGATATGACTCCTCTAGACGCGATGAATGAATTAAACCGACTGCAAAAAAAGCTTAAAAAGTAGGAGTAGAAAGGATAATTCGGATGAAAATATTCCAAATGTCTGATGCACTCGCAAACAAAATAGCAGCAGGGGAAGTAGTTGAGCGCCCAGCTTCTGTTGTAAAAGAACTAGTTGAAAACAGTATTGATGCAAATAGCTCATGGATTAAAGTCGAAATAGAAGAAGCTGGTTTGCAGAAAATAAAAGTAACAGATGATGGAGACGGAATGTCTGAAGAGGATTGTGTTAAATCTTTTCTTCGCCATGCTACAAGTAAAATTAAAAACGAGACAGATTTGTTTCATGTCAGAACACTTGGCTTCAGAGGTGAAGCGTTAGCGAGTATTGCTGCAGTAAGCAAATTGAAAATAAAAACTTCTGAAGGTTTGAAATCTGGTACGTATTTAGAACTTGAGGGTGGAAAAATCATTCAACAAACGAAAAGCGACGCTAGGAAAGGAACAGAAATACTTGTCGAGCATTTGTTTTTCAATACACCTGCACGGTTAAAGTATATGAAAACGATCCATACTGAACTTGGACATATTACAGACCTAATGAATCGACTAGCACTATCGCATCCGAATATTCGATTTGAATTAACGAACAACGGAAAACAGCTTTTTAAAACTGCGGGAACAGATGATTTACTTCAAGTAGCTTCTCAGGTCTATGGAATGAATATAGCTAGAAAAATGATTCCAGTAGAAAAGAAATCATTAGATTTTCACGTAGAAGGTTACATTGCGAAACCAGAAATCACCCGAGCTTCAAGAAACTACATTTCAACGATAATTAATGGTCGGTATATTAAAAGTATACCTTTATCACAGGCTGTAATTAGCGGTTATCATACGTTACTTCCAATTGGACGAAAACCTATTGTAGTGTTATCCATCACGATGGATCCAATTTTAGTTGATGTAAATGTTCATCCTACCAAACTAGAAGTACGATTTAGTAAAGAAAAAGAATTATTTCAATTAATAGAAGAAATGATTAGAAGTGCATTTCGTGAAACATCACTTATACCTGAAATAAAGAAATCTGAACCAAGAAAACAGCAATCTTATCAACCTTCTATTGAATTCGATGAACCAAAGCAATCAGTGAAAGAACCAATCTTATTTGATACGCAAACACTAACTGAGAATCATTCAAAAATTGAGGATAAAAATCGCGATTATGCTCCGTCTGGGTTTCAAATTAACGAAAAAGAAAATACCGAAACTACTAAAGAGATTATAGAAGAACCTATTACGCAATCAAAATCTGGTAAGGAAAGGGTACCAATTATGTACCCAATCGGCCAACTACATGGAACTTATTTACTCGCACAAAATGAGAATGGGTTATATATGATTGATCAACATGCTGCTCAAGAGCGGGTTAAATACGAATTTTTCAAAGATAAACTAGGTAAAGCTGAGAATACTGTACAAGAGCTATTGATACCTATGACATTTGAATTTTCAAGACAAGAATCTATATTTATTGACCAGTATAGAGATGAATTTAATAAAGTAGGATTATTTTTTGAAGAATTTGGAAACCAAACGTATATTATCCGTTCACATCCTGTATGGTTTCCAGCAGGTTACGAGGAAGAAGTAATTCGAGAAATGGTTGATCAGATAATGTCGGATGAATCCGTATCAATTGAGACAGTTCGTGAGGAAGCCGCTATTATGATGTCATGTAAAGGTTCCATTAAGGCAAACCATTATTTAAATGAAAAAGACATGTTTCATCTATTAGAGGATTTGCGTAAGACGACCGATCCTTTTACATGTCCGCATGGACGTCCAATAATTGTGCATTTTTCTTCTTATGAATTGGAGAAAATGTTTAAACGTGTAATGTAACTAGGAGGAATTTATGAAACCAAATGTTGTTGCCATTGTGGGACCTACGGCTGTAGGAAAAACGAAATTAAGTATTGAACTTGCCAAGCAATTTAATGGTGAAATAATAAGTGGCGATTCGATGCAAGTCTATAAAGGAATGGATATCGGAACTGCAAAAATTTCTGAAGATGAAAAAGAAACAATTCCTCATTATTTAATCGATATTAAACAACCCGATGAGGAATATTCAGTGGCAGATTTTCAGCGTAATGTAAAAGAATATATAAATGAGATTACCGAGAAAAAACGATTACCGATAATTGTTGGTGGAAGTGGGCTTTATATTCAATCTACATTATATAATTATAACTTTGCTGATGATGCAAGAGACCCAAAACACACAGCCAAGATAGAAGATGAATTGAAAAAATATGGTGCTTCTTTTTTACACAACCGATTAAAACAAATTGACCCTATCCAGGCTTCAAAAATTCATCCAAACAATCATCGTAGACTTATCCGAGCGATTGAAATATATGAAAGTACCGGTAAAACGATGTCCGAATACCAAGCAGAACAAAAAGATTCATCATATAAACCAATTCTTATCGGATTAGAGATGGAGAGATCATTACTATACAAACGGATTAATCAACGAGTGGATCATATGGTCCAAAATGGACTGCTAGTAGAAGTGAAAAGACTGTATGAAATGGGTTTAGAGAATCATCAATCTATGCGTGCCATCGGCTATAAAGAGTTTATTCCATATTTCAAAGGAGAATACGCTTTAGAATACGCAATTGAATTACTTAAACGGAACTCAAGAAGATTTGCAAAACGTCAATATACATGGTTTAAAAATAAAATGGACGTTTCATGGTATACTGTAACACCTAATACAATTGATGAAAAATTTCAAACAATTTTAACGGATTTAGCAGGAATGTTGAGATAAAAGTAGAAGTAAATAATATATAGATAGAAAAAGGAGGATGTGCAATGGCTCAATCGGTAAACATTCAAGAGCAATACTTAAATCAACTACGTAAAGATCACATTTCGGTCACTGTGTTTTTACTTAATGGATTTCAATTAAGAGGGGTCGTTAAAGCTTTTGATAACTTTACTGTCTTACTTGAGACGGACGGTAAACAACAACTTATTTTCAAACATGCGATTTCTACGTTTGCTCCTGTTAAAAACGTATCTTTGGATAAAGAGTAAGAACAAAAGACGTTCACTCACTTGTGAACGTCTTATTTTGTTGCAGTTATTCCTATTTAGCATAAAATTTGATGAACTGCAAAGTAATCCACCTGAGTTAGTGGAGTATATTCAGTAGCAGACACAGAAGTCCTTATTTTTACTTTTCGGATGTGTTTTATGGGTTAAACGGACTCAGGATGCCTTATTTACCTTTTTTAGAGTTATTTTGAAGATTATCGGACACACGATACCTTATTCAGCTAAAAAACATGATTCTTAACTGTTTTAACCCAAATAAGACATCCTGAGTCCGATAACTACCACATTTACTCTTATTTTTCAGAAATAAGGAATTGTATGTCCGCTAGCTGTTATCCTACATGTATTCATTCCAGTATGCTCAAAAATATTACTTCCTTGCCTAGTTCGAAGCGGAATTTAACGATGTAGTTACGATAAACAAATTTTCTACCTCGCATTTTACATCTAGTTTAAAAATTCTTAGGTTAGTTTACTTTTTAATAAATATGGGCGTTTGTCACAACTTTTTCATTCGGTGCGTATACTAAAATGACTAAGGGGTGATGATTTGGAATCGCAAATGATGCAAAATAAAAATGGCCAAATTAACATTGTACTTTATGATAAACAAGGAATAAAAGTCGAATCTGAACAGCGAGTTACATCAAATGAAAACAGTCCTTTTTATCATATTGACAAGGAATTCTCATCATTCATCGGGATGGACTACTTAAAACATTCAATAAAAGAGATATATGCAATGATTGCCATAAATGAAAAAAGGAAACAAATTGGGCTTAATTCTACTAACCAGGTACTTCACATGTTATTCAAAGGTAATCCTGGAACTGGAAAAACAACAGTAGCTAGAAAATTAGCATCTGTTTATTATGATATGAACATTCTTTCAAAAGGACATTTCATTGAAGCAGAACGTGCAGATTTAGTCGGCGAATACATCGGGCAAACCGCCCAAAAGACAAGAGCTGTAATTCAAAAAGCTGCCGGGGGAATATTGTTCATTGATGAAGCTTATTCTCTTGCTCGAGGTGGTGAAAAAGATTTTGGGAAAGAGGCAATCGATACATTAGTAAAGCATATGGAGGATAATCACGATGACTTTGTTTTAATACTAGCTGGTTACCCGTATGAAATGGAACGATTTTTACTCTTAAATCCAGGACTAAAATCAAGATTTCCATTTATTCTTGATTTTGATGATTATCCGATAGATCAATTAATGCAAATTGGTAACAAAATGCTCCAAGATCGCGAATATCGACTAACGAAGGAAGCGGAATGGAAATTGCGTGAACAATTAATACTTGAAAAACAGAATGATTCCCACAATTTTTCTAATGCTCGATTTGTTCGAAACGTTATTGAAAAATCAATTCGAAAGCAAGCAATTCGTATTTTGCATCAAAATAAATACTCTACAGACGATTTAATTACGTTAACCAAACAAGATTTGGTTTTTAATAATTAATATTTATAATGGAAAGCTAATAAAACCTTATCCTACAAATTGTGATAAGGTTTTTACTTTGCTATTATAAGGATAGTCAGAAAAGAGGTCAGATACTTATGCAGGAACAAATATTAATTATTGCTGTTAAACATCCAGAACAAACAGATGAACATTTTGAGTCTTCCTTACAAGAGTTATCTTCGTTATGTGAAACCGCGGGCGGATTGGTTAGAAAAACTGTAACTCAAAATAGAAATAGAATCCACCCTGCTTACTATATTGGTGAGGGAAAAATAGAAGAAATTTGCCAAGAAATTGAAGAGTTGGAAATTGACTTAGTAATATCCAACGATGAGTTATCTGCCGGTCAATCTCGCAATTTATCTGATCGATTTGGAGTTCGATTAATAGATCGAAGTCAGTTAATACTTGATATCTTTGCAATGCGTGCAAAAACAAAAGAGGGAAAGCTCCAAGTTGAGCTTGCTCAACTTGAATATTTATTACCTAGATTGCGTGGTCAAGGGACGCAACTTTCTCGTTTGGGAGCAGGTATTGGAACAAGAGGACCAGGTGAAACGAAATTAGAGACAGATCAACGTCATATTAGACGTCGGATTTACGATATTAAACGACGATTTAAAGTAGTCGTAAGTCAGCGAGAACAGTATCGTAAACGTAGAAAAACCAATCAAGCATTTCAAATTGCAATTGTCGGCTATACAAATGCAGGGAAATCTACTTTATTTAATCGAATTACAAAAGAACAATCTCTGGAAGAAGATCAATTGTTTGCTACATTGGACCCACTTACAAGACACTTTCAGCTTCCATCAGGATTTCATGCACTAGTGACCGATACGGTTGGATTTTTGCAGGATCTACCCACATCGTTAATTGCTGCATTCCGTTCCACCTTGGAGGAAGTTACGGAAGCTGATTTTATTTTACATGTAGTTGATGGCTCACATCCTGATAAAGAACAGCATCAACGGACGGTGCAAAAATTGCTAGAAGAATTGGATGCGACATATATTCCGATGCTTACCGTATACAATAAAAAAGACAAAATGAGTGATGACTTTATACCAAATAACCATCCGTATATCACAATTAGTGCATTCGATAAACAGGATATTACACGTCTGTTTGAGAAAATCGAATCCATTTTAGAAGCAGATTGGGAATGGTATTCTACTATGCTTGACCCAAATGAAGGTAAAATGATTCACAGACTAGAGCATGAAACAATAATGAAAGATAGAGAATTTGATGAGGTACAAGACAAATATATAATTAGTGGTTATGTTAAGCAAGACCATCCGCTAGTAAGCATGTTAAAGGAGCAGTAATCAATCCATGATCGAAAACTTAGCAAAAGAAGCAGAGCAAGATTGTAAGATACAGCATGAACAAGTGGCGGTAATCGTAGAAAAAAATCAAAAACGTGTATTAGATGCATTTAAACGAAATCGTGTTAGTGACAGTCATTTTAATGCAACTACTGGTTATGGTTATGATGACTATGGAAGAGAAACACTCGAAAAGGTTTATGCTGACGTATTCGGTGGGGAGGATGCGCTCGTCCGCCCACAAATTGTCTCTGGTACCCACGCAATATCGACTACATTGTTTGGTTTATTACGACCAGGTGATGAATTAGTGTATATTACCGGAAAACCTTACGACACATTAGAAGGTGTAATTGGAAAGGTTGATCATGATACTGGGTCATTACGCAATTATGATATTACGTATAAAGAGATAGACCTATTGGATAATCAAGTTATTAATTTTCGACAAGTCAAACAAGCAATTTCTAAACAAACCAAAGTAATTGGGATTCAGCGTTCAAAAGGATATGCGGATCGTCCATCGTTTTCTATAGAACAAATTCGTGAGATGGTGCAATTTATTAAAAATATTAACCCTAATATCATCGTATTCGTGGATAATTGTTATGGGGAGTTTGTTGAAGATATGGAACCACTTCATGTTGGGGCGGATATTATTGCTGGTTCTTTAATAAAAAATCCTGGTGGTGGAATTGTTCGTGCAGGTGGCTATATTGTTGGTAAAAAAGAACTTGTAGAGAAGTGTGCACATCGTTTAACTGCACCTGGACTTGGAAAAGAGACCGGTGCAACATTGAATATGTTACAAGAGATGTTCCAAGGATTATTTTGGGCACCTCACATGGTTGGCGAGGCACTAAAAGGAGCTATTTTTACTGCAAGATTACTTGAATTATGTGGATTTACATCAAATCCACATTATCAATCACATCGCACGGATCTGATTCAATCGGTAACATTTAAAACCGCCGAACAAATGATAGCTTTTTGCCAAACGATCCAACAAAATTCTCCGGTAAATTCATTTGTTACACCACATCCTAGTGAAATGCCCGGTTACGACAGTAAAGTAATAATGGCAGCAGGAACGTTCATCCAAGGGGCAAGTCTTGAATTAACAGCTGATGGTCCCATACGCGAACCATATACAGCCTTTGTGCAAGGTGGATTAACATACGAACATGTCAAGATTGCTTTAATGGAATCGATAAAAAATATTAAAAATAATGATTAACTGATTGAAAATAGGGTAAAAGATAAAGGGTTGCATTGCGACTCTTTTTTAATTTGAATTTACATGTAAGGAAACCTAACATTTGTTTGACAAATAATCTTACATAACATATACTGTTTGTATATTATTAAAGAAGGAGGGTATCCAATGAATGATCAGGATCGCCGTTCGATGCCCTTATTTGCAATAGGAACTGTTATGAAACTAACTGAATTAACAGCACGACAAATTAGATACTATGAAGATAATGGCTTAATTCAGCCAGCTAGAACAACTGGAAATCAACGATTATTTTCATTCAACGACGTTGATCGTCTGTTAGAAATTAAGAACCTGCTTGATAAAGGGGTTAATTTGGCTGGAGTGAAAATAATGTTAGATCCAACTGTTAACCAGGAGGATTCTGTTGAAGAAAAGCCAACTGAACTTACTGACCGAGAGTTAAGAAAAATGCTAAGACAAGAATTGTTTGAAGCAGGACGGTTTGGTAAATCAAGTTTACGACAAGGTGAGTTATCAAGATTTTTTCATTAAAATAAAATTGCATTTAATCCAAGGAGGATGAACCATGAGTTCAGAAATGACGAAGAAAAAAATCTTACAAAAAATTGAGGAGGAAAATGTCCGCTTTGTTCGCTTGCAGTTTACAGACATGCTAGGAACAATCAAAAATGTTGAAATTCCACTTAGCCAGCTGGACAAAGCATTAGATAATAAAATGATGTTTGATGGATCATCAATTGAAGGCTTTGTACGTATTGAAGAATCAGACATGTATTTACATCCTGATTTAGACACATTTGTTGTCTATCCATGGACTTCAGATAAAGGTAAAGTAGCACGATTTATATGTGATATTTATAATCCAGATGGTACTCCATTTGAAGGTTGTCCTAGATATAATTTAAAACGTAACCTTAAAAAGATGGAGAAACTAGGATTTGATGCTTTTAATATTGGAACAGAGCCTGAGTTTTTCTTGTTTAAGCTAGACGAAAAAGGTGATCCTTCACTAGAATTAAATGATAGAGGTGGGTACTTCGACCTTGCTCCTACTGATTTAGGAGAAAATTGTCGTCGTGACATCGTACTGGAATTAGAAGAAATGGGATTTGAAATTGAGGCTTCCCATCACGAGGTAGCACCTGGGCAACATGAAATTGACTTTAAATATTCTGATGCGGTTAAACATGCAGATGATATACAAACCTTTAAGTTAGTAGTAAAAACAATTGCGCGTAAACATAATCTACACGCAACGTTTATGCCAAAACCGTTATTCGGTGTAAATGGATCTGGAATGCATGTAAACATGTCCTTGTTTAAAGGGAATCAAAATATGTTTTATGATGAAAAGGGAGATATGGAACTTAGTGAGCTAATGTTTCAATTTACTGCCGGAATTATTAAACACGCAACGAACTTTACTGCAGTTACAAATCCTACAGTAAATTCATATAAGCGTTTAGTCCCAGGCTATGAAGCACCTTGTTATGTTGCTTGGTCCGGTCAAAACCGTAGCCCTTTAGTACGTATTCCTTATTCAAGAGGTTTGAGTACTCGAATGGAAGTACGAAGTGTGGACCCTGCTGCAAATCCATATTTAGCTATGGCTGTATTGCTAGCAGCTGGACTGGATGGTATTGAAAATAAACTACAACCACCTAAGCCAGTTGACCGTAATATTTACGCTATGGATAAAGCAGAGCGAGTAAAAAATGGCGTAAAAGATCTTCCTGCAACGTTAATGGATGCTCTTAAAGAACTTGAACAGGATGAAATTATTAAAGAGGCTCTTGGTGATCACTTGTATGAACATTTTGTAGAAGCAAAAGAAATTGAATGGGATATGTTCCGTACTACTGTCCATCCTTGGGAAAGAGAACAATATTTGACAAGCTATTAATTAAAATGATCAGGTAAGTAGTCATAAGCTACACGAAAAACCCTTTCCAAACATGTAAAAAACAGTCCAATTTATAAATTGGACTGTTTTTTCATGGTTAGACTTCCAATCGGATATTTTTAATGGTATAAACGCCGTTACACTATTGACTCAAATTCATACTATACCCTACTGGGAGGTGATTGCATGGGATATAGAAGTAACAAATTCTTTCAGGAGCGTAATCGTATGCGACAGCTTGTTGAGGATAAAAGAGAAAGGGAGTATGATGGTCTCGACCAAGAACAGGATGACAATTGCGATTGTGACTGTTGTAAGCGCAGGAGAAGAAGAAATCGAATTAATAATGACTTTTGGTATTAAGCAAGCTTGTACCTAACTTAATTCTAATGAGAAAAAATAACAGGCAAATAATAATTCCAAAACTTTGGTTAATGACTGTATGTTGAGATTATATCGTGTTACGCTCATCTGGTCATTTTCTAATTAAAAAACCCTTTGTGCAATTAGATGCATCAAGGGTTTTTATGGTTTTAATGAATTGTTCTATGCAGTCCAGTAACCTTGCCAAGTATTGTTACATTTTGATAAATCAAAGGTTCCATTGTCGCGTTTTCAGGTTGTAAGCGAATATGATCCTTTTCCTTAAAGAATCGTTTTACAGTAGCTTCATCTTCATCTGTCATTGCCACTACAATATCACCGTTTTGAGCCGTGTTTTGTTGTTTAACAATTACCTTATCTCCATCAAGTATTCCAGCCTCAATCATGCTCTCTCCTTGAATCTCTAAAACAAAAATAATATCGTCTGGTGAAGAAGAAGAGCTTGGTAGTGGAATAAATTCATCAATATTTTCTACAGCTGTGATAGGAATACCTGCTGTGACTTTACCAATAACGGGAGCGTACCTAACTGCATCTTTTGGTACGTTATTTTCCAATGACAAATCTAGTACTTCAATTGCACGTGGTTTAGTAGGGTCTCTTCTTATATAACCTTTACTTTCTAAGCGGGATAAATGACCATGTACGGTTGAACTAGATGCTAGACCAACAGCTTCTGCAATTTCCCTAACAGAAGGTGGATAACCTTTCTTGCTAACTTCATCTTTAATATACTCAAGAATTTTCTCTTGTCTTTTTGATAGTTTTGTCATCTATCTAACACCTCACGCATAGGATTTATTACTGATAGTTTATCACTGATTTTAAAGGAAAGCAAACATTCGTTCGAAAAAATGTTGACAAGACCATATGTTCGGGTGTATTCTAATAAATAGATAAAGCGAACAAAGGTTCCTATAATCAGAAAGGGATGATCATATGTTTAGTAATATAACAAAAACAGATGCATTTTATTTAATAGCTTTCGGATTAACTCTAGCATTTTTATACTTTTCAATGGTATCAAGTGCATAATTACAAATCGTTAATTCAACTTATCGGAGAGAATTGATTATGAAAACAATCATCTATTGTCGAGTAAGTACAGACAAACAAACACAAGAGACATCTATAGCACGACAAGAGCAAGAATTACTTCAGTTAGCAAAAGCTTCAGGTTTTACGGTAGTAGCTATCATAAAGGAACAGGCTAGTGGTTACGAAATAGAGCGTGATGGAATATTTGAGATGTTAGAGTACTTCACAAATCATAAAGCTGAATATTTACTTGTGCAGGATGAAACAAGATTAGGACGCGGCAATACAAAAATCGCATTGTTTCATCAACTAAAAAAATTGAATGTAACCATATACTCATCAATTCATAATGGTGAACTTGAACTCACTGAGTCAGACTCGATGGTATTACAGATAGTTGGAATTGTTGAAGAATATCAACGAAAAATTCATAATACAAAAATAAAAAGAGGCATGAATAAGGCAATACAAGAAGGTTATCGACCAGGAGATAACCTATCAAATCATAATAAAGCACATGGGCGGGAACGAAAGAATTTTCCAATTGAAGAAGTTGTTCGATTACGAGAAAAAAAATTAACCTTTAACGAAATTGCCTCGACGTTGAGGGGACTTGGATTTGATGTTTCAAAGGCAACGGTTCATAGACGATATCAAGAATTTCTAAATTCTTGAATAAACATATATAGAACGGTAAGATAGTAAAGCAGGGACTCGTAAAAGTTCTTGCTTTTTATATTTTCTTCACACTGACAGGAAGTATAAAGGAGATCAGTATAAGAGCAACGAAGGCATTGGCCTTATGTCATGGTGATAAGCCAATCTTTCAAAAATCAAGTGTACAAAATACACGTTAAATGACGAGTGAACAACGATATATATTTAATTGTACAGAGGAGGTATAGCCTTGATATCGAAGGAGAAATTAGAGCGTATAAATCTACTAGCAAAAAAGGCTAAAGCGGAAGGATTAACAGAAAAAGAAAAACAGGAACAAAAAAAACTTAGAAAAGAATATTTAAATAATGTACGTTCATCATTTAAAAACCAATTTAAAACGATGACTGTTATGGATCCAGAAGGAAATGATGTAACACCCAAAAAGGTAAAAGATCTACAAAAAAAGAATAATAACAATCAATAGAAATGAAAACATGAAATATGGATACGATAATAGAAAATCATACTTGTTACAACTTGTTTTTCATTATAGAATTGAGTAGGACAAAACAAGTTTCGACAAGAAAGGGGAATTTTATGTCAACAAACGTAGAGAACTTATCAATAAATACTATTCGTACATTGTCAATCGATGCTATTGAAAATGCTAATTCAGGACATCCGGGTTTACCAATGGGTGCGGCCCCGATGGCGTACACATTATGGACAGATTTTATGAATCAGAATCCAAAGAATTCAAAATGGTTTAACAGAGACCGATTCGTTTTATCTGCAGGTCATGGATCTATGCTTTTATATAGCTTACTTCACTTATCTGGTTTTGATGTAACAATCGATGATTTAAAGAATTTTAGACAATGGAATTCAAGAACTCCGGGTCATCCTGAGGTTCACCATACAGATGGAGTAGAGGCTACAACTGGACCATTAGGACAGGGTATTGCCATGTCTGTCGGAATGGCAATGGCAGAGGCACATCTGGCTGGTACATTTAATAAGGACGATTTATCGATCGTTGATCATTATACGTATGCACTCGTTAGTGACGGCGACTTAATGGAAGGTATCTCACACGAAGCAGCTTCATTAGCTGGACACCTTGGTTTAGGTAAATTAATTGCTTTGTATGATTCAAATGATATTTCACTTGACGGAGAATTAGATCGTTCTTTTTCCGACAATACAGAAGAACGTTTTAAAGCTTATGGATGGCAAGTTCTACGAGTGGAGGATGGCAATGATCTTACTGCATTGCGAAATGCAATAAAAGAAGCTCGTGACAATGTTGAACAACCGACACTTATTGAAGTGAAAACTGTAATTGGTTATGGTTCCCCTAATAAATCAGCATCTTCAGCATCGCATGGTTCACCATTAGGTGCTGATGAAGTGAAGCTTACGAAGGAAACGTATAAATGGACACATAAAGACTTTCACGTTCCTGAGGAAGTTTACGCTGACTTCAATGAAAAAATAGGTAAAAACGGTGCTGATGCAGAAGCAAATTGGAATCAATTACTAGACACTTACAATGAAAAATACCCTGAAGACGGCAAAAAATTAGCATTGGCAATGTCAGGTGAACTTCCAGTAGATTGGGAAAAAGAACTGCCGAGTTATGAGCCGAACAAGGATAAGTTAGCGACACGCGCTTCATCCGGTGAGGTGTTAAATGCAATTGCAAACACAGTACCTAATTTCTTTGGTGGAAGTGCAGATTTAGCAGGATCAAATAAAACATCTGTCAAAAATCAAGAAGATTTCTCTCGAGTAAATTATGCAGGAAAAAATATTTGGTTCGGGGTTCGTGAATTCGCCATGGCTGCTGCACTTAATGGTATGGCGCTACATGGCGGATTGAAAGTCTACGCTGGTACATTCTTTGTGTTTAGTGATTATTTACGTCCAGCTGTACGTTTATCAGCGATCATGAATCTACCAGTTACTTATGTGTTTACACATGATTCAATCGCTGTAGGTGAAGATGGACCTACACACGAACCGATTGAGCATTTACCAGCGTTCCGTGCAATGCCTGGGTTATCATTAATTCGTCCAGCAGATGGAAACGAGACTCAGGCAGCATGGCGCTTAGCACTTGAATCAACCAACAAACCGACTGCTCTCGTATTAACTAGACAAGACTTACCGACTTTAGAAGGTACAAAACAACATGCATATGAAGGGGTTAAGCGTGGAGCATATGTGATAAGTAAATCTAAGAAAGATACACCAGATGCGTTGTTACTTGCAACTGGATCAGAGGTTCAGTTGGCAATTCGAGCACAGAAAGAATTAGAATCAAAAGATATTCATGTAAATGTAGTAAGCATGCCATCATGGGATCGTTTTATGGAACAAGATCCTTCTTACCAAAATGAAGTAATTCTACCAGAAGTGAAAAGTCGTATTGCTATCGAAATGGCTTCACCGTTTGGTTGGGAACGCTTTGTTGGGGACCAAGGGGCAGTTATTGGAATTGACACATTTGGTGCTTCAGCAAATGGTGAGAAAGTTATGGAAGAGTACGGATTTACAGTTGAAAATGTTGTACAACACGTAGAAAAGCTAATTAAGTAAGGATTAAGGAGATTCCAGCATCAGTTGGAATCTCTTTTTTATAACGTCAGAAAGTATAAATTATGGTAGACCTTATAAGAAAAACTTCGACATTCGCTATTAAGGGCGAGGCGAATGCCGAGTTTATCTAAGCACTGATTTTATGGATATCAGTATAAGGGCAACGAAGGCTTTCGCATTAAAACTTGGTCATTTTCTAACCATTAAAATTGATTAATAATAAGTAGTTTTTTATTCTCGACAAAACTAGTGTATTAATGCAACCTATTCTGACATTTTTTTGAAGTAGCATACGCTATTATATGAAAAAAGGAGTGATATTGTTGCATACTTATTCTATATTCGCTATTAAAAATGAATTTGCACTACGTTACTACTATAAAAGTGATATTCTTTATCGTTTTTTAAAACAATACCATGAAACCAATAAAAGTCAGGTGATAACTGAACAGTTTGATGACCTAACTTGCATTTTTTCACCAAAAGAGTTGAATAATAAAATTAAATCATTGTATAATAACAAGGCTAATGTAAAAGATGGTAATAATGCGTTAGAAATTGAGCAGGATAACTATTATATTTCTTTACATATTAAAGAAAAACAGATAGACTTTCGTTGTGAAATGCTTCACGATGCAGAAATATTGTTATTTCCGATTTTGCAATTATTCCATCCATCCTTATTTGTTTTAGAACAGAATGTAAATAACTATGGTTGGATTTCTCCAGTAACAAAGATGCAGAATGATTTGTACAAGCAAGTATTGTATTCTACTCTTTGATTTACTATACTGTATGAGAGACAACATGAAGGGGGAAGCTTGAAAATGGGCACGATTTGGGTCGTATTAATTGCTATATTGGCTCTTATTGTTGGTGTTGCTCTTGGATTCTTCATTGCAAGAAAATATATGATGAATTACTTAAAGAAAAACCCACCAATTAATGAACAAATGCTTAGAACGATGATGATGCAAATGGGTCAAAAACCATCACAAAAGAAAATTAATCAAATGATGCGTGCAATGAACAATCAACAAGGTAAGTAAACGCTGATACAACAAGGGTTACAGTGTTTTATCATAAAAATGTTCTTTGTCGAAAATAGTGTTGGCTTAATTTTTCTTAGGACACTATATAATATTTGGTTAATTTTTCTAAAAGCCACTTTTTCTGATGAAAAATCAATCAGAGGGAGTGGTTTTTATGTTGTTAGAAGATGCTTTGGAAGAATACCGTTATCATTGTTTAGCACGTAATTTCACCAAAAAGACAATGATCAACAAGAATCAGGAGTATAAGCAGTTAAAAGTATTCCTGAAAGAAAAAAGAGGAATAGTTGATTTAGAATCAGTTACAAGCCATGATTTAAAGTCCTATGTACGCTCAAAACAAGGTCTTAAAGCACAAAGTATTATATCAATGGCTAAAATGGTCAAAGCGTTCTTTAACTGGTGTATAAAAGAAGAATACATTACCGAGAACCCAATGAATAAAGTAACGTTGCCAAAACTTCCTAAACTATTACTTACTGGACTTACTACAAGAGAAGTAGTTAGTATGATGGAATCCTTTAACAACAAGGATTATTTAGAAGTTAGAAACAAAGCAATAATTGCTATGATGTCAGATTGTGGTTTACGTGCAATGGAAATAGCAGGATTAAAAGAAAGTAGTGTATACGATACAAAAATAAAGGTATATGGTAAAGGAAACAAAGAACGTATGGTATTTGTCAGTCCTGCACTCAAAAAGATACTGATACGCTATGAACGTATTAAAAAACAGTATTTCAAAAACAGGATCAAATACAACGATAATTATTTTCTTGCATATCAAGGGAAATCAATGTCAACCGTAGCAGTTTATAATCTTGTTATTGAAGCGTCTGATCGAGTAGGAATAAAGGGGAAAAGAGTTTCTCCGCACATGTTTCGTCATTATTTCGCTGTACAGTCCATCATGGCAGGTATTGATTTGTATAGTTTAAGCAGATTGCTTGGACATTCTGATGTATCTACTACACAACGATACTTACAAACACTTCAGGATAGCGAATTAGGTGACAAAGCATTATCTAGTAGTCCACTTATGAATTTGAATAAGGGGGCATACTAATGGAAGTGAAAAATGTAAATGGAAAAATTGAAATGAATGGATCATATTTAGAGGTTGCGTCACTGGTTACTGCTTTAGACCACTATATTATACTAAATCCTGATAAAGATGATTATGAATTATTAAAGAAATGGTCAGAAAAACTTCATAATCCATTTGTAACTAAATAAAAAGAATTAAGAATATTTAGAACCTTATTTATCTTAATAGGAATGTAAACAATTAGTGGTATTTATCTTAATAGGTATAACAAGAAATAAAGGTGTTATAAAATAGAACCTTATTTATCTTAATAGGAAATCAAAAAATCGTGTATAAATAGATGATATTTATCTTAATAGGATACCAAGAAATAAATTACATTATCTTTAAACGTCCTGAGACACGAATAGGGCGTTTTTCTTTTGTTGTAATATATTTGGACTGGATTAATATTTAAACGCTGATATTAATGGCTCAGTATTGTATTTGTATAAATAGATACAACAGTAAACGTCATACAGTTGCTTTTATTTATCTTAATAGGATACCAAGAAATAATACTAGAAGTTTAGACAAATCTTAAATCTCTTGTCCCCCAACGGATACAGTGATTGTTGGATTATTTGTATATATGATAGTGATAAAAATATTACCATTTAGGAAAATAGAACCTTATGTTTCTTAATAGGAGTGTCCAACAGAGTTAATCCTTGAAACATCTACTCTACCAAAGGATTCAGCGTTTACTGGTAAGTTGTACTAGTGATAGAAGAAGGAGAAAATGTTAAGGGTTTAGAAAATCTATGAACCGTTGATATATAGGGTTTATCTCAGAAAAAATTTTTCACGAATCTCAAAATACTTGGTACAACTATGTTTGGCGGACTTTCGTAACTTCACCATAAAGGAATAATAACTAGAAGTTTAGAAACCCTCAAAATCCTTGATATGACGTATGTTACGATTAAGAGCACATTTGCACATAATCATTTTCCATTACAAATCCCTTGCCACACAAGGGTTAGAGCACCAGATATTATCATTTTCACGGATCGTCTTTAAAGGAAGTAATTTAGGAAAATAGAACATGCTCAAAACCAAGTCATATTAGGTATTATCATAAAGTCATGCACATTTAGTGGTGTAAAAATTGGCTATTAAGATAGATATGATGTGGCTTAATAATGATTTTTTGTGGATCGTCTTTAAAGGAAACAAGTAATGTTCGAAATAGAAAAGCGCTGAAATCCTTATCTGCCAAAGGATTCATGAGTTTTTACATAAAATAGAAATTAAACAGTTATCTTCTTTCTCTTACGTACCAACAGATACAGATTTTTTCACGGATCGTCTTTAAAGGAAGTGAACGAAAATAAAACATGAACAAATGTAAAAAGTACGTCTTAAACTTAATCATATCAACATGTTTGTCTATTATTGAGATAATACCCTTTAAAGGAAGAATAAAAAAAGGTGTAAATTTATTAATATTTTGTAAGGTGAAAATTTTTAAACGTAGTCATATCAGGCGTTTTCAAGGTCGTCTAATGGTAAAAGAAAATGGTGGAACACTACTAGATAAGAGTTCGATTCTGGAAAATCCTTGTACCCCTTGCGTATCAATAAGTTCGTCTAATGTATATATTTACCAAAATCACAATAACATTGATTTATCAACATTCTTGTGAAAAGTTCGATGGTCTCTAAGGGAACGAATACGCAAGCGTAGATGAAAAAAACAAAGGGAATACAGGGCTAATAAAAAACGTGTATAAATAGAGAAATCTCAAACCTCTTGTCTCCCAAAGATTTTAGGAGTTATTGGCAAAAAGTACTAGTGATAGAAATAAGAGAATGTTTGATTTAGAGAAATCTTAAACTTCTTGATATACAAAGGATACAGCGTTTATCGGTAAATAGTATATATGAAAGAGATACAAAAACTACCACTATTAGAACCTTATTTATCTTTATAGGTATCCTGAAAATGTGAAGTTATTTTTACCATTTAGAAAATGCTCAAAACACGCATGAATACTGACGTTCTAAAATGTGTCGGTAAATTGTACTAGTGACAGAAGTTAATAATTCGATTTAGACACTCAATTTAAAGATTTGCCGACGCTGGTCGGAAGTTTGAATGTTTAAATGGGTTTATTAACCCTGTAATAATGAGAGTTGTATTTCATTATTATCTTCCTAATTTTACCTTAGTCAAGGTTCACATCTTGACTTCAACTTTCTGTGAGTAGTCGTATTGGCTACTCTTATTTTTTTATTCATATTTATTCATCATATATATGATCATTATTTTTAGGGGGTGTAAGAAATGGATTTAACAAGTATTCCAATAGACGTATGGTTGTCACAAGGAATCTTTGCGGTGTTATTTGTATGGTTATTAATAACAACACGCAAGGAATCAAAGGAACGTGAAGATAAATTATATACGCAAATTGAAAAGCAGAATTTAGTACAAAGTAAAATTGTTGGTTCACTGGAACGTATAGAAACAAATATTAATAATTTGAAAGGTGGTAATAAGTAATGGCAGAAATAACAGCAATGGCTTATACATATGTTCGTGAAGATGTTATGAATAGAGTTAGTCGTGTTCAATTACGAGATGATACAGGTGCAACAATATTGGACAAGCCAATTACAGACACTAGATTTACATGGGTTCACCCTACAAAGGAAATACAAACTGGATATGATCAAGTAGGAAATCCTTTGTATTCAACTGTTCCTGATTCACAAACATTACAATTACAGATTGTGATTAGTGGTACAGATGTAAGCGTCAAATACTCCCCACATATTAATGCTAGGTCATTCATGCGATAATCTTCCTAGCAATTAATTGGGAGGTTAGTCGATGACCAAAGTAGATAAACGAATAGAGTGGAAAGAGCGTTACGATGCGTGGAAAGCCAGTGGTGAAAGTGTAGCTGCATGGTGTCGTGTACAAGAGATAAAGGATTATCAAATGTACTACTGGATCAAACAGTTCGAAGGTGATGAGACTACCTCATCTGATACACAGTGGCTTGCAGTGAACGTAAACAATCAATCGGTAAATGCCTTACCTAGACAGGATCCCATTTTTATTCATGTTGGATCTATCTCTGTCGAGGTTCGCTCTGGTACCAATCGTGCACTTTTATCAGATGTGATCCATGTGTTACAAAATCCATGCTGACCAATTTTCACTATGAACGGGTTTACCTAGCACGTGGCAGTACAGATCTTCGCAAGTCCATTGATGGACTCGCCGTTATTGTAAAAGAGTGCTTTCAACTTGATCCCTTTTCTCCTTGTTTATTCGTATTCTGTAATCGGAAACGGGATAAGTTAAAAATTCTTCAATGGGAACACAACGGATTTTGGTTACATTATCGTCGATTGGAACGCGGAACATTTCATTGGCCATCCGAAAAGGAAACGGATCCAATGGATATTAGTCCACGCCAACTACGTTGGTTACTAGACGGATTGCCAATCGAGCAGAAAAAGGCACACCGGGAAGTGACAACACGTACCATTCTATAACTATTTGAAATATGGAAATATGGGAATTCGACTAGTCAGGTCGGGTTCTTTTTCGTATACTAAATGTATGAAAAAGACGGAGCAACCATCAAACGAATCAATTGAATATTACATTGAGCGCACCGAAAAGCTAGAAATGGAAAACGAAGCGTTGGAAGCGAAACTAAAATGGTATGAAGAACAGTTTCGCCTAAGCCAGCAGCGTCAATTCGGCTCCTCTAGTGAGAAGGTCCATCCAGATCAATTATCCATTTTTAATGAAGCTGAGGTTACGACAGATCAAACGGTTGAAGAACCAACTGTCGAGACCATTACCTATCAACGCAAGAAAAAGGGTGGACAAAGAGATCAGATGCTGGAAAACCTGCCTACGGAAACGATTGAATATCGTTTGCCAGCCGAGGAACAGGTCTGTTCGTGTTGCGCCGGTGCGTTACATGAAATGAGCACGGAAGTGCGTCGAGAAATTGACATTATTCCAGCACAAGCGAAGGTAAAGAAACATATTCGCTATGTGTATAGTTGCCGTCATTGTGAGCGCAATGGGATCGAAACCCCAATTGTGACAGCGTCGATGCCAGCACCGGTTTATCCAGGAAGCCTCGCTTCCGCTTCCGCGATGGCTTATACGATGACACAAAAATATGTGGAGAGTATGCCGCTGTATCGTCAAGAGAAGCATCTAGAGCGATTTGGTTTGTCTATACCACGCCAAACCTTGGCAAACTGGATGATGTATGGTGCGAATACGTGGCTGAACATCATTTACGATGAACTATATGCTCACCTTCTCAAGCAGGATATTTTACACGCGGATGAGACCACGTTGCAGGTTCTTTCAGAACCAGATCGTCCAGCAACATCAACTTCTTATATGTGGTTATATCGTACAGGACGAAAAAGTTCGCCAGTTGTTCTGTATGATTATCAGCAAACCCGTGCGAATAAACATGTCCGCCGTTTTTTAGC